>DFYA01000076.1:3294-13373 GCA_002382525.1 Opitutaceae bacterium UBA4094
CTCCGCCCCTCGCCACCGCCGCCTCTTCGCCGACGGAAAATTCTTCACCCCCGACCAACGCGCGATCTTCCATTTTGACGAACCGCGTCCCATGCCCGAGCCGCCCTGCGGCGCGTATCCGTTCCTCCTCAACACCGGACGCGGCTCCTCCGCCCAATGGCACACCGGCAGTCGCACCAACAAGAGCGACGTCCTGCGCAAGCTCGCGCCCACATCCCTCTACGTAGAGATCAACCCGACCGACGCCGCCCGCCTCAACATCGCCCACAACGACGCCGTCCTCGTCTCCTCCCGCCGCGGAGACGCTCCCGCCTTCGCCGTCGTCACGTCAACCGTGCAACCCGGCCAGCTCTTCATGCCGATGCATTTCGACGCCGTGAACCGCCTCACCTTCCCCGCCTTCGACCCCCACTCGCGCCAACCCAGCTACAAAGCCTGCGCCGTCCGCCTTACCCGCGTCACTCGTGCCTAATCGCTTTTCGTAGGCCGCCTGCTTGCAGCCGCTCCCTCCGCCGCGTTCCGCCTTTCGTGTATTTCGTGGTTAAAAACTTCCGCCTCCACAGCCTCCACGATCTCTGCCCGCCCAGCCGCATCGCCAGCGCCTGATTTCTTCCGTGTATTCCGTGTGTTCCGTGGGCAACACTCTCCGTTCGTTCTCATGTCGCCCGACTGGCTCCTGCTCCTCCTCCCGCTCTTCGCCATCGCCGCGCTTTACGCCGCCGTCGGCCACGGCGGCGCATCCGGTTACCTCGCCATCATGGCCCTCGCCGGCATCGCGCCCGCCGTCCTGAAGCCCACCGCGCTCACGCTCAACCTCGCCGTCTCGCTCATCGGCACGATCCTCTTTTTCCGTGCGGGTCACTTCGCGTGGCGTCTCTTCTGGCCATTCGCCGTCAGCTCGATCCCGTTCGCCTTCCTCGGCGGACACCTCTTGCTCCCCAGGCCCGCGTTCAAACTCCTCCTCGCGCTGGCCCTCGCGTTCGCCGCCGTCCGCCTCCTCATCCCCGCGCCCGCTCCTTCCGCCCTCTCGTCGTCCTCCAGCGCTCCCGATCCCACCCTCCGCACCGCCCCGCTCCCGCTCGTCCTCCTCGCCGGCGCCGTCATGGGCCTCATCTCCGGACTCATCGGTGTCGGCGGCGGCATCTTCCTCACGCCGCTCCTCATGCTCACGCGCTGGGCCCACGCCAAAACCGCCGCAGCCGTCTCCGCGCCCTTCATCTTCGTCAACTCCGCCGCCGGTCTCGCCGGACACTCCGCTTCCCTCAACAACCTGCCACCCACCCCCACTCTCCTCGCACTCATTTTCACCGTCGTGGCCGGCGGTTTTCTGGGAGCGCGCTGGGGAAGCATCCGGGCTCGCGCCGCGCAACTTCGCCCCGCCCTCGCCGCCGTCCTCGGCGTTGCCTGCCTGAAGCTCATCGTCTCGTAAGATTTCAGGGAGCGCGCGAGCCGACCGCGTGTCCTTGCGGCTGCCTTACATCGTTGCGCAATCGTGGGTTTCCCACGTGAGTGCACCCTCGTTCACCGCATGACTTCCTCCGTTTTCCAACTTCTAGGCGGCGTCGGCCTCTTCCTGCTCGGTATGGTGCTGATGACCGACGGCCTCAAAGCCTTCGCCGGCGACGCCCTGCGCGGCGCCCTCGTTCGCTTCACTGGCACGCCCCTCAAGGCCTTTGCCTCCGGCGCGCTCGCCACCGTCATGGTGCAATCGTCCAGCGCCACCACCGTCACCGTGATCGGCTTCGTGAGCGCCGGCCTGCTCACGTTTCCCCAAGCCGTCGGCATGGTCTTCGGCGCCAGCCTCGGCACCACCGGCACGGGTTGGATCGTCTCGGTCCTGGGTCTCAAGATCAGCGTCGGCACCTACGCCCTCCCGCTCGTCGGCGTCGGCGCGTTCTTCCGCCTGCTCGGCCGCGGACGCACCAAGTCCCTCGGCCTCGCCCTCGCCGGCTTCGGGTTAATTTTCATCGGCATCGAAACGCTCCAAGGCGCCATGCAAGGCCTCTCCAGCGTCTTCAATCTCGCCGCGCTTCCCTCGGCCGGACTCCTCGCGCACCTGCTCGCGCTACTCGTCGGCATCGTGCTCACGCTCGTCCTGCAATCCTCCAGCGCCGCCGTCGCCACCACGCTCACCGCGTTGCACACCGGCTCGGTCAACTTCGAACAAGCCGCCTCCATCGTCATCGGCGCCGCCATCGGCACCACCATCACCGGCGCCCTCGCTGCCATCGGCGGAAGCGTGCCCGCCAAACGCACCGCCGCCGCCCACATCTTGTTCAACCTCGCGACCGGCCTCATCGCGCTCCTGTTGCTGCCGGTGTTCCTGCGCGGTCTCGCGCTCGCCCAAACCCACTTCGGACTCGAACCCGGCGCCACCAGCCTCGCCGCGTTTCACACCGCGTTCATCGCCCTCGGCGTCGTGCTCTTCATGCCCTTCGTGCGGCCGTTCTCGCGGTTCATCGAGCGCCTCCTGCCCGACCGCGGACCCACGCTCACGCGCCACCTCGACGACTCGTTGCTGCACGCGCCGTCGGTCGCCCTCGAAGCCACGCGCCGCGCCCTCACCGAAACCGCGCGCGCCCACATCGACGGCATCGCCCGCGCCCTCGACGGCACCCCGCCCGCCGCCGACGCCGCCCAACCCGCCGCCGCACTCGACGCGATCCGCAGCTTCTTCGCGCGCATCCCGCCGGTAGGCGAAGGCGAACCGCCGTCCGCCCTGCGCGTCTCGCAACTGCACGCCATCGACCACCTCACCCGACTCGGCTCGCGTCTCGAACCGCCCGAGTCCGTGCGCAAGGCCCTGACCGATCCGCGCCTCGCCGCCAGCCGCGACATCGCCCGCCGCCTGCTCGCCACCGCCGCGACCGGACTCGCCTCAAACACGCCCGCCGACTGGCTCGACAGTGTCACCCGTGACGCCGCCGAACTCGCCGACATCCGTCGCGACGGACGCCCCGCGCTCCTCCAACGCACCGCCGACGGCGGCGTCGATCCAGCCGACGCGCTTGCCGTCCTCGATGCCATGCGCTGGCTCGATCGCATCGGTTATCACGCCTGGCGCGCGAGCCACCACCTCGCGAGCGATCCCGCCGCGCCGCTCTCCGTCGCGACTCCCGCAGACATCACCGCATGACCACCCAACAGGCCCTCATCCTCGGCATCCTCGCACTCACCGTCGCGATGTTCGTCTTTGGCCGCTGGCGTCACGACATGGTCGCGATGGGCTCGTTGCTCCTCTGCGTCTTCTCCGGGCTCGTCTCTCCCGATGCCGCCTTCGCGGGCTTTGGACACCCCGCCGTCATCACCGTCGCATGCGTCCTCGTGCTCAGCCGCGCGCTGCAAACCACCGGCGCCGTCGATGCGCTCACGCGCAAAGTCCTCCCTGCGTCCGCCGGTCCCACGCTCACCATCGCCGCCATCACCGGTCTCGCGGCTGTTCTCTCGGCGTTCATGAACAACGTCGGCGCCCTCGCGCTGCTCATGCCGGTCGCGATCCAGATTTCCTCGCGCCTCAACCTTCCGCCGGGACGCGTGCTCATGCCTCTCGCCTTCGGTTCCATCCTCGGCGGCATGACGACCCTCATCGGCACCCCGCCCAATCTCATTGTATCCGGTTTCCGGGCACAACAAGGCGCGGGCAGCTACGGGCTGTTCGATTTCTCCCCGGTCGGCGTCGCCGTCGCCGGAGCCGGCGTGTTGTTCGTCGCCTTGGTCGGCTGGCGTCTCGTGCCCGCGCGCACCCGCGCCGGCGTCGAGGGCTTCGACACGGGCGCCTATCTCACCGAGGCCAAGATTGTCGAAGGCGGAAAATCCGACGGCAAATCCCTGCGCGATCTCGGCCCCATCCTCGAAGCCTCCGACGCACAAATCGTGGGACGCGTTCGCGGTTCCCACCGTGTCGCCGCCATTTCACCCGATCATATTCTCCACGCCGACGACATCCTCGCCATCGAAGCCGAACCGGAATCCCTCGCCCAGGTCCTCAGCAGCCTGGGCCTCACGCTCGTCGAGGACGTGAAGGAGAAAGACAAACCAACCGAAAAAACCCTTATCGGCCCCGAAGCACCTAAACCCGTCCCCCAAGACGCCGAGGTCGTTCTCCAGGAAATCGCGGTCCGCCCCGATGCCGACCTGATCGGGCGCTCCGCCACCGACCTGCAGCTGCGCAGCCGCCATGGCATCAACCTCCTCGCCTTGTCGCGCCAAGGCCGCCGTTCAATCAAACGCCTCCGCTCCGAGCGTTTCCTCGCCGGCGATGTGCTCCTCATGCAGGGCTCCGCCGAAGCGATAAACGCCTTCGCGTCGGACAACGGCTGCGTCCCCCTCGCCCGCCGCGAAATCCGCGTGCCCGATCCTCGTCGCGCCGTGCTTGCCTCCATCATCATGGGACTCGCCGTGGCCGGCGCGGCTTTCGGACTGCTCCCCGCCGCCGTGGCGTTCGCCGCCGGCGTGCTTGCCTCAATGGCCTTCAAGGTCACGCCTGTCCGCACCGTTTACGAAGCCGTCGATTGGCCCGTCGTCGTGTTGTTGGCCGCGTTGATCCCGGTGGCCGACGCCATGGCGACGACCGGAGCGGCCGACCTCGTCTCGCGTGCGTTGCTTGAGAACGTCGCCCAAGGCCACGCCGTCATGGCGCTGGTGTTGATCCTCGTCGTCACGATGACGTTGTCCGACTTCATGAACAACGCCGCGACCGCCGCCGTGATGTGTCCCATCGCACTCAGCACGGCGACCCAGCTCGCGGTCAACGCCGACTCCTTCCTGATGGCCGTCGCCATCGGCGCCTCCTGCGCGTTTCTCACGCCGATCGGCCACCAAAACAACACGCTCATCCTCGGCCCCGGCGGCCTCCGCTTTGGCGATTATTGGCGCCTCGGCCTGCCCTTGGAGCTCCTCGTGATCGCCGTCGCCGTCCCCGCACTGCTCCACTTCTGGCCCCTGTGAAACCGCCCCTCGGAGTATCACTCCACCGATTTCCTCGATGAATTACGCGCTCTACATCCTCAAAGGCTTTCTTTTCAGCATCGGCCTTATCCCGCTGGTCATCGCCTCCACTTGGTTTTTCCACAGCTTTCCCCTGCTTGGCCTCGATAGCATCACCGAGTTTTCCGTCGATAAATCGAAGCTCGAACTCGGTGAAATGAAGCTCACCAAGAACAACGACGGTGCCACCGGCATGGGCGAGATCACCAACCACTCCGGGACGGACTGCAACTTCGTCCAACTCGACTGCGAACTCCGCCTCGACGGGAAACTGATCGGGCATACCACGGCCATGGTCTCCGCGCTCGCCGCAAAATCGACCCGCGCTTACACCGCTTACTTCAGCGACCTCCCGCGCGATGTGGACGTGTCTCGTCTGCAGGCCCGCGTGATCGTGACTCAAGCCTACAACATCGACGAGTAAGCCCCCGCTTGCTCATGTAGGCCGCCTGCTTGCAGGCGCTTCGTTGGCCGCTTCGGAGCGCGAGCAAGCTCGCGGCCTACCCCGGGGTTTCCAATCATCCCGGCAACCACCCAGAACGGTCCGTCGGAGCGGCGGCAATCCTGCCGCCCCTTCCGTTGCCGTCATTAGCGCCGCTTAGCGCCGATTAGTGGTTGCCCTTCCGCTCCGGACGTCTTCGCCGCCGCCCGCTGAAACACATCCAGCCGCGTGTTCTTCAGATACGCGGTCCACTCGGAATCCATCTTCAACAAACTGTCGTGCATCGGACAGGGCTCGCCGTGTCCGCACCAGTTCGGCCCGAACGGACACATGATGCGCGTGTCCTGCCGCTCGAACTCCTCGACAATATCCAACAACGAGATCTCTGCGGGCGCCTTCGCCAACCAATACCCGCCACCCGGCCCGCGGCTGCCGTCGACCAATCCCAGCGACGACACGATCGTCAGCACCTTGGCCACCACCGGCTGCGGCAAGTCACGTTTCGCGGCGATGTCGGCTGAACTGAGCTTTGTCTTTCCGCCGTCATAGATCTCCGCGAGCAGGCTCATGGCGGAGATGGCGGTCTGGGCGGTCTTTCCGAAACGGATCATGTAGAGGCGGGATGAATGCGCGTCTCGGCACTCGATGCATTTCCCGCGACGGGCGCAACCTTCGCTTCAGGATGCGGCTCGCGCAGAATCGGCAACGCGATCTTCAACGCCACCGTCAGGATCAAGAACCCCCACGCCCAGATGCCCGCCGTCACCTGCCACTCCACCAACGTCGGGAAATACTCCACGATCTCGTGCAGCGAGGACGGGATAAACGCCGGCACGATCAGGCCCATGCCTTTCTCGATCCAGATGCCCGTAAAAGCCAGCGCGCAGGCCACCGTCAACCATACCGGATGCGTCACCACACCAGGCCGCAAAAACATCACCGCCGACACCACGCCCATGCCCACCGCCGTCCAGATCCAGGGCACCAGCGCGTTCGCCCCGTTGAGCCCAAAGAACAAATAATGCCCCGACGCCGTATGACTGCCGCCGCCATACAGCTCGGTGAACAACTCCGACGCGATCATCAGCAGGTTGATGAGCAACGTCACGCGCACGACGTTCACCAACACCTGCACCGGACGCAGCGCCACCGGCACGCCGCCGAGCTTTCGTAGCAAAAACAACAGCACGATGATAAACGCCGGCCCCGCGATGAACGCCGTCACCAAGAACCGCGGCGCCAACAACGCCGTATTCCAGAGCGGACGCCCCCCGAGTCCCGAGTAAAGAAACGCCGTTACGGTGTGGATCGAGATGGCCCAGAAAATCGACAGATACACGAAGGGCACATACCAGCGCGGATCGGGCCGCTCGCCGCGAAACCGTTTAAACAACAGGTAACCACAGATGTGCAGGTTGAGCGCCAGATAACCGTTCAACACGAGCACGTCCCACGTGAGCATCGACATCGGCCAGTTGAAGCGACCGATGCCGGGTATCATGTGCCAAAACCGTTCCGGTCGGCCCATGTCCACGACGACGAAACAAATGCTCATCACGATCGCCGCGACCGCGAGCAGTTCGCCCACGATCGTGAGGTCGTGCATCTCATGGTCGTGATACAGATACGCGGGGATCACCATCATCACACCGCCGGCCGCCAGGCCGACCATGAAGGTGAAGTTAGCGATGTAGAGCCCCCACGAGACGTGGTCGTTCATGCCAGTCACGCCGAGCCCGTCGCGCACCTGCACCGCCCACGCGTGCAGCCCCGTCAGCGCCAGCGCGGTGAGCAGAATCATCCACGCGTAGAACCACCATGAGCCGTCCGTCGCGTCGCTCACCGCGCGCCACAGGAATCGGCGGTAGCTCGTCACGTGTTCGGCAACGTCTTTTTTATTCATCGAAGAAATAGAAGAAACTGGGGCGCGTGCCGGCGTCTTCCTTCAGCACAAAAACGCGTTTGTTTTTCAGCACCCAGCGGATCTCGGACTCCGGATCGAGCAGGTTGCCGAACACCCGCGCGCCGGTCGGACACGCCTCCAGGCACGCGGGCAGTTTTCCTTGCCGCGTCTTGTGCAAACAAAACGTGCACTTCTCCATCACGCCCTGCGGACGCAACCGGTTGGAGAGGTAGCCTTGGTCGGGATTGATTTCCTCGGGAGGAATCTGCGGTTTGGTCCAGTTAAAGCGCCGCGCATGATACGGACACGCCGCCTCGCAGTAGCGGCAGCCGATGCACCAGTTGTAGTCCACAACCACGATGCCGTCGGACTCCTTCCACGTCGCCTCGACCGGGCACACCGACACGCACGGCGGCTTGTCGCACTGCTGGCACTGCACCGGCATGTAAAACTTGTCCTTGCTCGGCACGGGCTTGTCGTAGTTGACGCGCCCCTTCGCCAGATCGAGCGAACCCTTTTCCATCTCCAGCACGCGGATGTAGCTGTTGCCCGAGGGGCGGTCGTGGTTGTTCTCCACATGGCAGGCCTGCGCACAACGCCGGCAGCCGACGCAGATCGAGAGGTTGAGCGCGTAACCGAACTTCACGCCTGGCTGCGGACGGTAGTCGCCGATGTGCACGTCCACGCCGGTCTCCGCCTTGGTTTCCGCTTCCAGCCGGGACATGACGACGCCGAGGTCGAACGGCGAAAGCTCTTTGTAGTGCTTTTGTAGATACTCATCCATCGTCATGTTTTCCGTCCACTCGGTGAGCGGCGCGATGGCCTGCGCAAATGCCGCCGCGCCGAGCGTGGCGCCGAGGGCCTTGATCGCGGTGCGTCGGGTCATACCGCCGCCCTCGGTCGTCTCTACGGGCTGCTCGGATGGATTATTCATGGGCGGAGGGTTGAGTGGAGTTGCGAACGCGGGCGGCGTCCCGCTCGGCTTGTTGGCGGGCGGCGCCATCGCGTGGCGCAAAAACAGGGGTTAGTTGTGGGAAGGCCGGCGCGTGCGGGTCGTGGCAATCGGTGCAGGTGTTGCGCGTGCGCGTGCCCTTGCTCTTGTCCCAGTAGCCGCGCATGCCGCCGTGCGAGCCGTTCAAGTAGTCGCGCGTCTGCGGGCCGTGGCATTGCGAGCAAAGCTTCTGTGCGTCGGAGAACGCCAGCTTGCGTCCGTCGGCGAGGCGCAACGCATCGTAGTCTTCGGAGTGGTGGCAACTCAGGCAACTTTGGCCGCCGTGCGCATACGCGAGGCCTTGATGAAAGGTCTTGGGGGTCCCGCCCGCCGCGCCGTTGTCCAGATCGGACGCGCGCGTCGCGTGGCACGTCATGCACGCCACCGCCGTCGTGTTTCCGTGCGCATCGGCGATACCCGTCGCCACCGACGGATGATGCCCGCGTGGCCGATGCGGCGGCACCTCGGGGCGTGACGCAACCGGTGCAGTCTGCGTCGTCGCATCGACCTGCGTGGATTGCGCCGCGGACGGGATGTCCGCTCCGGATGCGCTCGCCCGCAACAACCATTGCCCGCCCGTGGCGACCAGCACCAGAGCCGTTAACACGAGGCAAATGGGAGCGCGCCGCTTCATCTGCGGCCAAAACAACCAGCGCCCGGCGCACAATACAAGATTAACTTGTCTTTTATTCTTGTTTTCTAAAACCGCGCGTTCACGGTTGCGATTATGGACGCCCCCGAGCCCGGCCTGAGTTCGTTGATTTTCACCCTCACCGGACTGCCCGCGCTTCGCGAAGCGGCGCTCGCCCAACTTGCCGCTCGCGACGATCTCACACTCGGCGTGCCCGGCGGCCCTTGGGTTCCGGCCGTCCTCGCCTCCGCCGATCCGTGCGCGGCGTTTCGTTCTCTGGAAACCATCCCGGGCGTCGAGCTCGTCGAGGTGGTGTTCGTCGAAGTCCCCGCATCCGCGGTCGCCTAATCCCCTTCCCCGCCATGCAACGTCGAGAGTTCCTCCGCACCAGCGCCCTCGCCGCCGCGAGCGCCGTGATCGCCCGCCGCCTCGGCGCCGCCCCCGCCCCCGGCGACACCGCGTTTGCCACCTCGCCCACCAGCACCGTCACGGCCGACGGCGTGCGTTGGGATAAAGCTCCCTGCCGCTTCTGCGGCACCGGTTGCCACGTGCGCGTCGGTGTGAAGGACGGTCGCGTCGTCGCCATCCAAGGCGAACCCATGGCCGAAGTGAACAAGGGCCTGCTTTGCATGAAGGGCTACCACGTCGGCGGCATCCTCTACGGCAAAGACCGCCTCACCGTTCCCCAACTCCGCCGCAACGGCCAACTCGAACCGATCTCGTGGGACGAGGCCATCGACATCATCGCGCGCCGCATCTTCACGAACCCCGCCGGCTTCGGTTTCTACGGGAGCGGACAATGGACGATTCCCGAGGGCTACGCGGCGCAGAAACTCATGAAGGCCGGCCTGGCCAACAACCACATCGAGCCCAACGCGCGCTTGTGCATGGCGTCCGCCGTCACCGGTTACATCTCGGTTTACGGCGTGGACGAACCCGCCGGTTGTTACGACGACCTCGACGTCGCCGACGTGGTCATCCTCTGGGGCAACAACCCCGCCGAGATGCACCCGGTTCTCTGGTCGCGCATCGTGGACCGCCGCACGCGCGGCGAAAAGGTTACCATCATCGACCTCGGCACGCGCCGCACGCGCTCGACCGCCTACGCCGACCACTACCTCGAATT
>DFYA01000165.1 GCA_002382525.1 Opitutaceae bacterium UBA4094
ACCTGCGTTTGTTGCAGCATGAACTCGCTCACCACCGTCTTGTAGAGCGACGGCGCGGTGCGCCACGGGAGCTTGCGCTGATGCACGCGATACCAGGCCAGCAAGGCATCTTGGAAAGCGGACTTGGCGGAGATGATCGGAGCTTGAGCCACAAAAAGCACAGCAGGCGCAAAAATTCCCAAGGGCGCCAGCGCAGATTCCTTTTGTGCTTTTTGCGCTTTTTGTGGCCAATGTCTCTATGCCGATAAAGCCGTCCTCCGACGACGAAGCTCCTAAAAAACTCAGTAGCTACACCATCAAGCTGGACGATGCCCAGATGAGTGCGTTGCGGGGGATTTGCGAGGCGCGGCACTGGACACCCTTCGAAGTGGCTTACACGCGGTTCGCATTCAAAGCCGAACACCTGAAGCTCAACATCAGCGCCTACACCAGCGGCAAGGTCGTGATCGCCGGCAAGGGCACCGAGGATTTCGTGCGCGACGTGCTGGAGCCCGAGGTCACAAAAGCGCCGAAGCTCGGTTACGACGAAGTGCTCAATCCCGACTGGTTCGAGGCGCACGCCGGCTTGGACGAAAGCGGCAAAGGCGATTTTTTTGGTCCGCTGATCGCTGCGACCGTGATCGGTCAAAAATCGATGATCGAAGCGTGGCGCAAAGCCGGCGCTCAGGACTCGAAGAAGATGACCGAAGCCAAGATCCTCGAACTCGACAACCTCATCCGCAACACGCCCGGCGTGGTCGTAAAGGTGTGTTTCTGCGGCATGCCGAAATACAACGAGCTGATGGCCCGTCCGCGCGCCAACTTGAACCTGTTGCTCGCATGGCTGCACGGCACAGCGCTCTCGCAAGCTCTCGCGGAGCAACCGGTGAAGTGGGGCCTGCTCGACCAATTTACGGAGCAACCGCTGGTGCAGCGCGAGCTCGCGAAGAAGAAGGTCGAAAACTTCGAGCTCCGCATGCGCACCAAGGCCGAATCGGATCCCGTCGTCGCGGCCGCATCGATCGTGGCGCGCGCGGAGTTTGTGCGGCAGATGAACCAGCTCTCGAAAAAGCTCGGACAAAAGTTGCAAAAGGGCGCGGGGCCGCTCGTCCGTGCGCAGGCGCACGAGATCATCCGCAACCTCGGGGTGCATGCGTTGAAGGATTTCGCGAAGCTCCATTTCCGCACCGCCTACGAAGTCGTGAAAGAGGCGGGAAAACTCGACGAACTGCCGTTGCCCGAACCGAAGGAACGCTTTGGTTTTGGTCGAGATTGAGAACGGAACCATGGCCGGAAAACGACGCCAGCTCCGCGGCTTTGACCTGAAGCACATCGAAGGTCTCGAACACCTGATCGGCGTGGACGAGGCCGGGCGCGGTGCTCTTGCGGGTCCGGTGGTGGCGGGCGCGGTGCTGGTGACGCGCGAATTTTTAGACAGCAAGTGGGCGACGAACAACGTGTCGCGCGTCAACGATTCCAAGCAACTCACCGCCGCCGAGCGCGACGCTCTTTGGTTTGATTTTGAAGCGCTGATGGCCGAAGGGCGCATTCATGCGACCTACGGCGTGGCGGACGTGGCGGAAATCGAACAGTTCAACATCCTCGGTGCGACCAAGCTTGCGATGCATCGCGCGATCGCGGGAATCCACCCGCCGGAAGCGTTCGCTCCGCCGGCGCGCGAGCCCGATCTGTTCTCGCCGCCCGAGGAGATCGCCGCCTATATGCCGCGGGTATCGGCACGAATCTTGGTGGACGGATTGCCGCTGAGAAACTTCGCGTATCCGCACACGGGAGTCGTCGGTGGCGACGGGCGTTCGTTGTGCATCGCGATGGCGTCGATCATCGCCAAGGTCACGCGCGACCGGATGCTCGAGGGATTCGAATCCGAATTTCCCGGCTATGGGTTCGCTCAACACAAGGGCTACGGAACCGAGGAGCATCGCGAAAGTGTGCTGCGACTCGGGCGGTGTCCGCAGCACCGCGAAATGTTCCTGCGAAAACTGCTGGCAGCCCGCGTGGATCCTTCGCAGATCGATTTTTTGGCGGAGGAGTCGTCGCTGTCTGAGTGAACTTTTATGGCCGGCAAAAAAAACACCTCGTTGGATCGTGTGCTCGGGCGGCTCGATTCGCTCGATCCCGCCAATCTGACGAATCTGGTGCAACGCCTCGCGCGCGAACGCAGCCTTTTTGAAAACGTGTTCAACACGCTTCAGGAAGGCATCCTCGTCATCGATTCGGATGGCGTGATTGATTACGCCAACGCGGCGGCGCACCGGCTGATCGGCCTCTCGTCCGACGACCTCGCGGGCAAGGTTCTCTGGCGCCTTGTTCCGGGATTGCGTCCGTCGTTGGAGACGTCGCTCGACGACGCGGCGCCTTCGCTGCCGGTGATGGCGAGGGAGATCGAGCTCACCTATCCGGAGCCGCGCACGGTGCGGCTCTACATGGTGCCGTTCTCGGGTGAGGGCAGGGGGGCGGAGCGCCGGTTTGCGGTGATCTTGACGGACATCACGCGCGACAAACAAAGCACCGAGGCGCGCATCGAGGACGAGCGCACCTCCTCGATTTTGTTACTCGCCGCCGGTGTGGCGCACGAGTTGGGAAATCCGCTCAACTCACTCACGATTCATCTTCAGCTGATTGAGCGGAAGCTGAAGAAACTGAAGGCCGTGGCCCGCGATAAGGAGACGGCGTCGCTGGCCGATTCGATCCGCGTGTGTCAGGAGGAGGTGCTGCGCCTCGACGGCATCGTAACGAATTTTCTGGAGGCGATTCGACCGCGCCCGCCCGATCTCGCGGACACGAACCTCGCCGACGTGGTCGAGGAGGTTGTGCGGTTTCAGGAACGCGAGCTGGAGGACCGCGGCATCGAGGTGGAGGCAATTATCTCGCGCCACCTGCCGACGGTGATGGCGGACCGAAACCAGCTGAAGCAGGTGTTTTTTAACATCATCAAGAACGCGATGGAGGCGATGCAGCCGGGCGGCGTGCTGCGGATCAAGACGCTCTCGGATGACGACAACGTGTATTTGCTTTTTGGCGACAACGGGAGCGGCATCAAACAGGCCGATCTCGTAAAGCTGTTTCAGCCGTATCACACGACCAAGCAGGGCGGAAGCGGGCTCGGGTTGATGATCGTGCAACGCATCATGCGCGAGCATGGCGGACAGGTGGGCGTGGAGAGCAACCCAGGTATCGGCACGGTGGTGACGTTGCAGTTTCCTCAGAAAAACCGCCGCGTGAAAATGCTGCACTGAACGCGTGTGGTGAACCGAAGCCGGACGGTTTGGGTGTAGTCGGGGTCGCCGACCCCGGAGTCCGTTTGATACGAACCGGGGTCGGCGACCCCGGCTACATTCTTCGTTTGGGAATCTCAAAAGCCCGACGTGCTGCCGGGGGCGTTGATTTCCTGACGGCGCAGACGCTCTTTTTCCACGCGGGCGCGATGAGCGTCCTGACGGCGAATCTGCTCCTTGATGTGGTTGTCGAAGGCGACGGAGAAAATCATCAGCCAGTTGCCGACGACGCGGGCGCGCAAGGAGCCGTCGGCGAGTTCGTAATCGCAACCGATGGCGGAGGCGAGGGCGTCGAGGGAGCCCGGTTCGATCTTGCGCCACTCGGAGGAGCCTTGGTTGGCGCCGAGGATGTTTTGAATTTCGAAGCCGCTGAGCGAGTCGCCCACTCGCTGGTAGGCCTCAAGCGCGGAACGGTTCTCCTGGAAAAACACATGCACGCGCCAGCCGTCGTCGTTACTGAGCACGTTGGGCACGGCGGATTTCCAGTATTTGCGTTCGCGCACCTCGGCCGGGAAATACGCGCGCAGCGTGTGGAACGGCTGCTGGCGGAGCAGTTCTTCCTCGCGCGCAGGGTTGGGGTTCTTGTCGCGCGGGATGAACTTGCCCACGGACGGTTGGAAGAGGCGGCGTTCGAACTCCTCCTGGGTCTCGCCGACACGTGCCTCCGCCGGCAGGCAAAGGCTGAAACTCACACACATGAACAACCACGGCGCGGGGGTAGAAAAGCGCATGTCGGGATCGTGCTTTTCTGTGCGCGGACCGCGATAAAAAATCACGCGGCGAGGGGCGGCGGGCGGCGCCTTGACGCTCGTGCGGTTCCTCGCGTTGATTGCGCGCATGCTTTCCAGCGTGCTCATCGTCGACGACGAGAAACACACCCGCGACGGTCTCCGCCAAGCCTTGGAGGACGACTACGACGTGTCCGTGGCCGCGAACGCAGAGGAGGCGTTTAACCAGATGGACTCGCAGGAGTTCGACGTGGTGCTGACCGATCTGCGCATGCCGGGGAAGTCCGGACTCAAGGTCATCGACAAAGCGCTCGCGCTGCCGAACAGGCCGGCGGTGATCATGATGACGGCGTATGGCAGCATCGATTCGGCGGTGGAGGCGATGAAGCGCGGCGCGGTGGATTTTTTGACGAAGCCGGTGAACATCGAGCGGCTCGAAGTGCTCATGCAGCGGGCGCTGAAAACGCGCACGCTCGAAGTCGAGGTGAAGCAGCTCAACGAACGCCTCGACGAAAAGTTCAACGTCGAGGGCATCATCGGGCACTCGGCGAAACTCAACGACGTGATCGACCGCGTGCGATTGGTGGCCCCCTCGAAGGCGACGATCTTGATCGACGGCGAGTCGGGCACCGGCAAGGAGCTGATCGCGCAGGCGATTCACCAGACCAGCCCGCGAGCGCGCGCGCCGTTCATCGCGGTGCATTGCGCGGCGCTCTCGGAGAACCTGTTGGAGAGCGAAATTTTCGGTCACGAGCGCGGGGCGTTTACGGGTGCGATGGAGCGTCGCGTGGGGCGCTTCGAGGCGGCGGACTCGGGGACCTTGTTCCTCGACGAGATTGGGGAGATATCGCAGTCCACCCAGGTGAAACTGCTGCGTTTTCTGGAGACGAAATCGATCGAGCGGGTGGGCGGCTCGAAACCGATCGCTTTGGATGTGCGATTGGTGGCGGCAACCAATCGCGATCTCGAAAAAATGGTGGCGGAAGGAAAGTTTCGGGAAGACCTGTTTTTCCGGTTAAATGTGATCAAGATCACGCTGCCGCCGCTCCGCGAGCGAGTGGAGGACATCCCGCTGTTGCTCGCGCATTACATCCGGCATTTTGCGCAGGAGAACGGCGTGCCGCCGCTGACGATCGAGCCCGGGGCGCTGCGTTATCTGCAGGCTTATCCGTGGCCGGGGAACATCCGCGAACTGCGCAACTTCACCGAAAACGTGGTGGTGATGCATCGCGGCGCGAAGTTCACCGAATACGATCTGGAGCCAAAGTTTCGCGGGGAGCGCTTGGCGTTGCCGTTCTCCGGCGGCGGAGCGGGCGCTTCCGGTCTCGGAGGCGGCACGGGTGGTGCGGACGGCGGCGGGCGTTACCTGGCTTTGCCCGGAGGCGGAGGGACGGCGCCGACGCAGACGTCGTCGGGCGGGTCGCTCTCGGTGGAAGAGAACGAGAAGCGGTTGTTGCGCGAGGCGTTGATCAAAGCGCGCGGTAATCGCACGAAGGCGGCTCAGTTGATGGGCATCAGTCGGCGAACGCTGCATCGGAAACTCACGCAGTGGCCCGAGCTGGATGTGATCGACGGTTGAGCGAGCGTTGCGACGGACGCAGACGGTCGGGCTGCGGACGAGGTGACGCAGGGTTGCGCCAAGTGGTGATGAGCGGATAACGCGCACGCTTTGCGCTGTTCCGGCATGACCTTCTTGGGTGTTAGGGGTTGCCTCGTTTGGGAGGGCAAGTTTGTTGGTTGGGCTATCCCCACATGCGTTTAACCCCTCTTTTGTTGGTTCTGCCTCTTGTTCTTAATTTCGTGCGCGCCGAGGTGCGCGTGGTCGGCTCCGATTTATTGGGGCCCAAGTTTTCGGAGGCGGTGAACGCCTATTCCAAGCGCAACGATCTCGGGCTGCGCCTCGCGTTGGACGGTAGTCGCGTGGGGATCGAGCGGGTGACGAGCGGGCGGGCGGATTTGGGTCTGGTGGTGTTTGGCCCGGGCGAAAAACCTCCCGGCGAGCCGTTCGTGGTGTTGCCGGTTGCGTATCACACTGCAGTGGTCGTGGTCCCGTCTTCGGTGCCGGTCACGCAGATCACCTTTGGGCAGTTAAACGCGATCTATGGTGACGATGCTCAATCCGGAGTGCGTCGCTGGAACGATCTCGGCGTGGCGGGCGAGTGGGCGCATCGCAACATTCTCCCGAACATTCCGGGGGCAGGCGGCGGCATCACGTATGATCTTTTTCGCTACAGCGTGCTGCGGGCGCCGGCACTTAAGCCGACGGTCGGCGTCCAGGCGGGATTGGTGGAGACGTTGACGCGTATCCGCGGCGATGAAGGCGGCATGGCGATTCTGCCCTCGTTGCCGGCCGGCGAGGCTCGCTTGAAGACGTTGTTGGTGGCTCGCGGACCGCAAGACGTGGCCTTCGGCCCCACGCCGGAGAATATTCACTTGGGTGATTATCCCATCCGCCTGCCGGTCTATGCAGTCTTCCGCAAAGAGGATGCCAGCAGGCTGCAAACGACGCTTCGTTATTTGTTGAGCGAAGACGCGGTGCCGGTGTGGGAGGGCATTCACTTGGTGCCGCTTCCGGTGCAGGCGCGCAACCAGCAGATCTTCGATTTAGAGGTTCTTTAAAATCTTCAAAAAAGCAGTTGACGGGAGGGGGCGAGGATCTTGTTCTCCACCTCTCTCACGCAGGCGTAGCTCAGTTGGTAGAGCACCACCTTGCCAAGGTGGACGTCGAGAGTTCGAGTCTCTTCGCCTGCTCCATTTTCGAAAAGCGTCCGGTAACGACACCGGGCGATTTTTTGTGCCC
>DFYA01000156.1:0-2117 GCA_002382525.1 Opitutaceae bacterium UBA4094
AAACCTCAACGCCCCGGGCTGGTCTCGCAGGGTGTTTCAAGCCAAGACAATGGCTTGTAATTTACTAGGTATAAACATATCTATCCAAATAGCTGTTTCACCCTACATGGCCTGGAATTTCCCCCTAGTTACTCGTTTCCGCATCGGCGCCCGCCTCGGGCTGCTAGTGGCTGCGCTTGTAAACTATTGTTATTCGGCGACATATACTTGGGATGGCGGCGGCGGAGACGGCAATTGGTTGACTGCCGGCAACTGGTCTCCCGACGGCGCGCCTGCTCGCACCGCCGGCCACGACCTGGCATTCGCCGGAACGTTGAACACCACGACCAACGCCAACAACGGCGGCTGGTCCGTCAATTCGCTCACCTTCAGCAACACTGCATGCGCGTTCACCTCCGGCGGCGGCACCCTCACGATTGGCGCCGGGGGCATCACCAACAACAGCACGGCCACCCAGACCGTTAACAACCAGGTCTCTCTTGGCGCCAACCAAACCTGGAATGCCGCCAGTGGCGCGATCGTCACCGGCACCAGCCAAGTCGGCGCCGGCGGCCGCAACCTCACCCTCACCGGCAATGGCGCGATCAGCATCGGCGGGCAGGTGGGCAACGTCGGCGTCCTCACCCTTTCCGGGGCCGGCAACCGCACGTTCTCGAACACCAACACCTTCTCCGCCACGACGATCAACGCCTCCTCCACCGGCACCAACACCTTCGCAGCCCAGGTCAACGCCACCACCATCAACCTCACGTCCGGCAACCACCTCTTCACCCGCACGACCACCTCCGCCCAAGCCGGCAACGGCGGCCTCAACATCAGTGGCAACGCCTCGGCGACGTTCAGCGGCAACGTCGCCGGCGGCAATGGCGGCATCAATATCAGCAGCAGCGGCGACATCGTCTTCGCGGCCAGCATCACCGGCGGCAGCCTCACGCTCAACGGCACCGGCACCACCACCCTCGCCGCCAACGGCTCCAACAACATCAGCAACACGATCGTCAACAGCGGCACGCTCATCATGGACCAGTCCGGCAGCGGCCATTCCATCAACGGCCCGCTCACGGTGAACAACGGGGGCACCGTGATTTTCGCCGGCGACGGTCAAGTCCCCCATTGGCAGACCGTCACCCTCAATGAGGGCAGTTCGCTCTTTCTCGGCGACACCGCGCAGACGATTCAAAACCTCATCATCAACGGCGATTCGGTCATCGATTTCGGCTCGGGGGGTTCGCAGTTCAACGTCTCCGGCAGCATCACCATCGCGGACAACATCACCCTCACGATCGTCAACTGGAACGAAGGCGACGTCTTCGCCGGCAACAACCCCGGCGCCCCGGTCGTCAACGTCCAGTATGCCGACAACGACGGCACCATCTACGCCAGCGGCACCTGGGGCGGCGGCACGATCTCACCGGGCGCGCCCATCCCCGAACCCGCCGCCGCCGGCTTCCTCCTGCTCGGCGGCTCCCTCGCGCTCGTCCTCCTGCGCCGTCGCCCGCGTCGTTGACGCGCGAAACGCCCGATAACAGGGTCGTCGCCTGTGCCCGCAAAAACCTTCAGCCACCTCGACGAGACCGGCGCCGCGACGATGGTGGACGTCGGCGCCAAGCCGCCCCAACAACGCCGCGCCGTCGCCACCGGCGAACTCCGCTGCGCCCCCGCCACCGTCCGGCTTCTCAAAAAGCAGGCGCTCCCCAAAGGCGACGTGCTCGCCTGCGCCCGCCTCGCCGGGATCATGGCCGCCAAACGCACCGCCGACCTCATCCCGCTCTGCCACCCACTCGCGCTCGAAAAAGTTTCGGTGGATTTCGCCGTGAAACGCGACCGCATCCTCATCACCGCCGAAGCCCGCCTCACCGGCAAAACCGGCGTCGAGATGGAAGCCCTCACCGCCGTCTCCGTCGCCGCCCTCACCCTCTACGACATGATGAAAGCCGTGGACAAAACCATGGTCATTTCCGACGTCCAGGTGACCACCAAAACCAAGTCCAATCCCCAATCCGCATCGCCCACGAAACACACGAAATAACACGAAAGAAGCGTTCGTGGTTAAAAATCCCGTATTCTCCGGCTCCGTCCGCATCGCCCGCGCCCTCCGTTTTCGTGTCATTTCGTGT
>DFYA01000156.1:2186-3405 GCA_002382525.1 Opitutaceae bacterium UBA4094
CCCCCTATCCTCCGTCTCGCCCGCGCCCTCCGACTTTCGTGTCATTTCGTGTATTTCGTCGGCATAACTCCGTCTCCCCCTCCATGTCCGCCCCCCTCCGCCTCGCCCGCATCACCCTCAGCGACCGCGCCTCGGCCGGTGTTTACGCCGACCTGAGCGGCCCCGAGATCGAGCGCCTCCTGCTCGCCGCCTTTACGCCCGCGCCCAGCCTCTTGACGCGCCTCATTCCCGACGACCGCGCGCTCATCGCCGACACCCTGCGCACCCTCTGCGACGACGAACAGTGCGACCTGATTGTCACGACCGGCGGCACCGGCCCCTCCGCGCGCGACGTCACCCCCGAGGCCACCCGCGATGTAGTGGAAAAGGAACTACCCGGCTTCGGCGAAGCCATGCGCATGCTCAGCTTTGCAACCGTTCCCACGGCGATCCTGTCCCGCGCCACCGCCGGCACGCGCGGCCGCACGCTCATCGTCAACCTCCCCGGCCACCCGCGCGCCATCGGCGAATGCCTCCCCCCGCTCCTCCCCGCGATCCGCGAATGCATCAAGCATCTCCAAGGCGGTTAGCCCACAAACCACACGAGATGACACCAAAACAACACCACTATTTCCGTTCCGATTCTTTCGTGTCATTTCGTGTGTTTCGTGGGCAACCACTCTCCCCATGATCCGCATCGAACACCTCTACCTTTCTCCCGCGCACAACTACTTCGGCCACCACGGAAAACCCGCCGACGCCCACCCCATCGTCGCCGTGCCCGAGGTCGAGTGTGTCGCCGGACGCGGACTGCGCGGCGACCGGTTTTTCGACTACAAACCCGACTACAAAGGCCAGATCACCTTCTTCTCCGCCGAAATCTACGACGAACTCTGCGCCACGCTTCTCAACACGCTTTTTCCCGCGGCACCGCCGCCTCCGCCGTCGGCCTTTCGGCGCAACGTCATCACGCGCGGCGTCGACCTGAACACGCTCATCGGCTCCGAATTCACGATTCAAGGCGTCACCTTCCTCGGCGCCGCCGAATGCTCGCCCTGTTACTGGATGGACCAAGCGTTCGCTCCCGGCACCGAAGCCGCGCTCAAAGGGCGGGGCGGACTCCGCGCGAAAATCCTCACCGACGGCGTCCTCCGCGTGGAACGATGAATAAGCCGCCCCCCTTCCCCGTGAGCGGTGCCGTCCTGGCCGGCGGGCGCAGTTCACGTATGGGTCGAGACAA
>DFYA01000156.1:3421-3818 GCA_002382525.1 Opitutaceae bacterium UBA4094
CCCCACCGCACGCGTGGTCACCGACCCGGTCGCCGACGCCGGACCGCTGGCCGGCCTCGCTGCGGTGCTCGCCGCCGTGCGTCATCCCTGGGTGTTGGTGGTGGCGGTCGATGTTCCGCGGCTCACCGCGACGTTCCTCCAACGAATTCTCGACACCGGAGCCGGTCGCATCGGCGTAGCGCCGCACGCACCTCACGGTTTCGAGCCCCTGGTGGCGCTCTACCCGCGCGCACTCCTGCCGCGCATCGAAGCCGCCCTGGCCGAACGCCGTCTCGGCCTGCAAGCCCTGCTCGCCGACGCCACGCGCGACGGCCTCATGATCCGCATGGACCTCTCCGACGCCGACCTCCCGCTGCTCGCCAACTGGAACGCCCCCGAAGATCTTCACGCTCCTTGA
>DFYA01000156.1:3834-3988 GCA_002382525.1 Opitutaceae bacterium UBA4094
CCGAGCTCCAGCTCGGCATCCCCCGAGATCCGCCCTAGCCCCACCCTGGAGCGGCGACGCCCTCATCGCCCTAGTTCTTCGCGCCCCTTCGCGGTTAAACCTCCGCCCCCGCCCGTCCTCTCCCTCGTTCTCTTTCTCTTTCCGAGCCCGCCCT
>DFYA01000157.1 GCA_002382525.1 Opitutaceae bacterium UBA4094
CCATACGCGTCGATGGCTTCATTCCACTCTTTTCGCCCGGAGAAATAACGCGCCCGCCCGCGCCAGTATTCTGGCGAATCGCGATTTTCGGGTATGCTCTCGGCCGCTCGTATGTGGTTCTCGACAAAACGAGCGCCGCTCATGAGTTGAGTCTGCCCGGCCAAATGCAGGGAAATCCCGGAATAGCCGTCGGTCGCTTGAGATGCCAGTTCCTCCATGAGCCTTTGCGCCGCCGGACCGTCCTTGGTTGCGAGAAGCACCGACAATAACGCCTGTTTGATCGAGTAGCGAAGCTGCGGCTCGGTCGGTTCACGCACAAGCGCGCGGCTCGACACAAGGCCCTGCAGGTATTCGACGTCTTTCGGCGAGAAGGGCATGTCCAAGGCCACTTCGAGTAAAGCACGGGCCGCCGTCGGTGCCTTGCGCGTGAGAATGCTCCCCACTTGATAGGCATCCGATGCCGCAGCGGGGCGGAATAGGTCAGCCAGCCAGTCGATTTTAAGCGGTGCATCGCGGCTACCCGGACTGAACCCGCGCGCCAATTCCAAGGCTGGGTTCAGATCATCCGGATTTGCCGACAGATGAGCGCGATATTTTTCGATCAGTTGACCGAGGGCGCCGGTGTTTTCCGCAAAATAAAACCGTTGCTCGGTCCAAAACGTGGGGTTTCCAGGCATGCGATCTTGTATCCACCGGTCGATATTTTCGGCCGGATCTTGCTCATGCCAGTGTCGAAGAAAAACGTAGGCCCAACCCGGAGTGGCCTGTGGGTTGATCTCCATGAACCGACGCGCCAGCGCCCACTGCTCTCGGCCAATGAGACGGTTCGCAAGATCGCCGAGTGTTGACGGGGAAAGTGCCGGGGACAACGCGGGGAACTCGGAGAAAAATTCGATTAAACTCTTCTCGTGGCCTGCACGATGGAGGATGAGAAACCCCCTGAAGGCGTCATACGGGTCGCGGGGGTAGACGGGTGCCGGCAAAAAGGCCGCCAACTCCCCGCTCGTGTGGTGGGATAACTGCGCGTTCAGCTCTTGTTCCGCCCGCCAATAGTCAGGTGCTTCCGCCCAAAGCGGAGGGGTAATACATCCGATGAGGCAGCATACGATGACAGCGCGTTTTAGGCCGGCGCGGAAAGTTTTCACTTATGAAAACGGACATATATGGATGTCTTCATCAACGCGCGAGTGTGGCGTGGCCGACGCGTGCACGGACGAACCAGGTGTCGAGCCAAGGGGGCGGGCCGCTAGACGCTAGATTCACCATTCGCAAATCATGAAGCTGCGCAGCCAAACGTGAGCGGCTCTCGGCCTTTAACGAAGCAAGGCTAGCTTCTATTTCGGTTATTTCGGAGAGGACGAGATGTGACCGCTTGGCGGCCACGCGGAGTCGTTTGGCCGTGGCCGGCGAGAGGCTCAGCAAAACTGGCACTTTTCCGGATGCCTTGCGGCCTGCGCCCACGCGAGAGGCGGGCAGGTGTCGAAGTAGCGGGCAAAGGCCTGCCCGGATGCCGGGGGAAAGGCGGAGTCATGGGATTTGCAAATACGCCGTTTGGGGTAAGCGTCCTTGCATGCCTTCTCGACCCGCAAAAAAATCCACGAAAAAAGCCCAGGTGAACGATCAGACGATCGCCGACAAAGCCAAAACGACGGTTGGTAAAGTCAAAGCCCAGCGCATCGACGAAACCGGATTGACCAGTCGCGTGCGCGGCCATGTTTCCGCTCAGACGAAGCGGACTCAGGCCAAGCGCGACGCCAAGTAATCACGCCTTGGAGCAGATGGGTTCAGGCGTAATTGGGCAATGAGCATACCGCTTGGTTGCCCATTTTCCGGCTGACCTATTCTCGATGTAGACGGCCGCAGAGAGAAAACACGTGATGTTTTTCGACGTTGACCGATCGACTCTTCGGGCCGGTGCGCGTCCTGCGCAGCGTGACGAATTTTAAGCGTCACCTTGCGAGGGATTGAGTCGCCTCGGTCCTCGGTTCTCTCGGTTGTCTCCTGTGCAAAGCCCGAATGCGGCGTGACCGAAGGCGTCGTCGGAATCGCGAGCAAGCTCACTTCCCACGAGGGGGCGTGGCGACGAGCCAACGGGGTGATGGCAGCGATCTGATGGCCGACGTGGCCCGGCTAGGAGCGCGCCGTCTCGGCATCGGCTGCATCGGCGGGTTCGGTCGTCAGGTGCACCCAACTCAGGTAGAGCGCGACGGCACCTCCGGCACTGCCAAAGATCATCGCCATCACGACAATCTGATAACGAATCGCGAACGCGGGGTCCACGCCCGCCAATATCTGCCCCGTCATCATCCCGGGCAGGGAGACTAGGCCTACGGCGAAGAATGAATTGATCTGCGGGATCATGGCCGCGTTGAACGCCACGGAGCGCGCGAGCTCGTGGGGTTTCCCGCCCGTTCGCTCCATGTCGTAACGCTCGCCGGTCAGGCTGATAGCGCTCATCGCGTTGGCAAAAATCATACCCGTCAGCGGAATTAAATACCGCGGCTGATAGAGGGGCTCCAGCCCGACAACGACCCACAGGACAAACGCCAGCATTCCGCCGCCACTTAACGCGAGGGCGGCCATGATCACACCGTAACGTCGCCAGCCCCGTTGCTTGAGCGGGCGCAGCGCGATCCACGACGATACGGCCAGGACCATCGTCACAATCAGCAGCCCCATCCAACCGCTCTCGTTTTGAAACAGGTGAATCAACACGTAACCCATCAGGAGCAATTGGCCGACCATTCGCACCGTGGCATAGCCGGTGAGCGAACCGCGCCCACTCCATTTTTGAAAAATCCAACCGACCAGCAGGACGGGCAGAAGGCTCAGGACGATACCCGCCCACGAGATCGGAATGACGCCGTTGTTCACGATGGTTTGGATTCGTTAAAGCTTACCCGTGGCGTGATGTAGGATGTGCAAACGAATGAATCCCGAGAGCAACTTGAGTGTTTTCTCCTTTCATACGGATTCGTTTACGAAAGACGCAAAGAATGAAACGCGCCATCAGTCCAGCCGAACCTTGCTGCGGTTGGCGCACGGGCGCTTCGCGGGCGATGCCCGCGGTTCGCCTTTAACCTATATTCGATATTTGAATACGGATCCTCCGGGTGTGTAGAGCGTCTGCTCCATCCTTGAGCGTGAGCAGGACGCTTCGTTGATCTGGCTGACGGAGAAGGTGGCCACGCCCGCCACGCCGGGGCGGGGGGGCGGCGGTTGCGAAGAGGTAGAGGGGCTTGCCCTGTTGCCAACCCAGATCGATGGCGAATTTTTCGGAACGCTCGAAGGTGAATCGATCGACTGAACCTTCGACCGTCACGCGGGGATTTTTCGCCGTCGGTCCCAAGGTGGAGTAGAGAGAGGCCCGGCGCGTTTGACGGTGACCTTGATCGTTGCCGGATAATCGGCCGTCTCGTATTCCGGACAAATCTGCTTTAGATTCCGACTAACTAGCTCCTTTGGAGCATTTTAAATGGCGGAGAGGGAGGGATTCGAACCCTCGGTAGGTTTCCCTACACACGCTTTCCAAGCGAGCGCATTCGACCACTCTGCCACCTCTCCGTGATGATCGGTCGGCTCTCGAAATCGAGGACCGCCCGCTGGGCGAAGGGCAGAGGAAGCCGGGTCCCTCCGCTCGGGTCAATGGCGAAAATTTAAGCTTTTCGCGAACGCCGAGGGAACCTTCGCGAACATACCGTTTGCGTTTCCGAAATGCGTCTTGCGCGACCTTGCCCGGGTGCTACGGTTCCGCCTTTTACGACCTTTAACGACGATCCACGAACATGGTTTCCGCTAACAACGAATTGGCTTATAACACGAAGATTGAGGGCGAAGTCATCGTCACCAAGGCCGATGCGGTAATCAATTGGCTGCGTAGCAGTTCCATTTGGCCCATGCCCATGGGGTTGGCGTGTTGCGGCATTGAGCTGATGGCGTCGGGCAACTCCCAGTTCGACATCGCCCGCTTCGGAGCCGAGGTCATGCGTTTCTCCCCGCGCCAGTCCGACTGCATGATCGTCGCGGGCACCGTCACTTACAAAATGGCTCCGCACGTCCGCCGTATCTACGACCAGATGGCCGAGCCGAAATGGGTCATCGCCATGGGCGCCTGCGCTTCGTCCGGCGGCATGTATCGCAGCTACGCCACGCTGCAGGGCGTGGACAAAATCATCCCGGTTGACGTGTATGTGAGCGGTTGCCCTCCGCGTCCCGAGGCGTTGCTCGACGCTCTTATCAAGATGCAGGCCAAGATCCGCCGCGAGCCAGCCGCCCGCAACCTCATGGCCTCCGCCTGACGCGCCGTCAGCAGTCCGCCACTTCCTTAACGACCCACTCGCCACATGACCGCGTCCGCCGACGTCACCGCCACTCTTCAGGGCAAATTCCCGCAAACCACCCCGCGCGCCAGCGGAGATCATCCCGCGATCAACGTGCCTCTTTCCGAGGCCGTGGCCGTGCTCACGTCGCTCCGCGATGAACACGCGTTTGATTTCCTGGTGGATGTGACCGGCGCCGATTGGGGCGTTGATGCTTCGCCGCGCTTCACGGTGTTCTGGCATCTGTTCTCCACCACCAGCCACGCGTATGTGCGCGTCGCCGCGGATTGCACCAACGACACCGATCCGGTTGCCCCGACGGCGTGCGATCTCTGGCCGGCGGCCAACTGGCACGAGCGCGAGACCTACGACCTCCTTGGTATCAAGTTCTCCCAGCACCCCGACCTGCGCCGCATCCTGATGTGGGATGGTTATCCGTATCACCCGCTGCGCAAAGATTTCCCGCTGGCCGGCATCGACACGCCGTTGCCCGACCTCGAAGTCGGCGAGATCACCAAGGCCACCGCCAAGCCCGCGCCGATGGTGGGCGGGCCGTTCGTCGCCTCGCCCGGCGAGATCAACCTCACCGAGGCCGAGCCGCGCGCCAAGGACGAGAGCTGGACTGAGCGCCGCGAAAAACCCGCGTCCGAATAACCCGTCGCCGCATCCCGCGCTAACCGACCACAGATCCCTTTTTCGATGGCCACCGAACACGTTTTTCCTGACAGCGGCGCCAAGGTTGCGACCGCCGCCCCCGCCGAGTTTGAGACCGAGAAGATGTCCGTCTCCATGGGCCCTTCGCATCCGTCCACGCACGGCGTGCTGCGCCTCCAACTGGAGCTCGACGGCGAGACGGTGACGCACTGCGACCCGGTGCTCGGCTACCTGCACCGCGGCGACGAGAAGATCGCCGAGAACATGACCTACAACCAGTTCGTGCCCTACACGGACCGGTTGGACTACCTCGCGCCTCTCGCCAACAACGTCGCCTACGCGATCGCCGTTGAAAAGCTCGCCAACCTCAAGGTTCCGCCGCGTTGCGAAGCGATCCGCGTGATCTGCTGTGAACTCGCGCGCATCTCGTCGCACCTGCTCGGCCTCGGCGCCTTCGCGATGGATACCGGCGCGTGGACGGTGTTCATGTATCAGTTCACCGAGCGCGAAAAGCTCTACAAGCTGTTCGAGGAACTGACCGGCGCCCGCTTCACCACCAGCTACACCCGCATCGGCGGCATGTCGCGCGACATGCCCGAGGGTTGGACCGACCGCGTGCTCGCGTTCTGCGATCAATTCTTGGTTCAGCTCGACGAGATGCTCGAGATGCTCACGCGCAACAAGATCTTCATGGATCGCACTGCCGGCGTGGGCATCATCACCAAGGCCGACGCGATTGCCTACGGCCTCACCGGCCCTAACGCCCGCGGCTCCGGTGTCACCGTCGATCTGCGCAAAGACCGTCCTTATTCCGGCTACGAACAATACGAGTTCGACATTCCCGTCGGCGTGACTGGCGACAGCTACGATCGTTACCTCTGTCGCGGAGAGGAGATGAAGCAGTCCGTGCGCATCGTTCGCCAGGCGATCAAGAACATGCCGGGCGGCGCGTGGTTCGCCGAGGATGCGCGCAAGATCTTCGCTCCGCGCAAAGACAAAGTGCTCACCTCGATGGAGGAGTTGATCAACAACTTCATGATTGTGACCGAAGGGCCGCAGATGCCGGCCGGCGAAGTCTATTTCGAGGCCGAAAACCCGAAGGGCGCGCTCGGCTTTTTCATCATCAGCAAGGGTGGCGGCGTGCCTTACCGCATGAAGATCCGCAGCCCCAGCTTCTGCAATCTCTCCATCCTTTCCAAGGTGTGCACAAACAACCTGCTCTCCGACGTCGTCGCCATCCTTGGCTCCCTCGACTTCGTGATGGGCGAGTGCGACCGGTGAACCGAATCCCAGCATTGATTGCCCACGGAACACACAGAACACACTGAAAATTAAAACCAGCCCGTCCGGTTCTTCCGTGTATTCCGTGTGTTCCGTGGGCAACCCTCCTCCTTTTCCGCTTCGATGAATCTCAAGCCCGAAACCTTCCAGCGTATCGACGAAGTCATTACGCACTACCCGGTGAAGCGTAGCGCCACGCTGCCGCTCCTGCACCTCATCCAAGAGGACGCCGGCTACATCTCCGACGAGGCCATCGCCTGGATCGCCCAGAAGCTCGAGCTTCAGCTCATCAACGTGCTTGAGGTCGTCACGTTCTACCCGATGTTCCGCCGGCACCCGATCGGTCGCCGCCACGTCAAGGTCTGCCGCACGCTGTCCTGCGCCCTCAAGGGCGGCTACAAGACCTGCGAAACGTTCACCAGCGAGTTCAACACCCACCTTGGCACCAACCACGTCTCGCCCGACGGCGAAGTCACCGTCGAGTTCGTCGAGTGCCTCGCGTCCTGCGGCACCGCGCCCGTCGTCATGATCGACGAGGTGCTCCACGAAAACGTGGACGCCGCCAAAGCCAAACAGCTCTCCGACCAGATCAAGGCCGAGGCCAAGGCCCGCAAGTAATCCTTACGCTCATCGCCATGCCTGCTCCCGCACAACACCGCATCATCTTTAAGCACATCGACGAGCCCGGTTACACGAACGACATCGATTGCTACCTCCGCAACGGCGGCTACGAGGTCCTCAAAAAAGCGGTCGCCCGTCCGCCCGCCGAACTCATCGACGAGGTGAAAAAGTCCGGCCTGCGCGGACGTGGCGGCGCCGGTTTCCCCTGCGGCGTGAAGTGGGGACTCGTTGACCGCAAGAGCGGCAAGCCGATCTACCTCATCGTCAACGCCGACGAGTCCGAGCCCGGCACCTTCAAAGACCGTTACATCATGCACCAAGATCCGCACCAGCTGATCGAGGGCACGATTATCAGCTGTTTCGCGAACAACGTTAAACAGGCCTACATCTACATCCGCGGCGAGATGCCCGAAGGCGCTCGCATCCTCGAACGCGCCATCGCCGAAGCCCGCGCCAAAAACTTCGTTGGCCCGAACATCCTCGGCACCGGCTACAGCTGCGAGATCTACGTCCACCGCGGTGCTGGCGCCTACATCTGCGGTGAGGAAACCGGTCTTATCGAGTCGCTCGAAGGCAAACGCGCCAACCCGCGTATCAAGCCCCCGTATTTCCCGGCCGTCCTTGGTCTCTACCAGTGCCCGACGATCGTGAACAACGTCGAGACGCTCTGCCACGTTCGCTACATCGTCGAACACGGCGGCGAGGCGTATGGGAAGATTGGCACGCCCGGCAACACCGGCACGCGCATCTTCTGCGTCTCCGGACACGTCCAGCGCCCCGGCTACTACGAATTCCCCGCCGGCACCATAACGATGGGCCAGCTCCTCAACGACGTCTGCGGCGGCCCGCTTCCCGGACGCACCTTCAAGGCCGTCATCCCCGGCGGTTCCTCCGCGAAAGTTCTCCGCTTCGGCGAACGCTACAAGGGCAAGCGCAAGGTCGGTCCCGACATGGTGGACTACGATTGGGGCGTCGAGGACGTGCCGATGGATTTCGATTCGCTCGCGATGATCGGCTCGATGGGAGGCTCCGGCGGCGTGATCGTCATGGACGACACCGTCAACATGGTCGAGGCCCTCGCCAACATCAACGCGTTCTACAGCCACGAGTCCTGCGGACAATGCACGCCTTGCCGTGAAGGCTCCCTGTGGATGAAGAAAATCTCCTCTCGCATGGTCCACGGCGACGCCCGTCCGCAAGACGGCGCGCTCCTCAAGAGCGTGGCAGACCAGATTCCCGGCCGCACCATCTGTGCCTTCGGCGAAGCCTGCTCTTGGCCGACCCAAAGCTTCATCATCAAATTTAAAGACGAGTTCGACGCCTATTCCGAGGTGAAGAAAACCCTCCCCGCCGAGCGAACCGTCCTCGTCTGATCCGCAAACCTTTTTGCCCACGGAACACACGGAATACACAGAAATGAAAACCAACCGGATCGATTCTTCCGTGTATTCCGTGTGTTCCGTGGGCTAAACCGCCTCTTCCCATCTCCGCAATGACCCAGCCCGCCCAACCCGACCTCGTCACCGTCAACATCGACGGCAAGGAGATCGCCGTGCCCAAGGGCACCAACGTCATCGAAGCCGCCCGCCTCGTGAACGTTGACGTGCCTCACTATTGCTATCACCCGAAGCTTGCGATCGTGGGCAACTGCCGCATGTGCCTCATCGAAATGGGCATGCCCGCCGTCGATCCCGCCACCAAGGCGCCGGTCATGGACCCGGCCACCGGCAAGCAGAAGATCAACTGGATCCCGCGTCCCCAGATCGGCTGCGGCACCAACGTCTCCCCCGGCCTCCACATCAAGACCACCTCGCAGATGGTTAAAGACGCCCGCGAAGGCGTCATGGAGTTCCTCCTTATCAATCACCCGCTCGACTGCCCGATCTGCGACCAGGCCGGCGAATGCAAACTCCAGGAGCAGGCCACCGGCTACGGCCGCGGCTACTCGCGTTTCATCGAGCAGAAAAACGTCAAACCGAAGCGCACCCAGCTCGGCCCGCGCGTCACCCTCGACGACGAGCGCTGCGTCCTCTGCTCGCGCTGCATCCGTTTCTCCAAGGACATCGCCAAGGAAGACGTGCTCGGCTTCGTCGATCGCGGCAGCTACTCCACGCTCACCTGCCATCCCGACAAGAAACTCGACCACAACTATTCGCTTAACACGGTCGATATCTGCCCCGTCGGCGCGCTCACCTCGACGGATTTCCGTTTCAAGATGCGCGTGTGGTTCCTCAAGCAGACGAACTCCATCTGCACCGAATCCTCCGTTGGCGTGAACTCCGTCGTCTGGTCCCGCGAGGGCGTGATCTACCGCATCACCCCGCGCCGCAACGACGCCGTCAACGACACCTGGATGCCCGACTCCGGCCGCGTTCTCTTTAAACAGATCAACGCCGCCGAACGCCTCCTGTCCACCGCCGCGCTCGCCGATCTCGTCTCCCAAGCCGCCTCGCTCCTCAAATCCGCCGCCGGTTCCATCGCCGTCGTCGGCTCCGGACGCAGCTCGGTCGAGGAACAGTGGATCACCAAAAAACTCGTCGCCGCGCTCAACGCCCCGGTGTCGCTCGTCAGTCGGGTAGGGGAGGGCGACAAGCTCCTCATCTCCGCCGACCGCAACCCCAACGTCCGCGGCGCGCTCGTCACCGGACTCATCTCCGCGTTGCCCTCCGCGCAACTCACCTCGCTCGCCGCCGACATCGACGCGG
>DFYA01000164.1:0-3655 GCA_002382525.1 Opitutaceae bacterium UBA4094
GTTTCGACGCGGGCCGGGCTGACGATGTTCTGATTCTTGCGCTGCTGGCCGCGCATGTAGTCGTAGATCATGTCGTCTTCGACCTTTTTGCGGTAGTCTCGATGGGTGAGGCCGGTATTGCGCAGGTAGGCGAGGAATTTGGAGCGGTCGCCGTCGAAGCGGCGGATCTGTTCCTCGGCGATGGCGTTGTTGATGTAGCTTGCGGGGACTTTGCGGCGTTCGTCCTTCTTGAACTCTTTCACGATGAGCACGCGGTCGATCATCTCTTGGACGATCTCGTCCTGAAGCGCTTCCAAGCGCTCGTTGAATTCCTTTTCGTTGCGAGCGGAGCGCTGGAGCGCGGGCACGCGAGGAGCGATTTCGCGGCGAAGGTCGTCGACCGTGATGACTTGGTCCTCGGCTACGGCAACGACGCCATTAGCGAAACGTAGAGACAAGTTGTCGGCGGCTTTCTCGGGGGCCGGGGTTTGTGCGGCGGTGGAGAGGGGGAGAAGGGCGACGGCGGCGCTGAGAAGGCAGAGACGGTAAAACGTCATGGGGTGGGCAAGGTGGGCGAAAAAGGGAAGATTTTCCGACGACGGTAGGAGCGCGTTTAAGGCGGTCAACCGTGGAAACGGCACGAAGCTGAGGCGGAGGCTACAGGGTTGATCGGCGCCCGCCCGACAGCGCTAGCACCGCACGGGCATTACGAGACTCGAGCGGCGTATCCAGGCGATGATCAGCGGGGCGGCCACCAAGAGGCTATAAACAGCGAGCCATGGGCTGGTTTTGAGAAAAAGGAACCCGATACCGGCGGTCGCCATCACCGCGATGAAATAACCCGCCGCAAAACGCTTCATCACCACTGCGGTCGAAGCGCCGAGCGCGATTGCCGACAGTGCCACGACCAAGGGGAGCATTGCGACCATCATGCCGCCTAGAAAACCGGTGGGCGAAAGGGTTTCGTCCTGCAGTTGGCGACCGCAGGTCTGGATCCAAAGCACCACCCAAAGAGTGATAAATGTGGCCACGAGCGGGAGGGCGAGTTGGGCGCCGGTAGCGGTGGTGGATGCATGGAAGGAATCACACAACTGATCTGCGACAAAGTATCCGCGAATCGGATCGATCCAAACCAAGGGGAGTTTCCACCAGCGTCGGCGCCGCTGCTTTGTCTTAGTTGGGTTTGTCAGCCGGTTCCAGAGGCCCTCGAACCTCATGTAGCGGCACTCGCTGGTGATTAAGAGCTTTGGCGGAATCAGGCCAAAAAGTAGCCCGCATAAAAGCGGTATCCAGTGAACGACCATGTGCAGTAGTAAATCGGAATGCCTTCGATCTTAACCAAGATCAATCCGGTTTTTGGAAATCGGGATATGTAAGATCAATTGCACGTGTGACTTCCCGAAGGCTCCGAGGCCGACGGTGGACAAGAGCGACAGCCCGCTTTTTCGACTAACCGCCTATCTTCGAGGCGACACGGCCAAGGCCTTAGCTCGGATCCGGAGTCTTGGTTACATCCTGCTTGGGTGCAGGCTTTTTCTCTGTTTCGTCGTCTTCGGAGTCTGACTCAGAGGACTTCTTGAACTCTTTGATCGATTTGCCCAAGCCTTTGGCGAGTTCGGGGAGTTTTTTCGCACCGAAAAGCAGGATCAGAACTGCAAGGATGAGCAGGAGCTCGGTGGGGCCGAACGGGCCGATGGCCAACGTTAGGTTGAAGAAAGTGTTCATAAATGAAGAGGGCGAGGGTTACGGGGGCGCGTAGGGCGAGGCAAGGGGGAAAGCAGCGGGGGGTGGGGTAGGCCTCAAGGGGCTTCGGGGACGAGCACGACCTCGTTTCCAACCTGCGGCTGGCCAGTGAGCAGACGCGCTCCCACGGTGCGACCGCGAAGGTAACTTGAGGCTTCGAGCCGGGCGGTGGGCCGGAGGTCGTCGTGCCGCGCGATCAAAGAGCGACCACCGATGTTGGCAGGCACGGTCGAGTAAGGGGCAAGTTCGATGACCACGACGAGACTCAGGAGGTCCACCGCGATGATCCGGCCGACGACTTGAACGGGGCTGGGGACCGTGCGTAAGGAGTGCGAAGGCCCACCGGTGTCGTCACCACCCGGGGCGGTCGATTTGAATCCGCGGGTGGTGCAACCGGCGAGGAGCAGGCTGCAAAGCGCGAAGGTCAACGCGCGTCGCATCGCCATGATCAGGGCACCTGCGGGATTACCGGCTTGTTGGCCTGGACCTGCTTGAGGAGATTTTGAGCGTTGTCGATTTGCTCTGCGTCGAAGAAACCGTGCAGCTGACGAATACGCGTCGGGTGACGCATCTTGCGGAGTGCTTTGGCCTCGATCTGCCGAATACGTTCGCGGGTCACTTTGAATTGTTTGCCGACCTCCTCGAGAGTGCGGCTGTAGCCGTCGACCAGACCGAAACGGAGGGAAAGCACGCGGCGTTCGCGATCGGTGAGGGAGTCGAGCACGTCGATGATCTTCTCGCGGAGAAGCGAGTAGGCGGTCATGTCGTAGGGATTCTCGGCGGACTTGTCCTCGATGAAATCCCCGAAGGATGTGTCGTCGCCGTCGCCGACAGGAGACTGAAGCGAGATGGGTTGCTGGGCCATCTTCATGATTTGCTGCACGCGCTCGACAGGCAGGTTCATTTCGTCGGCGACCTCCTCGGGCGTCGGCTCGTGACCGAATTCTTGAAGGAGTTGCTTCTGCACCTGCATCACCTTGTTCAGGGTCTCGATCATGTGGACCGGGATGCGGATGGTCCGGGCCTGGTCGGCGATCGAGCGGGTGATGGCCTGACGGATCCACCACGTCGCATAGGTCGAGAACTTGTAGCCGCGGCGGTATTCGAATTTCTCGACGGCCTTCATGAGGCCCATGTTGCCCTCTTGGATAAGGTCGAGGAACGAGAGGCCGCGGTTGGTGTATTTCTTCGCGATGGAGATCACGAGGCGAAGGTTGGCCTCGACCATCTCGGTCTTGGCCTTGTGGGCCTCGCGAACGTGGACGTTGGTTTGGTGAACGACGCGGAGAAGCTCGCCGGGAGCGATGCGTTGGTCGGCTTCGATTTGGGAAAGTCGCGCGTTGATCGCCTTGGAGTCGATCGCGGCGTCTTTCTTGGTCTTGGGGTGCTTGGCGCGATCAAGCTGGTGATTGAGCTGTTCGATTTCGCTCAAGACGGGCTGCAACTGCTCGAGCCACTCCTCGTAGACTTTGAGCTTAAAGAAAAACTTGGAGAAGTTGGCGCGGAGAGCGGCCTCGCGCTTGGTGTGTTTCGCGAGGATCTTTTTGCGATCCGCCTCGGAGCGGGCCTTGAGATACTCGTCCCACGAATCGGCGACACCTTCTTCGGCTTTTTGGGTGACCTCGACAAGTTTAGGGAGCGCTTTGAAGTAGGCGTCGCGGCTCTCGATTTTTTTGTCGATGACGATGCGATCAAAACGTTCTTCGCGGTTGATGAGCTTGGCACCAAGAGTGGCGATGTATTTGCCGATGATGGCGGTCTCGAAGAGAGCGGTTTGCGCCTTCAGTTCGGCATTTTCGATGCGCTTGGAGATCTCAACTTCTTGTTCGCGGGTGAGCAGGGGGACCTGGCCCATCTGCTTGAGATACATGCGGACCGGGTCGTCGAGAATGTCGTGTTGCGACGAGCGGGACTCTTCCTCTTCGGCCTCTTC
>DFYA01000164.1:3757-20796 GCA_002382525.1 Opitutaceae bacterium UBA4094
AGATCGACACCGGGGGCGATGGGCTCGCCCGAACCGGGGCGGGCGCGTTCAATGGCAGCCTCTACGGCTTCTGAGTGGGTATCGGTATCGGCGGACTTAGCTTTGCGCGGCATGGTATAAGACAGGATCGGGTAAAATGAATTAAGCTGCGGGCAGCCTCAGGGGCGCGCGCAGCTGGCGTTTGATATCGAGGAGTTCTTTAAAAAGAGAATTTGCGTCAACGTTACTGTCCGCATGGGTATTGGCTAGAGCAAGTTCTATTTGGCGGACGCGAGGCTCCAGCGAGCGGGCTTGGATCAGGCGGAGGGCTTCGTTGATAACTTTGACCGGGTCATCGATTTGAGCGGTTTCAAAAAGGAGCGACGCCACCAGGGTGCGTTCCTCGGCGTTTTCCAACAGGTCGTCAAGGTGATCGCGGTCATAGTCGTCTTGTCCCATCAGCCCGAGAAACCGGTCTAGTAGAATGCCGGCGGCGTGACTGCGGTCGATCCACTCGTGGGGCAAGGTGTGATCGAGAGGTTTTCCCACGCGCTCAAAATGAAGAATCGTAAACAGCAGGTGGTGCTCCGGCGTGTCTTTTGTGGCCGTCTTGGTGGGCGGTGCAACGACGGGCTGGAGTTCGCTGGGAATGGCAGGCGGACGGGTGGCTTGTTGACGCTCGTGCCGTTGGCGTTGTCCCTCGAAGTCGATTTGAAGGGCCGAGAGCGGGAGGCGCAGGGTCGAGGCGACTTCCGCGAGGAACTGGGAACGTGCTACTTCGGACTCAGCGTTGAGCACCAGCGAATGAAGGTCGGCAGCGACGCGGGATTTTTGCTCGGGCGTGGCGGCGTCGGGCGCGGGCAGGAGGGCGCGACAGGCGAACCCCATGGCAGAGAGCGAGCCTTTGCGAACCTCCTCGTAACCAGCGAGGCCCTTTTCAAGGAAGAGCAGGTCGGGGTCGATTTTGGTGTCGGTCGCGCCGCCGAGAAAACGCACTTCGAGCCCCGCCTTGAGTGCCATCGGGAGAAAACGGAGCGCGGCTTTTTGCCCCGCGCTATCACCATCGAAGAAACACTCGACCTGCGTGTGATAACGGCGGAGCAGGACGAGTTGGCCCTCGGTGATGGAGGTGCCTTGCGGGGCGATGGCGGTTTTGAGGCCAACACTCCAGCTGCGGAGGGCGTCGAGCTGGCCCTCGACAAGGACGAAGGGTTTGCCTTCGCCGACCTCGGTGCGCGCGCGATCTAGATTAAAGAGGAGGTTTCCTTTGGTGAAGATGGGCGTTTCCGGCGAGTTGACGTATTTGGCTTCGCGGGCCGGGTCGTCTTCCGGCGTGAGGTCGGTCTGGCGAGCGGTGAATGCGACGACGCGGCCTTGGTGGTCGCGGATCGGAATCATAAGGCGTCCGCGAAAACGCGGGCGCAGGGAATTGAGTCCCATGACGGCGCCGTCGCGCACGAAAAAGAGGCCGCATTGGCGGAGGGCCTCTTCGGTGTATTTTTTCTTGAGCAACGCGGCGGCGAGCGAGGCGTCCGCGGGTTCGGCGGCGCCGATCTTGAACTCGTCGGCGAGTTCGGGGGTGAAGCGTCGGTTGTCGGTCCAGTAGGCGCGCATCCAGTCGCCGGTGGCCGACGTGGATTTGAATATCTGATGAAAGTGCTCGGCGGCGGTTTCGTGGATGTCGAAAATCTCTTGGCGCAGCGAACGCTCCTCGCGGCTGGGGCCGCCGGAACCTTCTTCGTATTCGATGGAAACGCCGAAGCGTTTGCCGAGGGTCTCGATCGTCTCGGTGAAGTTGAGCTGTTCGGTTTCCCGGACAAACGTGATGATGTCGCCGGCTTTGCCGCAACCGAAGCACTTGTAGAAGCCCTTGTCGGGGTCGACGTGGAAGGACGGCGATTTTTCGTTGTGGAAGGGGCAGAGGCCTTTGAAGCGCGAGCCGGCTTTGCGCAAAGTGGCGACCCGGCCCACCACATCGACGATGTTCACGCGAAGCTTTAGATCGCGGAGACAGGTGGGTTTGATGACGGGCATGGAGCGGCGAGCGGCGCAAGGAGCGCGGACGAAGTTTGCACTTTTACCCTCGTGCGGGGTCTGTCAAGAACTGCGGGCTGGGTCGCCCGCAATGGTCTGAGTGCCGGGTGTTTCCTTCTCCATGTTTACTCTTCGTCGTGTCTCTTTGGGTGTAATTGCGTTGGCGGTCGCCGCGTGTCCTGTGTTGGCCACGACGGACGCAGCGACTGCGGTTTCGTCGCCTGCGCCCGCCCCGGCTTCCTCGGTCGTGTGGGAAGCGAGCCTAGCGGAGTTTTCGGACGAGGTTTACGCGAAGCAGGTGGAGCAATTGATCGGGCATTTCGAGGCTTCGGCGGGGCACCGACTCACGCCTGGCGAGAAGGCGCGGGTGGGGTTAAAAATTTATACGGATTCGGGGCCGGGCTTGGCGACGCCACGTGGTTTGACCAAGGCGGTGATCGCCGCGCTCGAACGTCGTGGCTACACCAAGGGCGGGATCTTTTTGGTGGGGATGAACCAGCAGCGGCTGCGGTTCACGGGGTATTTGCCGTCGCTCGTCACGGGCAAGTCGGACTTCGACGGACATCCGGTGTATGTGCTCGAATCCGGACGCTATTTCGATCCGGTGTGGTTTTACGACAGCCCGCTGCCTTCGCGGTTTGATCCGATTCTCGCGCAGAAGAGCGTCGAGTCGTTTGACGCCGAGACGACGCTGGACGAGGACCGGAAAAGCTTTTTGGCGACGCCGCTTTTTGTGGATGCGGATTTTTGGATCAACTTGCCGGTTTACACCGACCACCGGGTGTTGGGCGTGAACGGCGCGCTGGTGAATGCGACGCTTTGGAACGCGTCGAACACGGCACGTTTTTTTCGCAGCCCGGCGAGCGCGCCGGCGGCGGTGGCGGAGATGAGCGCGATCCCGGAGTTGCGCGGCACCTGGGTGTTCACCCTCGCAAGTTTGGAGCGGTATCAATTTGTCGGCGGGCCGTGGTTCAACTCGCTTTACACGGTCTCGGAGCCGCTGCTCTGGCTGGGCACCGATCCGGTGTTGTTAGACGCGTTGATGTTGGAGCGGATCAACCGGCATCGGGCTCGAACGGGGTTTAAGCCGATCTCCGAGGACATCCGCACGCTGGAGTTTGCCTCGATCCTTGGTGTGGGTTCGAGACGGACAACGGACGCAAAATTCGAGCGGGTGGGGAATTGATGTAAAATCCCCTTGTCTCACCCGAACTCCTCCGCCCATTTCTAGCACCGTAAACATTATGTCCGACGCGTATCTGCCGCTTCTTATTCAACTCATCTTGGCCACCGGTCTGGCGTGCCTGATTGTCGGAGTGAGCCATCTGCTTGGCGAGCGGCGCAAAAAGGACACCGCGATCACGGACACCGCCTACGAGTGCGGCGTGAAACCCGAGGGGGAGGTGCATACGCGTTTCTCGGTCAAGTTTTACATCACCGCGATGCTCTTCATTCTGTTCGATATCGAAGTGGTCTTCCTCATTCCCTGGGCGTTTATCTACCGCGATTTTCTGGCCCAGAACCTGTCGATTCTCGGTCCTATTTTGTTTTTCTTCGGCGTGTTGGTCCTCGGCCTGTTCTACGAGGTGAAGAAGGGCGCCCTCGAGTGGGAGAAGTGACCGCACCTCAAGCGGCCTGAGCGAGGTGACCCCCGATGAAACTCGACAAGATCATCGCTCGCAGCCGCATCGTGGATTTGCGGAGCACGGACATGAAAGGGGCTCTGACCGAGCTTCTCGCGGTGTCCGCTGCAAAGTTTCCCGACCTCAAGCAAGACGCATTGCTTCGCGGCTTGTTGCAGCGCGAGAGCACGATGACGACCTACTTGGGCGCCGGCGTCGCCCTCCCTCACGTGCGCGTGAAAATGCCGCGCCGCTATATCTTGGCGATCGGGCGCAGCCGCGAAGGTATTCATAATGAGAATACAGTGGACGACGAGAAGATCCACCTGTTGTTCATGCTGTTGGCCGACGAGAAGGCCCGTGATTATCTGCAGTTGCTCGCCTCGATCGCGCGGCTGCTGAAGGACGAGGAGCTGGTCCGGGCCGTGTTACAGGCGCCGACCACCGACGACGTGTTCGACCGACTGGTCGCGGGGTTTGGCGGCATCTTGGCAAAACCGGTGCAGGCCCAGCAGAATCGTATCAATCGCCTGATGATTCACGAGGCCGACCGGGTGGCGAAAGGCGCGGGCTGCGGGGCGATTATGGTGTTCGGCGATGCTTTTGTTGGCGGGATCGAACCGGGGGCGTGGTTCCCGAAGAGCAAAACAATCTTGGTGACGCGCAACTTGGTCGAGTTGGAGGAGGCCGAAGGAAATTTTGCCGGAGTTATCCAAGTGCGTTCCTATTCACCGCGAAGGCTGGCGCAGCTGCGCAGCGCGATGTTTGTGGCGCTGACGCGCGGCATGATCTCGTTCAGCGACCGCGTGTGCTGCGTGGGTGGCATCGCGGGGAGCAACCAGTTCGACACCGTGGTGATCGTCGATGTGGAGCGAGAGTTTCAGACGCTCCTTACCGGGCATGCGGACCTGATGCCTGACGACGTGAAGCCGGAGGTGCTTGAGCGCGTGATTGCCATCGCGACGGAACTCGCCGTTGAGGGGCGAGAGGGTAAGCCGGTGGGCTGCCTCTTCGTGTTGGGCGACGCCTCCAAGGTGGAGAAATTGATCAAGCCCCTCGTCTTGAACCCGTTTTATGGATACAAAGAGGAGGATCGAAACATCCTGAGTCCGTTCATGGACGAGACGGTGAAGGAGTTTTCGTCGATTGACGGTGCATTCATTATCCGAGGCGATGGCGTGGTGTCGTCGGCAGGTAGCCTCATCCAGGCTGCGGACAGCGATCACATGCTGCCGAGCGGACTGGGCAGCCGGCATGCGGCGGCGGCGGCGATTTCTGTGGCGACGGAGTGTATTTCCATCGTGGTGTCGTCGAGCACGGGTCAAGTGACGCTTTTCCGGCGCGGGGTGATGTTGCCGCTGACGGAAAAGAAACTGGGTGCGGCGGGTTAAAGCGCGCCCGGATAGCGTCGCGATCAACTTTGAGGTTGCACCGGTAGGGCGGCGGGCTTTGCTCTGGTCCCTTTCACTATTTAACACCATGCCACAAGAAACCGTCACCCTAGAATGCACCGAGGCCCGTAAAGAGGGTAAACCCGCTTCCCGTTACCTCACGAAGCGTAACAAAAAAACGGTGACCGAGCGCATCGAAAAGAAGAAATACAATCCCTTCCTCAAGCGCCACACGCTGCACAAGGAAATCAAGTAAGCGACTTTAGCGTTCTACGCCAAAAGACCGTCCTCTTAAGGGACGGTCTTTTTTGTGGGCAAAATTGGGTTTAGGGCGCGGGATGAAAGTCAATAAACGCCCCGTTTTGAGCCGTTTGCTGAGTCGGAGGCCCAGAATACTAACAAACCGCACTCAGCGCTTGGCGCTAGTTGATGTCTTAACGGCGGAACTGGCGTGGGCCTTGCCGCTCGAGTAGCCATGACCGGAGGGTGGCTGAGAACGGCGGGCGGTGCGCCAGCTTTCGCGATGCTTGCGAATCCAATCCAGCAGGGCGCGTTCGAAACCGATGTCGTGTCCAAGTCGCTCGGACTCCAGCCATTTGTGACGTAAGATCTCTTCCCGCTCCGCCAGAAACTCTTGATAGAGGCTCGATTGCTTCACGAACTCACGCGAAGATTTGTCGGACTCTTGAGGGCTGGATGCGGGCATAGCGACCACGACAATTAATCAAAAAATCGGTTGAGGGTTGATCGTTCCGTATTCGTTACACGGCCAGATTGATGGCCGTGTGATTGAAAGCGGGAACGGGAGCGTGTGCGAAAACGGAAGCAGGTTTCGTTATTCGGAAGCGCCATCATGTCGAAGGTTGAAGGTAGGTTTGGAGGGGGGACTGTCAATGCCCGCAAGGAGGCAAGCCATACATGCCGATTACATGCAAAGAACGATGAGAGCCTAAGTTGTTCCCGGCACGGGTTTGCGTGACAGTTGGAGTAGCATGGCGTCGCCGATCTGACGAAATGTATTCGCGGCGGGGCTATCGGGTGCCGAGATGACGATCGGATTGCCGGAATCGCCTCCGGCGCGGATCTCGGGGATGAGGGGGACCTGTCCGATGAGCACGGTGCCCAAGGAGTCGGCGGTTTTTTGTCCGCCGCCTTCGCCAAAGATGGCGTGTCGCTGGCCAGCTGGGTCGAGGAAATAGCTCATGTTTTCCGCGACGCCGAGGAGCGGCACGTTGACCTTTTGGAACATGAGGCCGCCCTTGCGCGCGACGTTGGTGGCGGCGGGCTGGGGCGTGGTGACGAGGATGGCGCCGTCGAGGGGCAAAGTCTGCACGAGCGAGAGCTGGGCGTCGCCGGTGCCGGGCGGAAGGTCAACGAGGAGGATGTCCAGTTCGCCCCACTTCACGTTTTGGACGAATTGTTGAATGGTCTTCATGATCATCGGGCCGCGCCAGACGACGGGCGTGTTGTCGTCCACGAGGAAGCCCATGCTCATCACTTTGACGCCGTGTTTCTCCATGGGGAGGAGGTTGTCGCCCTCGACTTGGGGACGCCCGTCGAGCCCGATCATAAGCGGCACGGACGGCCCGTATATGTCGCAATCCATGAGGCCCACACGACCGGGTCGGCCTTGGGCGGTGAGGAGTTGCGCGAGGGCGCAAGCGAGGTTGACCGCAAACGTGCTTTTGCCCACGCCGCCTTTGCCCGAGGCGATGGCGACGGCGTATTTGATGGTCTTGGGTGCGCCAGTGTTACCGCCGAGATTGCCGCCGGGGGCGGACGCCGAACGAGCGGGAGCGACGGCGACATCGATTACAGTGGAGGTCACGCCGGGGAGGGCGCGGAGGCATTTGTCGACCTCCTGCTTGATGTGCAGGGGGATTTTGGGGTCGGATGTGGTGAGCGCGAGAGAGACCTTGGCGGTATCACCGACAAGGGCGGCGGAGCGCACGAGGCCGAACGACACGATGTCGCGGCTGAAGCCGGGATACTTCACTTGCTTGAGCGCTTCTTTGAGATCTTCGGATGTCACAGGTAGGAGAAAGTTGGGAACGACGGGAGGTTTTACGTTGTTATGAGGGTAGGGGGTGTAAATAGAAATGCCCCGCCGCCCCGCAACTATCATGTCCCTTTTTGCCATGCACAAACTGCTCCGTCTGTTTGCCCTCGCCGCCTTGATCGCGGCTGTTCCGAGTTTCGCCCAAGCCGTTCGTGACTTGCCTGATGTCGTTATCTCTCACGATGCGAAGACGATTGCCGTCACCGTCTCCGGCTCGACGCCGGAGTTGAACAGCCTTGCAAATCAAGCGTTCAACGCACACGGGCGTTATCGCCGCGTGGCGAGTGGAGGGAGCTTTGCGATCAGCTTTACGCCGGCCGGGTCCAATCAAGTGCAGGTCACGGTGCGCAAGGGCGGCGCCGTGGTGTTGAATCAAGTTGCGCAGGGCACGAGCGAGCGCAACGCGCTTCTGCGCGCGGCCGATATGGCGGTGATGGCAACGAGCGGACTAAAAGGATTTTTCGCGTCCCGCTTGGCCTTCATCAGCGAGTATTCGGGCAAGTCGGAGGTGTTCACGGGCGACCTGTTTTTCGGTGAGGTGCGGCAGATCACTAAAGATAACGCGCAGGCGATCACGCCGCGATGGTCCCCAGACGGTAGCAAGATTGTCTACACGAGCTTTTTCCAGTCTGGTTTCCCCGACATCTTCCTTATGGATCTCAACAGCCTCCGGCGCACGACGTTTTTGAGCGCAAAAGGCACGAACAGCGGGGCGCGTTTTAGCCCGAACGGCTCGCGGGTGGCGATGGTGTTGTCGGGGGCGGGCAACCCCGAAATCTACCTGAGCGACGCGCAAGGCAAAGGCGTCTCTCGCCTCACGCGCACGCCGAGTGTTGAGGCGTCGCCGGCGTTTTCGCCGGACGGCTCGCGATTGGTGTTTACTTCGGATGCGGCGGGTGGTCCTCAGCTTTATGTGATGCCGGTCGCAGGCGGCAGCGCACAGCGTTTGCCAACAAACATCAGCCGCTACTGCGCTGAACCCGATTGGAGCATCGGCAATCCGAACAAAATCGCGTTTACCACGCGGGTCGGTCGGGGGTTTCAAATCGCGGTGTTTGATCTATCTACGCGCACGCCGGCACAGGTCGTTTCGAAAGCACCGGTCGACGCGGTCGAGCCTTCGTGGCTGGCGGACGGGCGCCACCTCGTTTATACTGAACGCGCCGCGAATACGCGGAGTATTTGGTTGCTGGATACGGAAACGGGCAAACGCACGCGCTTGAGCTCCGAGCAGTTGCGCCAGACTTCGCAGGCGAGCGTATGGTTGCGCTGAGCATTCGCGGACGAACGGACTAGCCGGAACTCGTCCCTCGCACAAAAAAGCCGCACCGGGGTTCCGGTGCGGCTTTTAGCTTTTGGCGTGAAATGCGCGGAATGGTTCAAGCGTTTAGGCGACGGCCTTGGTGTATTTTTCCTCGGCGGCGTCCCAGTCCACGACGTTCCAGAAGGCGGCGATATAGTCAGGACGGCGGTTCTGGTAGTTGAGGTAGTAGGCGTGCTCCCAGACATCGAGGGCGATGACGGGTTCGCCTTCGAGGCCGGCGACGGCCTTGCCCATCACAGGGCTGTCTTGGTTGGCGGTGGAGCCCACGGCGAGTTTCTTGTCCGCCGTGACGACGAGCCAGGCCCAGCCGGAGCCGAAACGGGTGGCACCGGCCTTGGCGAACTCTTCCTTGAATTTGTCGAAGCTGCCAAAGGTGGCGTTGATCGCTTCGGCGAGTTTGCCCTTGGGAGCGCCGCCTTTGCCGGGGCCGATGATCTTCCAAAAGAACGCGTGGTTGGCGTGGCCACCGCCGTTGTTGCGGACCGCGCCGCGGATGGATTCCGGGACCTTGCCGAGATCGGAGATCAGGTCGCACACGCAATCGGGCGCGGTGACACCGGCGTCGGCGAGTGCCTTGTTCACGTTGGTGATGTAGGCTTGGTGATGCTTGGAGTGATGGATTTCCATCGTCTTGGCATCAATGTGCGGAACGAGGGCGTCGTAAGCGTAGGCGAGTTTAGGGAGTTCGTAAGCCATGTGGAGTGGTGGGTGGGTTAGCGGGTGAAAGATAAAGCGGGAACGTGGGATAGGCCTCGAAACGCGTCAACCTTGCACGAGGTTTTAGGAGAAAACCCGTGGCTCGGATAAAACAAAAACTTATCTAGGCGAGCCGCGTGCAATCGTCCTGCGGTTTTTACATAAATTTACATTGCCGTCCGTGTGGAGTTTGGGGGTAAATACCTACGTCGATCAGGGAGATCTCCATTCAACTGTAATTCCCATGCGTTCATTCAATCTTGCTGAAGCCATTCACAAAATTCCCGGTGCGTTGGAAGATATGTTGGTTCGGGGCGCCTATTTGGAGCACAGCGCCCGTGAACTCGAACGCAGTCGGCGCGAACAGGAGCTCCGGTTGCAGACGGTTCGGGCCAGTCAGCCGCCCTTTTTGTTTTTGCGACCGAAGGAGACGCGCATGGCGTTCCTGAGTGCGGCTCACGACACCAGCGCGGATCTCGCGGTGATCGACGAAGCGTTGGCGATGAGCAAGCGGTTGTGCGATTATCTACGCGCTCGCTCCGAGGAGATGCTCGAAAAGTGGCTGCGCACTCACTGTGAAGAGTATCAGTTGGGGTTGGCGGCCGGGCATTTTGCCGGTGACTGGGACCAAGCGCTGACTCGTTTCGCGGACTTTGGCCGGGAGTTCATTGTGGTTCTGGGTGCCGCCCGAAACATGGCTTCGGCGGGATATGACCGGACGCGCGGGGTATTCTCACCCGGGGCTTACGAGGCGATTAGCAACGCGCACGTGATCGCGGTCAGGGTCGAAGCTGAAATCGCCGCGATCAACGCCATCGCCATGGACCACGACAAATTTCTGGGGAAGACCGTCTTCAACGATCCCATGCCGCGGTTGGTGCAGGAGCCGTATGCGGCCGTGGTCGCGCAGATAGCAAGTTTGCCGGCCATGGTGGCCCAGGCGGAATTCAATCGGGTGATTGCGGCCATCGAAGATTGTATCCATCGGGAAATTACCACGCTGCGCGAACGGGTGCGCGAAGCGGCTCAGCAGCATGTGGGGCGCACGCAGACTTATGTGCGCAACGCTTGGAATTTGCTTCATGCGCACGCCCTGGCCCACAGCGTCGAGCCGGAGCACGTTCAAGCGGTGGTGGCGCAAACGGAACGCGCCTATCGGGACGTTCTGGAAGCCACGATGGCCGTGGCTTGATCGCCCGGCGTGGGTGGTCGCCGTGGTTTCGGGCGATCCGTGCCCGGCTTCGGCATTCATAGCCAACGAGTGAACAGGTCGCGCCGGTCGTCTCGAAAGGAATTTCTTAAATACAACGTCCGCGCACGGGTATTGGCGTGGTTGACCTCCAGGCGAAGCGCGTTGGTGCCCATTTCGCGTGCAAGCGAGGCGGCGAGTTCAAGGCAATGCCGTCCCCATCCGCGGCCGCGAACGGAAGGAATCAAGTAGAGTTCGTCCACAAGCGCATAGCGTCCGTGAAACTCTAAACTGAAGCCGACGGTGAGCGTGAGGTAGCCGATAGGCCGGTCCGCGATTTCCAGAACGATGATCCGCCCTAGCTGCGGGTGGGTGAGGAGGTCATGGACGGCGCGTTGAGCGACGCTTTCCTCGAACACCAGAGTTTCCTCAGTGTAGAAAGCACGCATCAAGGCGAGCACGTCCCCTTCGTCGGCAACGGTCGCGACGCGGTGGGAGGGGCGATCGGTCGGCTCGGGCGGTTGGCGAGTGTCGGCGGTGCTCATGGCGGCCGTGTAGTTTTCCTGTGGAAACGAGGCGCCCGTGAACACGCGGGGCTTTGGTTGGCGCGCGGCGGTTTGTCGCGCGGTTAGTCGAGGGACGGGCGCGTGCGTTCGTGCGGTTTAACGACGCGGGTTTTCTCCTCGGCCTGCTCCGACATGAAGGCGATGAGGCGATCGTTAAAGGTTTTGGCGGGGTCGTGACCGATCTTTTTGAGCGCCTGAACAAGTGCGGCGACTTCGACGAGACGGGCGATATCGCGACCGGGGCGCACGTAGAGTTCCACGTGGGGAATGCTGATGCCGAGGATTTCGTAATGGTTTTCCTCGAGGCCGGTGCGTTCTTCGACGACCTCGGGGGTCCATTCGCGGAGGGAGACGACCATGTCGATGCGCTGTTCGACGCGCACGCTCTTCACGCCGAACATTTCGGCGATGTTGATGATGCCGATACCGCGGCATTCCATGTAGCCGCGGTTGAGGGGGCGGCTGGAAGCGATGAGATCACGTTCGTCGAGGAGCTTGATGACGGTGAGGTCGTCGGCGACGAGAGAGTGGCCGCGTTCGATGAGCGCAAGGGCGCACTCGCTTTTGCCGACGCCAGAATCACCGCGGAGCATCACGCCGACGCCTTTCACGTCGAGGGTGGTGGCGTGCTCGGTCGAGGACGGCGCGAACTCGTTATCGATGCAGAGCGTGGCCAAATTCACCCAGTTCATGGTGATCATGGGCGTGCGGAAAATGGGGAGTTTGCGCTCGCGGGAAATCTGTTCCATCGCCGCGGTGGGATGGAAATTACGCGTGAGGACGAGACACGGGACGCTGCGGTCGGCCATCTCGTTGAGAATCTCGATCTGCTTTTCGATGGGCAGCGTTTTGAAGTAGGTCATCTCGGCTGCTCCGAGGACTTGGATGCGTTTGTTGGCGAAATACTTGAAGAACCCGGTGAGGGCGAGGGACGGGCGATTGATGGAGCCTTCGCGTATGAGGCGATGAACGCCGTCGGCACCGGAGACTAACTCAAGTTTCAACTTGTCGCGGTAAGCATCGGCGAAGTGGGCGACGGTAATGCCGTGGATGGCTTTTTGCATGGGGCGGGGGGCGTTCGCGGCGATGACGGCGGTTATAAATTGAAGTCTTTGCCGAGGTAAAATTCGCGGGCTTGCGGGTCGTTGATGAGGAAGTCGCCGCTGCCTTCGCTGAGCACGCGGCCTTGGTGGATCAAGTAGGCGCGATCTACGATCCGGAGCGTCTCGCGCACGTTATGGTCGGTGATGATCACGCCGATGCCGCGGCCTTTAAGTTGAAGGATGATTTTCTGCACCTCGGAAACGGAGATCGGGTCGATCGCGGCGAAGGGTTCGTCGAGGAGGAGGAACTTGGGCTTGGTGACGAGAGCGCGGGCAATCTCGAGGCGACGACGCTCGCCGCCGGACAACGTGTAGGCAGGCTGTTTCGCGACGTGCGTGAGGTGAAGTTCTTCGAGGTGTTCGGAGACGACCTCAGCGCGTTGAGCGCGGGGAATTTTGATCGCTTCGGCGATGGCGAGGATGTTTTCGGCGACCGTGAGTTTGCGGAAGGTGGACGGTTCTTGCGGCAGGTAACCGAGGCCGAGCCGGGCGCGCTCGTGCATACGTAGGTGCGTGATGTCGCGTCCGTCGAGCAGCACGCGCCCGCGGGTCGCGGCGACGAGGCCGACAACCATGTAGAACGTGGTGGTTTTACCCGCACCGTTGGGGCCGAGGAGTCCGACGATTTCGCCGGCGTGCACGCGGAGGTTGATACCGTTAACGACGGCACGTTCACCGTAGGTTTTGACGAGATCGACGGCTTGGATCTCGGCGCGCGAAGCTTGCAGTTCGGCGGAGGAGGCGGGCGCGTTGTCCACGGTGGCGCTCATGGGTTGGGCAGGCGCGGGAGAGAGACGGGGGGCTGCATGGGTTTGTCTTTTTCGGCGCCTTGATCGCGGATGGGCGGGCCTTGCAGTTTGATGTTGTCGCCGAAGAGGCGGCGTTCGCCTCGGAGGAGGACGATGCGCGTGCCCGTGGCGACGTAGGGGCCGGTGTTGTCGATCACGACGGGTTTCTCGGTGAGAACCACGCGGTCTTCGGCGGGGAACACTTCGGCGCGGCCGCAGGTGATTTCGCGGTCGCCTTGGATGATGTGGACGTTGCCCGTGGCGATGAGGGTCTTGAATTTTTCGAGGGTGCCGACGGTCGCGTCTTTGTTCTCTTCGGTGTCGAGGCGGGTGGCGGTGACGTCGAGTTTGTCGCAGGTGATTTTGATGTTCGTGCCGGTGACGACGACGTTCTCCTGGAAGACGGAACGGGTCTCGGTGTCGGTGCTCCACATTTCCATTCTGGTGCTCGTGATGACCGTGGGCACCGGCGGGGCGTCAGCTGCGTGGGCGGCAGTTGGCGCGAAGGCGAGCGCCAGCACGGACGCGATGCGGAGGAGAAGGAGGCGGGCGGAGCGGTTCATTTGATGATGTCCTTGAGCTCGTCGAGGAAGGTGACGCGGGCGTTCTTACCGATCAAAACTCTTTTCTCCGCGTGGTTGTAGGACCATTCCTCGCCGGTGACCTCAACGTCGACGCGGATGAGGCGAACAGCGTCTTTGCCGCTGACAGTTTGTTGGTCGGTGCGGAAGGTGGCCGACGGGGAGAGCAGAACGCTGTCGAAGGCGCCGGTGCCGTCTTTGGTGAACAAGGTGAAATGCATGTCTTTCACCTCGATGTGCGAAGGGGTGACAAAGAGTGCTTCGCCGGCGCGCAGGTAGGTGGCGCGGTTTCCCTGTTTATCGAACGTGGGGAGGCTGAGGTTTTTGACTGGGGCGCTCGGCTTGATTTTGGGTTCCGCCGTTTGGGCGGCGAGGGACGAAAGGCCGCCTAGAAGGCCGAGGGAGAAAGCGAGGGCGCGGTTCACGAGTGGAGGGTGTGACCGCGGGCGGAGAGGATATGTTCACACACTTCACGGACAGCGCCGCGTCCAGCGGGGCGCCGTGTGATGTAGTTCGCAGCGGCAAAGGGCAATGGCATCGCGTCGGGCACGCTCACGCCGATGCCGGCCCATTCGATGGCGGGGGTGTCGATGTCATCGTCGCCCATGTAAACGATTTGGTCGGCGGTGAGGTTGAGCTTGGTCGCGAGTTCTTGGAGCGCGGTGATTTTGTCGATGCGGCCTTGGACGATATGGGGGATCTTGAGCTCGTTAGCGCGAACGGTGGTGGCGCCCGAGGCACGTCCGCTGATCCACGCGGTGGCGATGTCGTGTTTGCGGAGTTGCACAAGGCCCATTCCGTCGAGGATCGAGAAACGTTTGCTCTCGGTGCCGTCGGAATGGATCTCGACGGTTCCGTCGGTGAGGACGCCGTCAACGTCCATCGCGAAGAGGCGGATGGCGGCCCAGCGGGCAGGAGGGATCAAGGCTTTCATGTGCGCGAGGCCGTTTCGCCAGCGGGTTACAGCGAGAGGCGGGGACGAGTCGGGGGCGGGTGGTCAGAGGCCTTTGCGTTGAAGCTCGGCTTCGAGTTGGCGCATGAACGACTGGGCGTCTTCGGGAGTGGGGCGATAACCGGGTTGGCTGACCTCGGTGAAACCGGGGCGACCTTGGTGGTCGATGATCCATTTGCCGGTCACGCCGTCGCTGAAGGTGACTTTGCCGCTGGCGATGGCGCCGGGGATGAGGGTGACGCTGTCGACGTCCAAGATGACTTCGCCGGCGGGAGGGAGATCGCCGTCTGCGAGATCGTCTTCACCGGAGATTGTATCACCTTCGGCACCCGCGGCCGGGGCGGCGGGTTTAGCCTTGGGTTGGGGTTTGCTGACGTCGCTCGCGTCCACTTTTTGGGGCGCGTCTTTAAGCTGGAGATTGAGGTCATCCACGAGGAAGCGGACGTCCATGTAGGTGAGCGCGACGTTGAACTCTTCGCGGAGCTTTTTCTGGATCGTGGAGAGGTTATCTCCGGCGGCGACCCATGTGGAGACGGCGGCGGTTTGTTCGGGAGTGAGGCTCATAGGTGAAAAATAATTAACCGCAGATTACGCAGATGAACGCAGATTCAAACTCTTTATCTGCGTCTAACTGCGTGATCTACGGTTAAATTCAATCAGCGGCTGAGCTGGGTGCGTAGAAACTCGATGGCACCGCGGGCGGTGGTGTCTTGCTCAAGCATGTTGTCCACGGATTTGCAGGCGTGGATAACGGTGCCGTGGTCGCGGCCGCCGAAGGCGTCGCCGATTTCTTGGAGGGAATGTTTGGTGAGCGAGCGGGCGAGATACATGGCGATCTGGCGGGGGATGGCGATGTTGGCCGGGCGGCGCTTGCTGGTCATGTCGCTGTGGCGGATCTGGTAATGATCGGCGACGCGTTTCTGGATGATCTCGATGGTGAGCTGGTTTTGGGCCTGCTCCATGAGCACGTCCTGGAGGAGCATCTCCGTCGCTGCGAGGTCGATGGCTTTGCCGGTGAGGGCCGCGTAGCTAGAGACCTTAATCAACGCGCCTTCGAGGCGGCGGATGTTTTTGGAGATGTGCTGGGCGATGAAGTTGGCGACATCGGCGGGGATGTTGAACTTCAAGGTGGCGGCCTTGGTGCGAAGGATGGCGAGGCGGGTCTCGAAGTCAGGCGCCTGGATGTCGGCGGGCAGTCCCCACTCGAAGCGGGAAACGAGGCGGGCTTCGAGTTTCTGGATCTCGGCGGCACGACGGTCGCTGGAGAGGATAATCTGTTTCCCGGACTCAAACAGGTCGTTAAAGGTGTGGAAAAACTCTTCTTGGATACGCTCTTTGCCGGCGAGGAATTGAACGTCGTCGACCAGCAGGATGTCCACGCAACGGTAGCGTTGGCGGAACTTGGTGAGCTGGTTTTCCTGGAGCGCTTGGATGAACTCGTTGGTGAACTTCTCCGTGGAGAGGTAGGCGACCTTGCTGTCGGGGTTGGCGCGGAGAATCGCGTGACCGATGGCATGCATCAGGTGCGTCTTGCCGAGGCCGGTGTCGCCGTAGAGGAAGAGGGGGTTGTAGGCCTGCGCGGGAGATTGGGCAACGGCCATGGCGGCGGCGTGCGCCATCTGGTTGTTGGAGCCGACGACAAACGTTTCGAACGTGTTGCGCGGGTTGAGCGAGCCGACGTAGGCCCCGCCTTTTTCGTCGTAGCGGGCGGTGCGACGGGGGGCGACGACGGGTTTGGCGCGAGGGGCGGCGACGGTGTCGTTGAGAGCGTTGCGGGCCTCTTGGGAGACGCCGGATTTCTTCAACTTGACGTTGATCAGGCGTCCGGAAGTGAGGCGGAGGCGCTGGACGATCAGATCGAGGTAGTTGTCGTTAATCCAAATCGCCGCAAAGTCGTTGGGCACGCCGAGGGTCAGGGAATCCTCCGATGCTTCCATACAGGTGATCGGCTCGAACCAGAGCTGATAAACATCCTCAGGAAAGAGGCCCTTGAAATCGCTTTTAACGGTTTCCCAGAGGCTCGAAGAAATGACGGCTGAAGACATGGACGATGGACGAAATAAAGGAGGAGCTAAGGATTATTCACAGCTAGCGAGCCAAGGGCGGTCAAAGGCACGTCGTCACAGAAAACTTCCAGCGGTCGGAACAGAAAAATGAAATGCAAATAGTCCAAAAAAGCGGCGAGGTGAATCGATCTCGTAAGGGATTTATCATAAGCGGCTTGTGGGTTGGATTGCGGGGGTGCCAGAAGGAGTCTGAAAAAGACGTGTGAAAGAGCCGCCGGACGGACCGGGTTGGAGCGAACGAGGAGCGACTAACGGTGAAGCGGAAAGGGGTTTCAAGAGCAACTTTCCGACAAGTTATTCACACGGTTTTTGCGGATAAGTTTTTTGGTTTTTGGGTTGCCACGACACGGGTGTTTTCAGGTTTCCGGCAAACCGGCTGCACGTTTGTAGGGCTATGGGGGATACATCGGATTTTTTCCCTAGGGAAAGGCGTCTCCACGTCACAAATACGTGACGGAGAGCTTGACGGCCCCTTTCGGTTCTCATGTCGGCCGGATGTCCAGTTAGGCGGTCGAGACGGGGGCGGGGTCGATCCATTTGCCGTGCTCTTTGATGAGCGAAATAAGGCGGGCGTCGGCCTCGGCTTGGGGAATGTTGTATTGGACGCAGGTTTTGCCGACGTAGAGGTTGATCTTGCCGGGAGCGCCGCCGACGTAGCCGAAGTCGGCGTCCGCCATTTCGCCGGGGCC
>DFYA01000094.1:0-1348 GCA_002382525.1 Opitutaceae bacterium UBA4094
GACGGAGCGAGGAGTCGCACGGTGATCTTTTCGTCGCGCGCCACGGGCACCGCATCTTTGAGGACCACGCGTTCGGTGGTGCGCTTGTGGTTGGTCACGGTCACGAGGAGGTCGTAGGTGGTGCGGCGGCTCTTGCTGGTGAAGCCGGTGTCCTCGGTGAAACGCGAAACGATCTTGCGCTTGATGGAGAGACTTTCGTCAGCGCCGAGGTTGAGGGTGAACTTTTCGCCGGGCATGGTCGTGGCGAGGCGCGAGGCGGCGACGAAGGTGTCGTCCAGAAACACGTTGAGCGCGCCGGCGAGGAACGGGAGTTCGCTCACGTTGGTGACGTAGGCGGCAAGGTAGGCGGTTTCCTGGAGCTTGGGTGTGGCCTGATACTGAAGCTCGGCGGCGAAGATCGCGGCGCCGAGGGGGACTCGCTGCGGGGTGTTGTCGCTCGCAAGCGAGACGGGCGTGGCGATCTTAAAGGAGGCGCTGGTGGCGGCGGAGGCGAGGTCGGCGGAGGCGAGGGAGGATTCAACCGGCGGCGCTGGTGGGAGTGCGGCACCGGCGCTGAAGGTCGGCTCGGTGCGGCGGATCATGGCTTCGTTGCTGAACGCGGCCTTGGAGCCGACGGCTTGGTCGAAGGCCATGGAGCTGCGGGCGACTTTGCCGTAGGTCATCGGCCGGAAAACATCGATATACCACGGAGAAATCTCCGGCGCGGCGCCGCCGAGTCCGGGGCGGGCGGTGGAGAGGGTGAGGGCGATGTTCTTCCAATCTTCGCCGGTGGTGTTGCGGACGAGGCCAAAGGCGTCGAGTTGCACCTGGCGTTTTTCGGAGAGCAGTCGCGCGTCGTAGGCGGGCGTCCACGAGGCGCCGGTCAACGCGTAGCTGAGTGTGAGATCGAGCTGGCCGGCGGTGGCGGTGGAGAGACGCACGGCGACGGTCTTGGTGGCGCGACGGCCGGGTTGTTTTCCGCGGAGCTCGTTGAGCTGCGATTGGACGGCGGCGATTTTTTCCGCGAGGGCGGTGCGTTCGAGGTCGAGTGTTTGCGCGGCCTCGTGGAGACGGGCGCGCTGGGTCGCGGAGAACGCGAGGAGTTTTTCGTAGTCTTCGAGGGACGGACGAGCGGGCGGGTTGGCGCCGACGGGACCGGCGACCGGCGTGGTGGAGGCGGTCTCAATGTTGCCGACGAGGGCGTGTTGGGAATCGAGCACGGCCTTGCGGTCGTTGAGGGCGCGCTCTTCGCGGCGCAGCGCGAGGAGCTGGTCGTCGAGGGATTTGACGCGGGCGTCGGGCTCGGCGGTGACGAAGACGGTGCGCGTGGAAATATCGAGGAGCGAGGCGGCGGTGGTGCCCTTGGCGG
>DFYA01000094.1:1574-6302 GCA_002382525.1 Opitutaceae bacterium UBA4094
TAACACGCCTTGTTTGACGCGCGGTTTTTGGCACTTGGTGGGTGGCGAGCTTGCTCGCGATGTTCGCCCAAGGCCGGCGATCGCGAGCAAGCTCGCTTCCCACGGTCGGAGATCGGCACGCACCCGGAGTTGATGAAGAGGCGCGGGGTGCATTGCGCGGGGCGGGCGATGGCGNNTGCCGACGAGGGCGTGTTGGGAATCAAGCACGGCCTTGCGGTCGTTGAGGGCGCGTTCTTCGCGGCGGAGCGCGAGGAGTTGGTCGTCGAGGGCTTTGACGCGGGCGTCGGGTTCGGCGGTGACGAAGACGGTGCGCGTGGAAATATCGAGGAGGGAGGCGGCGGTGGTGCCCTTGGCGGAGACTTGCACGGAGTCGTCGAGCAAGGCGGCGGGCAGGCCGGCGAAGGTGATTTCGTTGATGCCGGACGGGACCTTCACGGCGGTGGCGGAGCGGGCGATGACGGCGCGGTCGCCGTAGACGGTGGCGGCGGTGATGGAGGAGTCGGCGGGGATCGGCGCGGCCAGCGCGGCGGCGGAGATCGTTGATGAGGCAAGGGCGGCGAACAGCAGCGGCAGGCGGAGGAGGTTCATGGGTAGGGCGTTGGGAATCGTGAGAAGCGCGGCGGGGAGTGTGGGTTAAGGGTTAAACGAACCAAGTGTGGATTTCTTAGGCAGCCGTGTTTCATGGCGCGATTATGCGACCCGATAACACGCCTTGTTTGACGCGCGGTNNGCATTGCGCGGGGCGGGCGATGGCGACGTGACGGGTCACATCGTCGAAAGCGGCGAGAGCCCGCCGCACTCCAAATCGAGCGCGAGCGAGCTCTCGGCTGCGGGGCGAAGCGTCGCGGCTTCAGCCGCCGTGGTGATCGGCGGAGGAGCGGGTGGCTTTGAGCGCGTAGGCGGTGGCGGCGCCGAGTCCGAGGGCGAGCGCTCCCGTCATGAGGGGGTGCATCGAGGCGCGGGTGTAGTAACTGGTGCCCATCACATGGCCGGGGTGGTCGCCGTGAACGCGGCCGTCGACGCCGGCTTCGTGGAGCGAACCGGACGGATCGCGAGGGGGTTCGTTGCGCAGTTGCTGTTGGGTGAGTATGCGGGCGCCGAACTGGTCGGTGAGGTGCGGCGCGACGCGGTTGAGCACACTCATGGCACGCGAGGCGGAGCCGACGTAGATATCGCGTTTTGCGTGCGTGGCGGCGTGGAGGATCGCTTCGGCGACTTCTTCGGGCGCGTAAACGGGCGCAGGCAACTTGGGCTCCTGCGGGAAATAGTTGCGGGCGTGCTGCGGGTAGGGCGTGTCGATGGCGGCGGGCTTGATGAGCGTCACGGAAACGGGCGCGCGTTGCTCCATGAGTTCCATGCGAAGGGCGTCGGTGAAGCCTTTGATGGCGTGCTTGGAAGCCGAATACATGCCCTGATAGGGGATCGCTTGGTCGGAGACCTCGCTGCCGAGATTGATGAGGGCGCCGCCTTGTCGTTTGAGGTGAGGGAGGGCGACTAGAGAACCGTAGACAACGCCCCAGAAATTGGTCTGGAAAAGGCGGAGGTGGTCTTCGTCGCTGACCTGCTCAAGGCGGCCGTAGATGGAGACGCCGGCATCGTTGACCCACGTGTCGATGCCGCCGAAGCGTTCGACGGCGCGGCGGGCGACGTGTTGGAGGTCCTCGCGTCGGCCGACGTCGGCGACGACGTGGATGGCGCGGCCGCCGCGGGCGGTGATTTCGTCCACGATGCGGCCGAGGGCGAGTTCGTTGCGCGCGACGAGGACGAGGCGTGCGTTGTGGCGCGCGGCGGCGCGGGCAGTGGCGAGACCGATGCCGCTGGAAGCGCCAGTGATGACGATGGTTTGTTGGGAGAGTGGTTTAAAAGAAAAGTTCATGAGTGGAGATGAGGTTGAGGACGCCCAAGGTAGCGCAGGCGGCGCGATCCGAAATGGGGGCGTTCACGGCGTGAGCGAGCGGGGCGGCCGCCGACGCAAGCGAGGGGCGACGGAGCACGCGCGGTCGTGTGCGTGGCGGGCGGTGGGCGCGGGGTGAGGACGCCGGTGGGACTTCGCCTGTTTTTCGCGAGGGGGAATTGATCGCGTTCGCCACAGGCGCGGTGCGGTTCGATGGGGTTGCGCGGCCGCAGGCAGGAACCGGTGTGCGGGGCGGGGTTCAGTCGGTGCGTCGCTCAACCCCCTTTGACCCATGGAACACACCGCACTTTCTCAGTCGATTTGGATGGCCACCACCGAACCGCGCACGTTTGCGCCTCTGACGGATAACGCCTCGGTTGACGTGGTCGTCGTCGGAGCCGGCGTGGCGGGCCTGACCACGGCTTATCTGTTAGGGCGTGAAGGGAAGTCGGTCGTCGTCGTGGATGCCGGTCCGATTTTGTCCGGCGAGACCGAGCGCACGACGGCGCACCTGGCGAGCGCGATGGATGACCGCTTCGTCGAGTTGGAGGCGATTCACGGGCAAGAAGGCGCACGGCTGGCGGCGGAGAGCCATGCGGCGGCCATCGCGTTGATCGAACGCATCGTTCGCGAGGAGGGCATCGATTGCAGCTTCGAGCGGGTGACCGGTTACCTGTTCGCCCCGGCGGGCGGTTCGCGGCATCTGTTGGAGGACGAGTTGGCGGCGGCGAAGCGGGCGGGGTTGACCGATACGGCGATGCTGGACCGCGTGCCCTTGACGACCTTCAACACGGGGCCGGCGTTGCGGTTTCCCAATCAGGCGCAGATCCATCCGCTACGCTATCTGTCGTCGTTGGCCGACGTGGTGGTGCGCAATGGCGGGCGGATCTTTGGGCATACCCACGTGGACCACGTCGAGGGCGGCGAGCGCGCGCATGTGCGCACGGCAAACGGACACGTCATCCACGCCCGCGCGGTGGTGGTGGCGACCAATTCGCCGATCAACGACCGGGTGGTGATTCACACTAAGCAGGCGGCGTATCGTTCGTATGTAGTCGGATTTCGGATACCGAAAGGATCGGTTCCGACGGCGCTGTATTGGGATACGGATGAGCCCTACCACTATGTGCGGCTTGCCCCGGATACCGACGGCGAGCACGACGTGTTGATCGTGGGCGGAGAGGACCATCGCACGGGTCAGGCCGACGACGCGGCGGTGCGTTATCGGCGGCTGGAGACATGGGCGCGCGAGCGGTTCACCACCGGCGAAGTGGCGTTCCGGTGGTCGGGGCAGGTGCAGGAGCCGGTGGATTGCCTCGGCTTCATCGGACGCAATCCGATGGACCGGGACAACGTCTTCGTCGCGACGGGCGACTCCGGCCAAGGCATGACGCACGGGACTTTGGCAGGGTTGATCCTCACCGATTTGATCATCGGACGGGAGAACGCTTGGGAGAAACTCTACGATCCCTCGCGCAGTTCCGGCGTCCGGGATCTCGGTGAATTTGTGAAGGACGGGGTGACGATGGCGCTGCAATACGCGAAGTGGCTCACGCCCGGGGATGCGGACAACGAAACCCAGATTCTGCGCGGCACCGGGGCGGTGATCCGGCAAGGCGCGCACAAGATCGCGGTGTATTGCGACGAGGAGGGGCGGCTCCACGAGTGTTCGGCGGTTTGCCCGCACTTGGGCGGCATCGTGAGCTGGAACCAAGGTGAAAAGTCATGGGATTGTCCGGTGCATGGCTCGCGTTTCGATTGTTTCGGCAAGGTCATCACGGGGCCGGCGAAGGACGACTTGGATCCGGTGCAAGCGGGGACGCAGGTGAGTTCGGGGGCGAAGCGGTGACACGAGGGATTGGCGCGGGCGCGCGCATGTTGTCGTGTGGCCCGAAGCGTGAGCTTAGAGACGTCCCACGGTGGTAGAGCGCGTCGCGGCGCGAACTCCTTGGGCACACGCTCAGGGCCACGACGGATGACGGACCTGTTTGCGGGGTTGCGCTTTTCCTCGTGGCTCTGTGGGGTGGCGGGGTTTTTTTGGCGCCGTTCACGTTGGACGGAACGCCTCTCATCAACCCGTCAAATCCTCCGTTATGTCCTCTCCTTCCGATAACTCTTTCGAAACCGTCGATCAGCGCGTCAGCTACGGCATCGCCATGAACATGGGCGCCAACATCGCCCGCCAAGGCGGTGTCGAGATTGATCTCTCCGCATTCATCATTGGTCTGCAGGACGGGCTGGCCGGCGCGAAATCCCGTGTATCTGAAAAAGAATTACGCGCCGCGTTCGAAACGGCGCAGGAGCGCGCCGAGGCGGTGGCGGCGCAGGGTGCCGCGAAGCAGGCGGAAGCGGGCAACGCGTATCTCGCCGAGAACAAGGCGCGCCCGGGCGTGGTGACGACCGCTTCGGGGCTGCAATACGAAGTGTTGCGCGAAGGCACGGGCGCGAAGCCGAACAAGGACCAAAGCGTCGAAGTGCATTATCATGGCACGTTGATCGACGGCACGGTGTTCGATAGCTCGGTGGCGCGCGGCGAGACGATTTCGTTCCCCGTGACCGGCGTGATCCCCGGCTGGGTGGAAGCGCTGCAATTGATGTCGGTCGGCTCCAAGTGGAAGCTCACGATCCCCGCCGACCTCGCTTACGGCAACCGCGCCCAAGGCGGCATTCCGGCGGGCTCGGTGCTGGTGTTCGAGGTGGAGTTGATCTCGATCTCGTGAGCTGACGCGGGCGCGGGGGCATATCCTAATTTGATCCTAATTTGTTCAAAATTGGGATTGAGCTACTGTCCTAGTTTGATCCTAATTTGTTCAAAATTAGGATATGAAGTTTCC
>DFYA01000094.1:6323-11362 GCA_002382525.1 Opitutaceae bacterium UBA4094
GAAGGCCGGCGCCTGAAGGATTTACGCATGCGGAGTGGTGGTTGGGGCTGAGGCTAGGCAGGGGAGCGCAGCAAAGAGAAATCGCGCTAACCGACAAGGTGGGCCAACCGTTCAAGTTCGGTCAGCCCGACTCTCTTGCTGAAATCCTGCATCAGATAGATCGCGGTTTGGGGGCTGCCCTTGGCTTGCCGGAAGCCGTTGCGAGTCCGGGCGCGCGAGATCGCTACGTGATCAATTCCTTAATTCAGGAATCGATCACATCGAGTCAGTTGGAAGGAGCGGCCACTACGCGGGAGGTCGCGCGGGAGATGCTTCGCACGGGCCGTGTTCCGCGGGATACGAGTGAGCGAATGATTCTGAACAACTATCGGACGATGCAGCGTATCAGAGATCTGAAAACGTCTGCCCTTACCCCTGAATTGGTTTTCGAGATACATCACCGTGTGACGGAAGGGACGCTTGAGAAGCCGGAGGCAGCGGGTCGTTTCCGTTTAGAAAGCGAGAATGTCCGCGTGATTGATGATGTGGAAGGCACGGAGTTTCACGTGCCCCCCGTGGCGACCGAGCTTCCTGCCCGCATTGCCGCGATGTGTGCATTCGCGAACGGGGATACTCCGGACTATTTCATTCACCCGGTTATTCGCGGAATCATCCTGCACTTCTGGCTGGCTTATGATCATCCGTTTTACGACGGGAACGGTCGCACGGCGCGTGCGTTGTTTTACTGGTCGATGCTGCGTCACGAGTATCATCTCTTCGAGTTTATCTCGATTTCGGACATTCTGCTTCGGGCGCCGATCCGCTATGCGGAAGCGTTTCTGCACACGGAGACGGATGACAACGACCTCACGTATTTCATCCTTCACCAAGCGGGAGTCATTCGCGAGGCGGTTGCGTCGTTGCACGATTACATCGAGTCAAAGAAGACCGAGATGAAGATCGCCGGTGAGTGCCTGCGCGGCATGGCCGATCTTAATCACCGGCAACAGGCTTTGTTGGCGCATGCGCTTCGTGAGCCCACGACTCGTTATCTCATCAATGCGCATCGGAACAGCCACGGCGTTTCGCATCAGACCGCCCGCGACGACCTTTTCGACTTGGTCGAGCGTGGTCTGTTGACGGTCAGCAAAGCGGGGGGGCGCAGCTACACGTTTCGCGCGACACAAGATTTGTCGGAAAAACTGGGGAAGCTGGCCTCGGCGCCCGCACAAATGGACAACGAAGGCGACACGGCGCCGTTGAAGCTGCCATTTCGAACGGTCGGCGATTGAGCCGCGCGGCGTGTCGCGATGGTGGCACGAAGCCTGTGAATGCTCTTTTGCGTCTTTGATGCGTAAGCGTTTTTGATACAGGGACGCACTCCGTATCGATTTTTGATTTTCCGTAATCGTTTTTGATCGGAGTGATTTCGCTGGATGTATGCGAACGGATTTTCGGTGGCGAGATAGGCCCGGGGCGCGTGGGTCTTTTTTACGGAAGCCGATGGTCTGGCACGACGGGAAGGGCACTCCATGGCCCGTCTCCGAGGTAGTCCGCCACGAGCGTTTCCAGCGAAACGTCGAAGTGTTTGAGGAGCGCGGCGGCGCCGGCGTCGGAGAAGTTTGCCTCGTGCAAGAATGCGAGAAAGCGCGGGCGGTCGCCGGTGAGCATGTGCGTGAGCACTTTCGCCAAGTGGTAGCTCTGGAGCTGGCCTTCGTCTTGACGGTTGAAGCCGCGCCCGCTCCAGAGATCTTGAATGGTATTCACGTTCCAATACGTGCCGAGGGTGTCTTTGATCTCGTCGTAGTTGGCCGGATCGCGACCGGTGGCGGCTTGCTCGCAGATCTGCGCGACGCCTTCGTTGAGCCAGGCGGGCAAAGGCAGGTGCGATACGAGGGAGTGGGTGAGCTCGTGGGCGAGGACCGCTTCGGCTTGGCCCATATCGAGGTAGGTGAAGATGAAGTGGCCGTATCCGTGGTTCAGATACATGCCGCCGCTCAACGCGTTTTCGTCGTCGGGCATGTAGGCGGCGACGTAGGCGTAGTAGGTCTCTAGGTCGTGCGTCACCAGGACCGGGCACTTGTCGTGGGCGCTGACATCGAGACCGAGCGCTTGGACAACTTTGGCGCGGGAGGTTTCGAGCCAGGAGATGATGCGTCGGGAGGCGGTGTCCGATTGGCTGGAGATTAACCAAAAGTGCTTGGATTCATAGCCGATATAGGAAGGGCCGAACGCTTGGCGAAGGAGGCGAACCCAGTCGCGGCCACGTTCGGTCCAGAAGGCGGCGTGGTCGGCGTCGGTGGGCAGCCCGGCGGCTTGTTCGTTGACCGCGTGCCAGTCGGGGATCGGGAAGGTGGAGGCGGTTTCGCGGAGGGGCAGCATGCGGTAAGGGCTTACAGGGAAGGCAGCGGGTGAATATAGGAATTGCACGTGAAAATCTCCTGCGGCAGTCGTGGCGCATGATTATGGCAATTCGTTCGTGTCGCGTAGGGTGGGCGTGGGGTTTGATTCTGTTGGGCCTAGCGGTCGCCGGTTGTCGGCCGGCGAATGATTCGGCGGCTGCCAAGCCGACGTCGCAGGGCTCGCGTTCTTCCAATGTAACGCACGCTTCGAATGCCACCGAGGAAGCTTGGATGGTCGGAGAAATCGCGCGGCATCTGGTGCATCTGGCGGGGCCGGAGAACACCTCCGTTCCTGTCACCGTGCGAAGCTTGGCGGAGGAGGCCGGTGAGGTTCGTTATGAAGTTAAACGCGGAGACTCGACGCAGGTCATCTCGATCAATCCCGGTGTTTGGAATCCCGTCACCTACGTGGCGTTCGCGGAAGGGTTGTTCGTTGGAGAAGCTGCGGCTGCGGCAAATGCCGACTCGATTCTGAAGTGCGCGGGCGCGCTGTTATCTCCCTCGCTCACGACGTTTATCGCCGAGAACAAGCGCGTCTCACTCATGTTGGATAAAGATCCGGCGTCCGTGTCGGCGCATGTGCAGGCGGCGCTGCTGCTCGGGACGCTCGCGTTGAATGATTATTCGGGAGAATTCCGTGACGTGCGTCGCTTGCTCAATCGCATGACCGCGCACTTGTCGGCTGCGGATGCACGAGCGGGGACGTCCTCCGACGCAGGACGCCAGTTGGCCGAGGTGCTACGTCTCACGCTATGCGGCCAACAGGCCGACGCGCTGGCCGCTCTCAACGCCTTTTCAACGGCCGGGGACGCTACGTTGGAGGAATGGACGCGCCTGCTGACCCTTCGCAACACCGGCGATTGGCGTCAGGAGCGCCAGCGCGCCCTGGCGGCTTCGGACGCGCTCAAGCGGGAGTATTTCCGTTCGGTGGTTCGTTCCGTCGGGCCCGCGATGGGCGTGCAGTTTCTGAAGGAAGCCAAGGTAAAGCCAGACGCTGGGTATTGGCGTATTGCCAACGAGGTTCCGTTGTCCGTGGGCAACGGGCATGTTTTTACGAAACCCTTCATCGGTGTTGAGTTTCAGGAGCTGGCCGCCGCAGCGGAAGCCTTCGGTGTGGAGGTGGCGAAAAACAATCTCGGCTGGCTGGAGCGCTACGCGAACACGCCGGAGGGTGATGTTCGTGAAGACGGCGTGATTCAGGTCGCGGGGAAAAACCTGCTGGCCGGCTATCATCAGCGGCACCTGATGCAGGCGGTCCAGAAGACGTTCGCCTTTTTGAACGACAAGTGGGGAGTGCGGGACGAGGCGAAAAAACTGAAAGCGACGGTGGACGGCAATCTGTCTGGCCTTCGCTACGCGCCGTTTGTGAAGCGGATGATCGCTCGTGACACCGCCGGTCGTCGGGAGACGAACGCCCGCTGCGAGGAGATCATTCGCGATCACCCCGAGATGGTGACGCCCGCGCTGTGGGTGTCGCTCCGCGACGATCAAAATGGACGCACCGTGCTGTCGTTTCCGGACCATCACGGATGGTTCCGCCCAGAAGTTGTCCGAGGGACCGCCTTCGAGGTGAGCGAGCGTTTATACCAGATCGGCGTGGGTGACGAAAACGACAACGCGTGGATGAAGCAGCTCTGGGAACGGGCGCCTTACTCGTATGTTTTGGCTCGTTACAACGCGTATCATGAAAATGGAGACAGTTATGAGAACATGCCTGTCGAGGTTACCCGCAAATGGCTTGGACCGATGGTGGACTTCAATGTGCGGGCCATGCGAATGGTCGCGGCGTCTTACAAGGGGCAACCCGAACGGTATCAGGTCGCCATGCAGAAGGCCGCAGCGCTTGATCCGGATCTGTATCTTGGCTTGGGCGAATACCTGGAAGAACGCGGATTGCGGGAAGAGGCGGCCAAGGCTTTTCTCCTGGCTTTCGAGAAGGGCGAGGATCGCGTGGCGATGGCCAACCGAAGCCTGCCGTTGATCAAATACCTTTACGAAAAAGGCGATGTCTCGAAGGCCACTCAGGTGGCCGAGGATGCTGCGGAGGTGTATTCTTATGCCGGCTTGGAAGCTTACATCTGGCTGCTGGAGCGGCAGGGAAAGTGGAAGGAAGCGCTGGAGACCGCGCGGAAGGTGGATGCTCGCTACAACAACAACAAATCCACGGCCGAGACCAGTTGCTTGGTTCGTCTCAACGAGGTCGATCCGCGTCTGGCTGCCGCCAATGGTTATGAGCGCAAGGTGGCATCGATCTTTCCTCGCGGCATGAAAAAGGTGGCGTTGGCCGACTTCAAATCGGCGCCCAAAAAGGGTGTGCTGATTGATGGTTCGAGCAGTCGCATGGTGCCGTTTGGCCTGAGCCGCGATATGGTGGTCGTGGCGTTGAACGGAATTCAGACCGACACCCTCGCGCAATACATGTTGGTGCGCGAGTTATCCGCCGATCCACAGATGAGCTTGATCGTTTGGGACGGGACCGGCTACCGGCTGAGTGAAGGTTCTCTGCCGGGTCGCAGGTTCGGGGTGGAGATGGTGGACTACGCGAAGTGACGTGGCCGCTTAATCGATTTCGACGCCCTCGACGATGAGTCGAAGGCTGTCGAGACGGAGGCGGGCGGCTTCGATGGCGGTGCGGACCTGAAGGACCTGTTTCTTCGC
>DFYA01000094.1:11455-14566 GCA_002382525.1 Opitutaceae bacterium UBA4094
CCGGGGCGTTCGAGGAAGCGCGGGAGCGGGGCGTCTTCGACGTCAGCATTAAGACGCGAGTAGAGCACGTCATCGGTGAGGTCCTTGCCGTGGATGTCCACCAGCACGCGGATGGGCGTGGGGGCGAGGAATTGGTCCACGTGCCACTTGGCATCAGCCACGGTTTCGAGGACGAAGACCGCCTCGAGGAGGAGGTTGGGTTTGTCGGCTTCGAGCACGCAGAAGCTCGTGGTGCCGGCGGGCGAGTCGACGAGGAGGTCGATGCTGTCGGTGACGAGCGGGTGGTCGGCGGAGATGAAGCGGATGTCTTCGCGGGCGATGGCGCGTTTGCGGCTGTAGGTCGCCAGCATGCCGTCGCGTGGGATCGACGGGAAACCTTCCACGTAGGCGTGGGCGGCGTCGAGGTGGAGGTCGCCCTCTTCGAGCTCCTTCACGTGGACGCCAAAATGATCGAGGACGTCGGTGAGGATCTTGCGGGCGGTCGGGTCGGCGTCGGCGGCGCGCACGCGATCGAGGACTTGTTTGGCGACGTCGCGGTTGAAGGAATTCAACTCGAGGAGGCGGTCGCGACCTTTCTGGAGCTTGAGCTGGAGGTCGGCGCGAAAGGCTTCGGTTTCGGCAATGAAGGCGTCGAGTTGTTGGCGGGCGTCTTTTTTGAGGCGGCCTTCACCGTAGGCGGTGGCGAGTTCGAGGAGGCGCGGGCGGAAGGCTTCGGCGTAGTCGTTGCCGCCGTGGAGCGGCGCCTCGAAGGCGTTCAGGCCGAAATGATACCACTCGGCGACGGCGGAATCGGCTCCGCCGGCAAGATAGGGGACGTGAATCTTAATCGTATCCGTTTGNNTGGTGGGCGAATTGGAAGTTGCGCCCTTCGCTGCCGATTTCGGAACAGAGGAGGATTTGCGCGCCGGCGGGTTCTGCGAACCAGGCGGCCTGGCGGTCGCGCTGCACGAGCGGGAGGCCCTCGTGGAAGAGGCCGATGTTGAGGTTGAGCTTTTCTTTGATGGCGGCTTCGAGGGCGAGGACCTTGCGCTCGGAGCGGCAGATGAGAAGGACTTTGGCGGGGGCGGTTTTTTTGAGGAAGGAGACAAGCCAGTCTAGGCGGGGGTCGTCCTTGTAGGAGTAGCGGAGGGTGGAGGTCGGATCGGCGGACTCGGACTGGTCGCTCACGTGAGAGCCTGTCGCTTCGCTCGGTAACCCCGCTACGGGGGCGGATTTGCCGGCCTTTGCTGACTTCGCTTTCGGTTTGGCTCCAGGAAATGCGGTGAGCGGCGCGGAGACGGCGTCGGGGGACGCGGCGGATTTGGCTTTGGTTTTCTTGGCGGCCTTTTTTCGCGCGGGTTTGGCGGGAGCTTTGTCGAGGGCATCGTCCGAATCATCGGGGGATTCGTCGACGGGGCTTACGATGTTGTCGGATTCGGAAGGCTCGGAGGAGTCGTCGTCATCGGGCGAACCGGCGGCGAGGGCGGCTTCGGCTTCCGCGGAGAAGTCGATGGAGATCGGAGCATTGTCGATGGGGGCGGCGGCACCTTGGATGCGGCTGGCGTTGTGCGCGGTTGCGTCGGCGGCGGCTTCCTCGGCCTGCAGTTCGCGAGCGACGCGGGCGAGCAGCGCGGGCGAGGCGTCGGTGAGCGCGACGGGGCAGTATTGGCGTTTCGGAAAACCGGTCATCGCGGCTCGGGTGTTGCGGAAGACGACGCGGCCGGTGCCGTGTTGATCGAGCAACGTGCGAAGGAGGGCGTCGCGGGCGCCGACCTTTCCGGCGTCGAGCGCGGCGAGGTGGGTGGCGAGCGTTTCGGGGTCGCGGTCGAAGATCTTGCGCAAGGCCTTTTGGTCGGCGTTGGAGAGGACTTTGTTGTCCACGATCTTCTCGGCGATTTCGGCGATGGTGCCGAAGTCGGCGGTCTCATCGAGGAACGTCTCGTAGTCGTCGTAACGGTGCGGATCGAGGAGGCGGAGGCGCGCGAAATGTCCGGCGAGACCGAGCTGGGTGGGCGTGGCGGTGAGGAGGAGCAGGCCGGGGGATTTGCGGGCGAGTTGCTCGACGAATTGGTAGTCGGGGCTGGCGGCTTCGGGGGTCCAGCCGAGGTGGTGGGCTTCGTCCACGATGACGAGGTCCCAGCCGGCTTCGACCACTTGCGCGCGGCGGGCGGCGGCGTCGGGGCCGGCGAGATAGGCGATGCTGGCGAGGCCGAGCTGGCTGGAGAGGAACGGGTTTTTGCCGGGTTCGCTGGCTTCGACGGCGAGGCAGCGGGGTTCGTCGAAGATGGTGAACCACAGGTTAAAGCGGCGGAGGAGTTCGACGAACCACTGGTGGACGAGCGACTCGGGAACGAGGATCAAGGCGCGTTTGGCGCGTCCGGTGGCGAGGAGGCGCTGGAGTATAAGGCAGGCCTCGATGGTTTTGCCGAGGCCCACTTCGTCGGCGAGGAGGACGCGCGGTATTTGGCGATTGGATACCTCATTGAGGATGTAGAACTGGTGCGGGATGAGGTCGATGCGGCCGCCGAGGAAACCGCGCACCTCGGATTGGCGGAACTTGGCGCGGGCTTGGAGGGCGCGCAGGCGCAGGTCGAAGACCTCGGACGAGTCGGCTTGGCCGGCCATGAGGCGTTCGGCGGGGGAGGAGACGCTGGTGAGGTCGGAGATGACGTCTTCGCGGACGCGTTGACCGGTGGGGCCGACGTAGGTGAGAAGGCCGTTTTCCTCGACGACGGATTCGACGGTGAACTTGTCGCCGGCGCGGGTGGCGACGGTTTCGCCGGCGGCGAATTGCACGCGTTTCAGGACGGGCGTGCCGCGGGCGTAGATGCGACGTTCGCGGGTGGCGGGGAATTCGACCGTGATGCGGTTGCGATCGAGCTCCGCGACGATGCCGAGACCGAGTTCGGGTTCACGTTCACTGAGGCAGCGTTGTCCGACAAAACCGAGAGACATAGCGCGCAATCAGACGGGTTGTGCGCGCGTATTTCAAACGCGATTTGCGATGTTTGCGTAGAAGGTGCGGTGCGGGGCTTTCGGAGAGATGACTGATTGACTCTCGTGGTTCGGAAAACAGGTTGTCGGTGCCGTTGCGGACTACTGTATGCGTTATTTGTTGATAGAAGATCACCC
>DFYA01000094.1:14648-29745 GCA_002382525.1 Opitutaceae bacterium UBA4094
GACGCCAGTCCTCGTGCTAAGTGGCATGCTTGAGGAGGAGTTTGGTGAGCGAGCGCTTGAAGCAGGCGCGGCGGGATTTCTTCACAAGCTCAGCATGATGGATGAGATTCTCACGGCAGTGCGTCGTGTGTGCGCCGGCAAAAAATACATTTCGCCGGACCTTGCCGCACGGCTCATGGAAAAACGGCTTCACGCCTGCCCCAAGACCGGTCACGAGGCGCTTTCCGCCCGCGAATTTGAAGTGCTTCGTCTGTTGGGAAAAGGGCGCACGGTCTCCGAAGTGGCCGCTTTGCTCAACATCAGCGTCAAGACGGTGAGCACGTATCGCACTCGGGTTCTTGAGAAGCTCGGGCTACACACGACGGCCGAGATTATCCGCTACGCTTTGCAGCACAAGCTGCAGAACTGATCCACGCGGGTGTCGCCGCGAACGCTGCGGATAAGGCGCTCCGCTGAGGCGCGCGGGTGTGAAGTGCGTTGTGCCTGGAGTGTGCTTTGTTTCCTGCACCTTTCCCGGCGCCACTGCGCGTTTGTTGTGTAGGACAGAATAACACCGGCGAATCAGGGTTCCGCTGATGAGGTTGAAAGCGGCGGTGTTGTAGGATGCCGCCCTTCGCAAACGACCCGTTCGCGAAAAATCCATAAAAATAAACCAGCTCAATGAACAAACTAACCCTTACCTTCCGGGCGGCTCTCGTCGCCAGCCTTGCTTCAGCATCCGTCGCGTTCGCCGCGAACAGTGCGACCCAGACGGTGACCTTTGAGGTCCAGGCGATCAACGAACTCTCGAACAGCGGCAACCCCGGAGCGCTCGTGGTGAGCACCGCGACCGCCGGTTCCGAGCCCGACGTCGCGACCGATTCCTCCACGACGTATGCGATCACGACGAACGGCACCAGCAAGAAGATCACCGCGTCCATTGACGCCGATATGCCTGCGGGAGTGACGTTGAAAGTGACGCTGGGGGCGCCGGCGGGGGCGAACGCAACTCAAGTGACCCTCGGGACCGTCGCGGTCGACGCCGTCACCGCGATCACTGAAGTGGCTGAGAGCGGCAAGACCATCTCGTATGAGCTCTCCGCGCTAGTGACCGCCGGCGTGGTCGCCTCGGACAGCACGACCGTCACCTACACGGTGGTCGACTCGATCTAAGCCATAGAAATTCAGTTGGAAGGGTCGTATCGAGGCAATCTGGCGAGCCCCTTTCGGTGTTTCATTCCCAGCGAAATACGCCGGGTATTCCTTGGTCATTCACCACCGAAATCTGCTCGCCATCTTACCCCGCTACTCCGCCTCCAGCTGAATTTCTCAGGCTATGTGATCTGAGCGTGTCTCAAAAAAACACTACACTGCGGGGGCTGTCGCACGACACGTCACCCGCATCTTTATTTACAGTGAAAGCGAGATTGGCCGCAGGGGTGCTCCTTCTGTTGTTGCCGGCGATGGCCGCATCGGGAGCGGATGTGTCCGCGATCGGGAGTTGGACGAAAATCGTCGGCTCCGGGGACTTGATTGCGGGCGCCGGTAGCGACCTCGCCGCTCAATACGAAAGTGTATCCGGGACGACGTCCCTCGATATCACTAACGCCGCCGGCGGCGCGTGGCGTATCTTCGCCCGACGCGCCAGCGGCACGTGGGACCCCGCCTTTCGGCTTTCGATTCGCCGCACCTCCGACGGCAGCGGCTCCGGTTCGGTGCAAGGCGGGGCCAGCTACGTCGAACTTAGCACTTTGGACACCGAGATCCTCACGGGGGTGGGCGATCGGTCGGGCATCGCGCTCCAGCTCAAGCTGAGCGGCATGTCCCGTAAAGTTTCCCCCAACACTTATAGCTCCGGTATCATCTTCACGGTGGTGGCGCAGTAATTGGACATGAAAAAACTTCTGCGTCTTCTCTTCGCGTTTTCATTGATGGCGATGCTGCCCGCGTTTGGCGGCGTCGCGGTGATTGGCGGATTGACCCGCCAGCATACGGTGAAGCCGGGCGAATCTTTCGAGGGCGTTATCCTCGTGAAAAACACCGGTCACGCGCCGCTGGAAATCAATTTCTCGCAAACGGACTACGCGTTCACCGCCGACGGGGCGAGTCACTACGACAAACCCGGCACGCGGCCTCGCTCCAACGCCCCGTGGATCGCGCTCAACCCGCCTCGTGTGACCATTCCTCCGCTCGAAACTGTCTCCGTCTATTATCAAGGCAGAGTGCCGGATGCGGCCGAGTTGGCTGGAACCTATTGGAGCATGGTTATGGTCGAGCCGGTTGCCACCCCGGCTCCCTTGGCTGAGGGGGGCGAGAAGCAGGTGGCGATGGGTGTTCAAGCGGTCATGCGATACGCGGTTCAGATCGTCACCGCGATCGGTGCGACCGGCACTGAGCAACTTGCCATTTTGGATAAACGGATGCTCACGGACGCGGGCAAATCGGCCCTGCAGCTCGACGTCGCCAACACGGGAGAGCGCATGCAAACGCCCGCGGTTTCGGCCGAACTCTTCAACGCACGCGGCGTTTCCATCGGTCAATTTCAAGGGGGAAAACAGCGCATATATCCGCAGTGCTCGGTCCGTTACAAAGTCGAGTTCGCGGATGTTCCGCCCGGAAAATACACAGCCATGGTCGTGATGGATTCGGGAGGCGATTATGTCACCGGCGCGCAATACACTCTGGAAATTGCGCCTTAGGTCGCTGGCCGCAGCCCTCGGCTACTGCATACTCCCACTCGGCATCCAGGGGCAGACCGCAGGCGCAGAGGCGCGGCTGACGTCTGACCGCGTGGTGCAGGTTTCGCCGGGCAAGATCGTCACCGCAGGCATCTGGATCGCCAATCGTTCGGGGGCCGACGCGGACTATAACGAGGAGCTGGTTCTGCCTTCAGGTTGGCGCCAAGTCTCGCCTCAGGCAACGCCTCTCTCTTTGGCCGCCGGGGCGGAGCAGTTGCGCCTCGTTGCCTTTGCGGTGCCCGTCAGCGCGGCCGCCGGCTCCTTTGATGTGGACTACCGTCTGGTGAGCGGCGGGACGCTTTCGCCAGTCGCGGCGGTGACGGCCACGGTGGTGGTCTTGCCCGTGTCCAAGCTGGAAGTCGTGAGGGAAGATCAAACCGACACCGTGATCGCCGGGGACACCTATGAAGTCGCGGTGCGGGTGACCAATCGCGGCAACAGCGAGGTGAAGATTTCCCTCACCGCGATCAGTGCTCCGGTCTGTCCGGTTCGCGTGGACGCAGCGGAATTCTCGCTGGCGCCCGCCTCTTCTCGGATCGTGCGCGGATGGATCGAGACGGACGCCGAGCTGCGTAAGTCATCGAGCCAGGTCGTCAACTTTACCGCCGCGGCCGTGGATGAGAAAGGCGCCCCCACAACGGCCAGGCGCACGGTGGTGGTCACGGTGATCCCGCGCATCAGTGGGGACAGCGATCCCTATGTGCGGCTGCCGACGCGCTTGCGCCTGATGAGTATGGCGGAGAACGGGAGCGTATCCAGTCAGGCGGAGTATTCCGGGGCGGGCTTTATCGACGAAGAGCAGAAGCACCGGGTGGATTTTCTTTTTCGGGGACCGTCGCTGGACGGGGAAGGGCTTTATGGTCTCAGGAACGAGTATCGGATGAACTATTACGGGCCTGCTGTGGACGTGCTGGTCGGCGATCAAAACTATCCGCTGTCGCCGTTGACGCAGCGCTTCAGCTACGGACGCGGCGCGGGCGTGACCCTTCACCCCGGCAAAACCCGCGCGGGTGTGTTCGTCATGGAAACGGCGGACCGCGCGCAGAATTTTCAGACTGCTGGCGCTTATGTGCGCGAGGAGTTCACGCCGACCCTTTCGCTTCAGGCCAATGCTCTTCACAAAACGGATTCGGGGCACAGCATGCTGCCCACCGGGCCGATCAACATTTTCAGCCTGCAGCCTCACTTCGACTTCGGCGACACCCTGGACCTTGATCTGGAATACGGAATGAGCGACGCAGGCTCCGGCACGGAGGCGCACGCCTATCGCGCGGAAGGCCGGGGGCAGTTGACCAACGGCGTGGTGTATTCGGTCGAGCGGGTGCATACCGGAAATCAATATTTCGGCGAATATCATGGCACCGAACAAACGCAGGGGGCGGTCACGTTTCCGATCTACGGTTCGTTGCGGGGCAAAGCCGCCTTCGATCAGATTGAGCGTGATGCGACGGCGACGTTTTCGGAGCATCGCCCCTTGCCCCAAGGCGTGTTGTCCACTCGGCAAACCTCCTATCGGCCGGGCCTGTTGTATCGTGTTTCGCCCCGCACGGATCTCTCGCTCGAATACCAGAACGTGGAGCGAAACGTGGAGCGGGTGAGTGGATCGGAAGACAGTTTGGAGCATTCGGTTCGCGTCGGCATCGGGCATAGCCGAGAAAAGTTCAGCGCGCAGACTTTTGCGGAGTTTGGGACAATCGAAACACAATCCTCGACCGGGTCTGCTCGCACGGAGAGGGACACCATTGACCGTTACAGCGTGTTTCTGTCCTACCGGCCGACGGTGCGGCAGTCCTATTCGATCTATGGCACGCTGGGTTCATCCGCCGTCGCCGGGGTGACCGAACGCTCGAAAACGCTGGGTGCGTCCGCGCAGTGGACCCTCTCGACGCAATTGACCGCGGGGCTGAGCTACGCGCGCAACGAATACGATTCGTTGACCGCGCGCGTGCAGGATACCGCGGCCGGCGTGGTCAGCTACACGCTGGAAAATCAGAACGTGGTGAGCGTGCAGGGGCGTTGGATAAGAAACTCCGCCACGCAGGAGGCGACCACATCGGTCATGGTGGGCTATACGATTCCGTTCGGCCTGCGCGCGTTGAAAAAGAAAAGCATCGGCGTCATCCGCGGGAAAATCGTCGAACAGGAAGGCGAGCGTGCGTTGCCGATGTCCCGGGTCGTCCTCACGGCCAACGGCATCACGGCGGTGACCAATCATCGAGGGGAATTCGTGTTCCCATCGCTCAAGCCGGGGCTCTACCAGCTCAACGTCGAGCAGCGTTCGCTGGGCGTGGACCTTGTAACCCGCGAACTCCTGCCGCTCATGATTGAGGTGAACAAAGAGGAGGTCGTGGAGCTTTCCCTGAGCGTTGTTCGCGCGGCGAAAGTGAGCGCCACGATCGCGGTATTCGCTCCTGCGGCCCGAACGTTAAACCCGGAGGTAAATGGAGCAGCCGATGCGTTCAAGGAGGTCGGCGGTTTTGGCGGAGGCCTAGTGGAATTGACCGATGGGAGGCAGGTGTTGCGGCAGGTCACCGACTCGTCGGGCACGGTGTCCTTTGACCGGCTCCGCCCGGGCAAGTGGACGCTGCGGGTCTATCAAAACAATCTCCCCGAACACCACGTGATCGAGACGCCCGAGATCGTAGTGGAGCTGGAGCCCGGGCAAACCCACCTGTCGCGCGTTCGCATCCTGCCCCGCACGCGACGGGTTATCCTCATCGACGAAGGCACGGTCGTTTCAACCCCCCGCCGATAAGAGCGAATCGGCGACCGTATCCAGGGATGGGACCGGGCGGGGACCGCGCATTTCAAATGAAGCCGAACTTGACAGCGGTCGCAGGCCGGCCGGGAGTCCGTCGATTTCGGCGAACGCGATTGAATAACGGGTAAAGCAGGCGGATTTTTGCGTGCCGAGAACGATGATCACAGATTTTTGCATGCCCCACTCTTCATCTTTTTCCTCTGCACACCGTCGTATGCACGGGTTTACGTTGGTCGAGCTGCTCACGGTTGTGGCGATCGTGGGGATTCTCGCGGCAATCATCATTCCGGTGGCGGGTCGTGCGCGGGAATCGGCGCGTGCGTCGGCTTGCGCATCCAATCTCCGGCAGATCGCGGCGGCTTGCCTGATGTTTGCAGGCGAAAACAAGGGGCGGTTGATGCCGGTCAAGGACGGCACCACGAACGAAACGTGGCGCGTGAAGATTGAGCCGTATTTGAGCTCCCGCCGCGACAAGGCGAGTGCGTTGATCTGTCCGTCGGACCCGATCACAGAGTATCCGACTTCGTCCGCGACGGGCGAGTGGCCTGCGTCTTACGGTCTCAATACCGCATCGCAATTTGCAGGGAGCAGTCCGCTTCTGGAATACAGCGCGGGGTCCGGTTCGCAGCGGCTCACGTTGGTGAACCGTCCGAGTCAGTTGATCATGGTGACGGACATCGGCCGCAACATGGGAGCCGGCGCGGGCGCTGATCCGTCCACGTGGGTGGAGGATCGCAACCCGGGCTCGGTCAGTTTCGGCTACGCGCGGTTTCCGTGGAATGGCACCTTCAACCTGGAGTGGAGCGTGTGGCCGCGGCATGGCGGCAAAAAGAAAGCGAACGCCGCGTTTTACGATGGTCACGTGGCGATGGTGGATCTGATCGAGGATTTGAAAAACCGACCAAATGGCGACCCGCGGTGCTTGTTCGACAATCACTGAACCGCGGCGCGGGATAGACGGGCGCGCGCCGGCTCGATGAGAGCCGGCATTTTTGCGCGCATTGTCGATTGCGTGTGCTGCACGAGGGATGCGGTGGCTTGCGCGCCCGATAACGGTGGCGTGCGCGGGAACGCCCGTAAGCGCGTAGGCTGGAGGGCAAACGCGCTGCGGGCTGATCGAACGTGCTGCAGTGGACGCAAAAAAACCCGCGCCGGTGGTGGGGCGCGGGTGATAGACGGGAGTTTGGCCGTGTCTTAAGCGCGACGGCGGCGGCTCCACAGCGCGACCATCAGGAACGTGGACCCGGCCAGCAACGCGTAGGAAGACGGTTCGGGGATGGCGGAGACGGAGCCATTGATCGTGATGTTGTCGAAGTCGATCGACTGCGCGGTGGCCCCTTGGACGTAGAAACGGAACTCGATGCTGTCGGTTACGTTTTGATAGCCGGCGAGCGAGGAGAGCGCGACCGAGTAGGTCGTCTGGGTGGGGCGCGCCGTGAGGGTGCCTCCGGTGCCATTGTTGTCTTGGGAGAGGACGGAGCCGGCGCTGAAGCCTCCGATGGATGAGAATACCGCAAAGCCGCGCGGCGAACTCGTGCCCCCCGCGTTGGCTTCAAAGCTGAGCGAGGCGAGGTTGAGTGCGTAGCCGGAGGTGGGTTGGAGGGTGATCGAGAAGTAGGTCGCGTTGCTGAGCGTCGTGGCGAGGTTCACGGTCGTCTGCGCGACGGTGGGGTTAATGACCGCAGCATGGTCCGAACCGGCGACGACGACGCGACCGAGCGTGACGTTGTTTAACGTAAACGAGGAGGCGTTGACGAAAGTCGCGGAGGAGGAAACCGCGCCGATGTTGGGGGCCGCCAAGTCGGTGTTGTAGGTGACAAGGGTGGTCTGGGCGGTGGCCACCGAAGCAAGGGCGAGCACGAGGAGGGCGCACGCGGCGCCGAGGTTGAGTTTCGATTTCATTGGGTTGGGGGACGTGGGATGAGTAGGACGGAGAGTCGGTTGCCGTGGTTGGTCGGTCGTGGTATGAGCTCAGCGGGTGACGGTCAGTTGGCCGACGGAGAGTTCAGCGTAGGTGCCCGGCTGGGCGTTGCCGTGGTCGCGACGCACATCGATGATGACTGAGGCGGCGTTGCCGCCCCATTGCTCCGGCGTGAGCGCGAAGGTGCCGACGCGGGAGAACGCGATCCCGGGGCCTTCGGCGCGGATCTCGAAGCGAATGAACCCGGGGATGGATGCGGGGCCGAGCGTGAGGGAGAGCGTGGTCGGCAATCCTTCGATCGGTTCGGCGACAAGTGACTTGGGTGTGAGGCCGGAGAGGTTCTCGGGCGAGTTGCCCTCCTCGAAATGATTGATGCGGTAGCCGAAGAGAAGGAGGCCCGAGCGGATGCGCAGCGAAATCGCGTCACCGGCTTTTTCCGCTCGTTCGGCGGACGAGGCGACCGAGAGCTTGAAGCGCGCGTCGCTGAGCGGAATGCCATCCGCTTCCAGCACGAGGTCGGTAAGGGTGAACGTGACGGGCTTCGTGAAGAAGCCGAAAACGGATTCCGTGGGACTCACCACCGCAGCGTAGGTGTGAGCCCAGTTACCCGCCCGCAGGATGAGGCGACCGTCTTCTTTGCGCACCTCGCTGTCGGGATTGTTTTCCGGCAGCACGGGCGTCCAAAAGCGGGTGCGAGATCCCGCGGTGGTGACATCGCGACCATCGAAGGTGTCGGTGAAAACGGTCTCGGCGCGAACGCCGGAATGCGCGACCAAGGCGATCAGGAGCGCGCAGGCGGACAGCGCGGAGGCGGGAATAAAAGGTGACGACATGGGGAGGGGCGGGGACGTGACCGCGACGATGCAAACGCGATAAACGCAGGCAAAGCGGGCGGTGGTTTACTCGTTCAGCAAAAGCTTCACCTGCGGCGCTTTTTTGGCAGCGTGGGTTTTATGAAAGTATCGATGGAGACGATCGCGCGGAAGCTGGGCGTGTCCAAGGTGACAGTCTCAAATGCCATGCGCGGCAGCGGGCGGATATCCGAGGCGACGCGGGCGCGGGTTATGAAGGCTGCGAGCGAACTCGGCTATCGGCCGAATCCGCTGGTGACCGCGCTGATGAGCGACCTGCGGCGGAAGCGTTCGGGGCGACGGTGCACCTTGGGCTTCCTCAACTTTTTCCCGGGGCGCGAGGACTGGCGGGAGCACCCGACCTTCGTGCACTTCCACACCGGTGCGCAGCGCCGGGCCGAGGAGTTGGGTTACCGGGTCGAGTTGCATTGGCAGGGTGAGGTGAGCGGCAACAACAAGCGGCTGGGTAACATTCTTTACGCGCGCGGCATTCCCGGTTTGGTGCTCGCGCCCTTGCCGGCGAACGCGGTGAAGATCGACATGGACTGGAGCCGGTTCGCGACCGTGGCGATCGGCCACACGTTTCGCGGGTTTAATCCGCACCGGGTGAGCAATCACCAGTTTCACTCCATTCGCCTGGCGATGGACAAACTCGCGGCGATGGGCTTGCGGCGGATCGGGCTGGTCGTGCCGCGGATGGACGACGAGAAGGTCGAAAACGCGTGGGTGTCGGGCTACATCGCGGCGCAGTTGCACCACGGCCTGCCGTCGATCGCACCGTGGCGCGGAGAACGGTTTCACGCGGCGGAGGTGGTGCCCTGGGTGGTGCGCGAAAAGGTGGAGGCGGTGGTGAGCACCAACCACCACGTGATGCGGTGGATGACCGCCGCTGGAGTGCGGGTCCCGGACGACGTCGGTTTTGCGCACCTCGACTGGTCGCCGGAGAAGGGCCGCATGGCGGGGGTCGATCAATGCTCGGAACACATTGGCGCAGCGGCGGTGGATCTGGTCATCGAACAACTCAACAACAACGAGTCCGGTATCCCCAAGCGGCCGAAGACCGTGATGATCGACGGCGTGTGGCACGACGGGCCCAGCCTGCGTGCACCCGAGTCTGCATAACGCGTAAACCACGGCGCGGTTTGTTCGCCGTGCCGGTCGCGCGTTGGATCGCGGAAACCCCTATGAAGACTCCGTTTCGTTTTCTCCTCCTGTGTGTCGCCTCCGTCTGGTGCGGCGGCGTGTGTCTGTCCGCGGCCGCGGGCCCGTTGCCTTCCGGCGAGGTGAGCGTGCGGCAGGATGATTTTTCGGCCACGCGCGATGCCTCGCGTTTGGAGCTGGAGCGCACCGAAGAGGTTGTCCGTATTCGTGTAAAGGATACCGCGAAGGATCCATGGCAGGCGCAGCTCAAGACGTCTCTGAGGGCTCCCGTGTCGAAAGGGTGGCATGGGCTGTTTATCCTCCGGGCGCGCGCGTTGGAAACCAGTCACGAAAGCGATCAGGCGCAGTTCCGCCTCGTGGTGGCGGACCGGGAGAAACCGTTTCCTCGCATCGCGCTCGGGCAATATTCCGTGGACCGCGAGTGGAGGGAGATCGCGCTGCCGTTCACGTTCGACCGTGATCTGCCGGCGGACCGGGTGGAGGTATTGGTCGATCTCGGTTACGGACGCCAGACGCTGGAGTTGGCCGAGGTGCGGCTGATGCAGTTCGAGCCCACGGTGGAGTTTGCCCGCCTGCCCCGCACGCGGCCGACGTATGACGGGCGCGATGCGGATGCGCCTTGGCGGGCGGAGGCGTTGGCCCGGATCGAGCGGATTCGCAAAGGCGAGCTGGCGGTCCGTGTCGTGGATGCGAACGGGAAGCCGGTGGCCGGTGCGCGCGTGCGGGCGGAGCTGGAGTCGCACGCGTTCGAGTTTGGCACAGTCGTCAACGTCGAGGTGTTGAGCAAAGCGTCGGAGGACACCGAGGTGTATCGCCGGAAGGTTGTGGAGTTGTTCAATGCGGCGAGCTTTGAGAACGCGTTGAAGTGGGGCAATTGGTTGGGCGAGGGCAAACCGGCGGATTATCGCGAGCGCACGATGAAGGAACTCGCGTGGTTGCGAGCGCAGGGCTTTGCGGTGCGTGGGCACGTAATGGTCTGGCCGGGCTGGCGGTTCTTGCCGGAAGTCGTGAAGGCGGCGCGCGAACGACCGGAAGAGATTCGTGAGCTCGCAAAGGCGCACATCCGCGACATCGCGCTCGCGACGAAGGGGCAGATCTCCGAGTGGGACGTGGTGAACGAGGCGGTGAGCAACCACGACCTGATGGACCTGCTCGGCAACGAGATCTTGGTGGAGTGGTATAAACAGGCGGGCGAACTGCTCCCGGGCGTGCCGCTTTATCTGAATGATTGGGGCAATCACGACCAGCGTGCGAACGCGGGCTCTGTGAAGGCGTTTGAGGAGGTGGCACGTTACCTGATCGACCGCGGCGCGCCGCTGCACGGCCTGGGTTTGCAGTGTCATATCGGCGGTGTGCTCAACGCGCCCTCGGACCTGCTGGCGACGCTGGATCGTTATCAGAAAAACTTCGGGCTGCCGGTGCGCATCACGGAGTTCGACGTGAACGTGGACGACGAGGAGATCCAGGCAGATTACACCCGGGACTTCCTGATCGCGATGTTCAGTCATCCCTCCGTGGTGGGCGTGCAGCAGTGGGGCTTCTGGGCGGGGCGGCATTGGCAGCCGAAGGCGGCGCTGTTTACGAAGGACTGGAAGGAGAAGCCGAATGGCGCTGCCTATCGTAAACTCGTTCACGAAACATGGCGCACCGACGAACGGGGCACGACGAATGCCGAAGGTCGTTGGGCGGCGCGCGGATTCTACGGGCGTTACGTGGTGACCGTGACCACGGGTGAAGGCGCGAGTGAACAACGTGTAACCGTTCAACATGCCGCCGAAGGTGCGGACGGCGAACGCGTGATGACCGTGGTCATTCCTGGGGCGCGGTGACGGAAGAGCGGGCGGCGGACGGGGGATTACAAACTCCCCGTTTGTGAGGGTGGGGATGTGGGGTAGGCTTAGCTCGCACAGCAACCCCGAACCCGGAAAAGGAGGCAGTTATGTCTGCGATTAAAGTTCGATTGGAAATGGCCGAGAGTGATGCGCTGGAGCGTTACGCCGAATCGTTGAACGTGAGCGCGGAGGACGTGCTTTATTGCGCGTTGAACCGGCTGCTCATGAACGGCCGCGATCCTGCGGTGAAACAGGATATTTTGGAAACGAAGGCGTGGCGGCGCGACAACCTGCCGTTGTGGAGCGACTCGGCGGCGAGCGTGCACGCCTACGAAGGCAAGTCGGACGCGCAGCCGGAGCCGAGCCGGTATCTGTGAGGGGAGCGCGGGGCGNNACGAGAACGAAGAACGAGGACGAGACGAGCATCAGACTGCGACGCGACGAGCCGCGTCGTCAAAGCGCCGAGAACTCGCCGCGCTCCATAGTGCATGGGCGTTGACGGAGGTGGGGGAGGGTGGTTCAAGGGGCGATGATTGCTCACCTACCCCGGGGATTGCGTTGTGTGGTGATGGGCTGCGTCGCGACTTGTGTCGCGAGCGCCGGGTTTCGCGCCGATCGACTGCTGCTCACTTGGCAGGACGATCCCTCGACGACGATGACGGTGCAGTGGCTCGAAGAGGGCGAACGGCTGGCTCCGGTGGAAGGCGGCGCGACTGCGGCGACGCCGGTGCGGATTCCCTTTGTGGGCGATAAGGTGCTCGACGCTGTGGGTGATAATTGGAGCGGGCGCGGGACGGCGTTGGCGTTTCTGGCCCATAGCAAAAACGGGCGGTTTCCGGCGGATGAGATTGATGCGGAACTACGGCTGGGGTGGAACCACGAGGGACTGTTGGTGCGCGCGCAGGTGACGGATCCCGTGGCTTCGGAGCATGTCGATCCGACAATGATGTGGGCGGGCGATAGCGTGGAGCTGTTTATCTCGGACGCGGTGGGTTCACGTTATCGTTATCAGGTGGTGCTGGCGCCGGGGCGCGGCACGGGCGGCAAGGCGCGGAAGGCGTTTTTCCCGAAGAGCGGCGGGCCGGTCGCGGATGAACTCGCGGCGGAGGTCGTGGCGACGGAGACCGGCAACGGTTACGTGATCGAGGCGTTGCTGCCGTGGTCGAACCTGCGCGACATCGATGTGGCCGAAGGGGCGGGGTTAACCGTGCAGGCCTATGTGAACACTGAGGCGGGCGCCGGCCGCGCGGCGACGCGCCTCGCGTTTCACCCGGCGTTGAACTCGAGCGAAGACCCGACGAAGACGGTGCCGTTTGTGTTGTCGGGAGCGGGCGAGACGTCGACGGTGCGCGCGCGTGCGGTGGTGGGGCTGGATACGGCGGACCGCCCGATGGTGCGGGTGTTTGGCGTGTCGGAACTCGCCGGGAAGAGCATTGTGTTGCGCAGCGGCGAACACGTGTTGGGTGAGGGTGTGTTCGTGGCCCAGGGACGAGATGCGAAGGCGCAGGTGACGGTGCCGGCGCCTCCCGCCGGGCGGGCGTGGCGGATCATCGAGGCGGTGGTGGATGATGAGGTGTTGGCGTCGGTGGACCTGTCGGACTGGAGCTATGGACCGGCGCCGAAGCCGGCGGGGGTGCGTTACTGGCCACGCGATACGGACGAAGCCGACGCGCTCTCCGCCACGACTGAGGTGACAAAGCTCGTGCAGTGGAAGGGGCACTATAGGCAGCGCGTGCAGCTCACCGGCTTGAAGTCGGGCACGGAGTATCGGTTTCGTGCGGAGGGGCAGGCGAAGGATCTTGGGTTTCGCACGATGCCGGAGACGTTGACGCGTCCACTGCGGTTCGCGCAGGGCGGCGATACCCGGCACACCAAGGAGTGGCTGGCAAAGACAAACCAGATCGCGATGCGTTATGATCCCGACTTCGTGGTGTGGGGCGGAGACTTCGCTTATGCGAACGGCTTGGAGCAAAACACGCACCTGTGGGAGGAGTGGTTTGATGCGAACAACACGACGTTGGTCGGCGCGGATGGGCGCGTGGTGCCGATCATAGCTGCGATCGGCAATCACGAGGTGGTGGGCGGCTACTATACCAGCGGTGCGCACGTGGGGTATCAGCCGACGGACGAGTGGCGTCAGCGCATCGCTCCGTATTTTTATCAGTTCTTCGCGTTCCCGGGGCAGCCCGGCTACGGGACCTTGGATTTCGGGGATTACCTGAGTCTCATCATTTTGGATACAGCGCACTCAAACCCGATCGCCGGTGCGCAGACGGAGTGGCTGGAGCGGGAACTGGTGAAGCGAAAGGGGCGGCCCCACGTTTTCCCGGTTTACCATGTGCCGGCGTATCCGTCGCAACGCAGCTACACGGGTCAACCGTCGGTGCAGGTGCGTGACCACTGGGTGCCGTTATTCGAAAAGCACGGGATCGAAGTGGCGTTCGAGCATCACGATCACACTTACAAGCGCACGCATCCGATCCGCGGCGGAAAGGTGTCGGCGGACGGGATCGTTTATTTCGGCGATGGCGCGTGGGGCGTGGCGGTGCGCGAAGGAGGGAGCAAGGACGAGTGGTATATCAACCGGTTCGCGGCGGAGCGGCATGCGATCATTGTGACGATCGACGGCACGCACCGGCACTTCCTCGTGGTGAACGAAGACGGCGAGGCGATCGACGAGTATCCGGAGGCGGCGGTGGCGAAGTAGGCGGCGGGAGGAACTCTGCGCTCACGTTCAGAGCCACGGGCGAACCACTCGCTTACGCTCGCGGCTACGGATCGGAGGGGAGAACGAGAAAGAGAACGAAGAAAGAGAACGAGTCGGAGGCGCTTACCGGGGGCGCTTGGCGACGATGTCCCGGGCGCGGGCGAGGGCGGTCTCGAGTTCCTGACGCTTGATGGGCTTGCCGACGTAGTCGTTCATGCCGGCGTCGGTGCATTGCTGGGCGTCGCCTTCCATGGCGTTGGCGGTGAGGGCGATGATCCAGGGGCCGGGTGAATCGGGGGTCGCGTTGGCGCGGATGCAGCGGGTGGCTTCGAGTCCGTCCATTTCTGGCATTTGCACGTCCATGAGCACGATGTCGTAGGGGAGGCGCTTGAGGGCATCGAGGACCTCGAGGCCATTGGCGACGACGTCGGCGCGGTAGCCGAGGCGGGACAACATGTGGAGGGCGACCTTTTGATTCACCGGGTTGTCTTCGGCGAGGAGGATGCGTTCGGGGTGGGCCTCACCGGTGACAGGCGGCGCGATGGGGATCGTGGTGGGTTCGGGGAGTTGTTCGTGTCCGAGGGCCCGTCCGATTTCGTTAAAGAGCTGGGAGGGCTTGGCGGGCTTGGTGAGGCACGCGGCAAAAAGCGCGGCGTCTCGGGCGTCGGGGTGGCGTCCGATGGAGGAGAGAAGGATGAGCGGCAGGTCGCGGGAGGCGGGCAGGGCGTGGAGCGCGCGGGCGAGCATGACGCCATCCATCTCGGGCATTTGCATGTCGAGGATGGCGAGGTCGAAGGTGCGGCCGTTGCGGATGAGCTCCAGGGTTTCGTGGGCGGTTTGGAGGGCGGTGCACTCCATGTCCCATTTGGCGGCGAGAGTGGCGAGGATGCGGCGGCTGTGGTCGTTGTCGTCGACGACGAGGAGGCGTTTGCCGCGGATCCCGAACCGGTCGGCGGAGACAAACGTCTTGGGGCGGGCGGCGATCCACTCGGCGGGCAACGTGAAGAAGAACGTGGAGCCGCGACCGACTTCGCTTTCGAACCACATGCGCCCGCCCATCATCTCGGCGAGGCGTTTGCAGATGGCGAGGCCGAGGCCGGTGCCGCCGTATTTGCGGGTGGTGGAGGCGTCGACCTGGCTGAAGGAG
>DFYA01000094.1:29917-37558 GCA_002382525.1 Opitutaceae bacterium UBA4094
TGAACGGCAGGGTCTCGAGGTCCATGTGGCCGGACTCGATTTTGGAGAAGTCGAGGATGTCGTTGATGAGGGCCAGGAGGCTCTCGCCGCTGACGCGGATGATCTCGGCGAATTCTTTTTGTTCGCGGGTGAGCGGGGTGTCCATGAGCAGGGACGTCATGCCGATGACGCCGTTCATGGGGGTGCGGATCTCGTGGCTCATGGTCGCGAGGAACTGGCTCTTGGCGACGTTGGCTTGTTCGGCGGCGACGGCGGCCTGGCGGGCGACCTCGGCGGTCTCGGCGAGTCTGGCGTTGAGTTGTTCGGCGGCGTGGCGGGCGTTTTGGAGTTCGGTGATGTCGGCGAGGACGCCGAACCAGACCTTGGTGCCGTCCTCGCGGGTGGTGACGGTGGAGCGGGCGTTGATCCAGCGTTCGGTGCCGTCGGGACGCACGATCGGGTAGGCGTCGGACCAAGGCTCGGTGGCGGCGATGGCGTGTTCGAGATGGCGGAAGACGCGTTTGCGGTGATCGGGGTGGACGGATTCGTAGAGGCGGGCGGGCGAGGCGAGGATCTCGTCGCGGGGGCGTCCGAAGAGCGGGCGAAAGCCGGCGCTCAGAAAGGCGAAGGAGCGTTGGTCGTCGGGGGTGGCCTCGAATTGAAAGAACACACCGGGGGCATGGGTGGTGAGCGCGACGAGGCGTTGTTCGTTGGCTTCGAGTTTTTGTGCGGCGGCCTTGCGTTCGCTGATGTCGCTTTCGATGGCCATGAAACCGGTGAAGGCGCCGGCCGGGTCGTGGAGCGGTTGGACCTCGATGTGGGACCAGAAGGGGGAGCCGGTCTTGGTGTAGTTGACGATTTCGACGTTGAAGCCTTTGCGGGACTCGACGCCGAGGCGCATGATTTCGACGGTGGCGAGATCGGTGAGCGGGCCTTGGAGGCGTGAGCCGGGTTTGCGTCCGCGGACGTCTTCGAGCGAGTAGCCCGTCATGCGCGTGAAGCCGGCGTTGACCCATTCGACCAGGCCGTCGGTGCCGGTGATGATGACGGCGTTGTCGGTGTGGTCGGCGACCATGGCGAGCCGGCGGGCCTCGGCCTCGGTGGCGCGCAGGCTGGCGGTCATGTCGCGGGCGAGGTCGAGGGCGCGCCTGCGGCCCATGCCGAGGTTGAGGGCGAAGCCGGCGATGAGGAGGGTGATGACGGTGCCGCCGAGGGCGATGAGAATGGGGCCGGAGTGCTCGACTGCGGTCTCGAATTTCGGGGTGGTGGAGATGTCGAGGGTCCAGACGCGTCCGCCGACGTTGACGGTGATGGTGCGGCCAAACATGCGGCCGGTCGGGGCGAGGTCGGCATCGGCGTCGAGCAGCAGGCGCGTGCGGTCGGAGCCAAAGCCGTCATACACTTCGACGTCGACGAGGTTCTCGGTGAAATCGAGCAGCCCATTGAAGATCTCGTCGATGACCATGGGCACAAAGACGAGGCCCCAGAGGGCTTTTTCGCGTTCGGCGGAGGAGGCGGGGGGGGCGCCGTGACGATAGATGGGGACGAGGTAGAGAAAGCCCGGCCGTTTTTCGTGGTCTTGCACGAGCGTGACACGGGCGGTGAGGGCGGGGTTGCCGGTGTGGATGGCCCGGATGATGGCCTCGCGACGGACGGGATCGCTGCCGGTGTCGAAGCCCCAGGCCGCGCGGTTGGCGTCGAGGGGTGCCATGAACTTGATCACGTAGAGATCGGGGGCGTCGCCGGAGGTGGTGACGGAGAAATCGGGGGCGCCATCGGCGCGCTCGGTGGCGACGAACGCCTCGAGTTCGGAGCGCCGGACGGGTTGAATAAAGCCCATGCCGAGGACGCCGGGGAATTCCTCCTCGAGAGTGCGGGAGGCGACGTAGGCGGCGAATTCGTGGCGTTCGACCTTTTCGCTGGCGGCGAACATGCTGCGGGCGCCGTTGAGGCCGTAGACGGGGAGGTTCACGCGGCGCTCGACCTCGCGACCGAGCCGTTCGGAGAGGCGGTCGAAGCGTTGGCGCGCTTGGTCGTGGGCGATGGCGTGGGCTTCGAAGGCGCCCCAAAAGGAGAGTCCGATGCCGGCGATAACGGTGATGAAAACCGGGAGCCAGAGTGCGGGGGAGCGCGGGATGACGAGGGAGACGTTGTCGGAGGCGGCGGCGCGTTTGGCGGCGGCGATACAGCGCCACAATGCGGGCGGGCCGGCGAGGAGCAGGAGCACGGAGACGGCGAGGAGCGCCCTCAGGAAGCCGATGGCGTCGGGCGCGAGCCGGGGCAGCAGGAAGACAACGAGCATCTCGGCCAGCGCGATGATCACCAGGAGTTCTACAAACAGACGTGGAGTGCTCAGAATCTTACGCATGAGGCCGGGGAAACAATGCAGGTGGAAAGGGGTAACTTGTCACGCGTGCAGACGAACCGGGTGGGTTTATCCACAGGTGGGTGTCAGACGCAAAAAAGCGGCGAACCGGGTGGGGTTCGCCGCTCTGGCCGACCGCTAAGCGGTGGCTGAAAACCAATCGCTCGCGGAGAGAACGAGGTGGAGGTCAGGCCACCGTGAGCGTCACGGGGATGTTGCCCTTGGTGGCGTGCGAATAGGGGCACACGATGTGGGCTTGTTCGACGAGCTTTTCGACGGTGGCGCGATCAAGGCCGGGAACGGTGATGGTGAGAGCGGCTTCAATGCCAAAGCCCTGGCCGTCGTCGCGCGGGCCGATGCCAATCTTGGCGGACACGGTGGCGTCGGCGGGGATTTTGACGTCGGTCTTGCCGGCGACGAATTTGAGGGCGCCGAGGAAGCAGGCGGAATAGCCGGCGGCGAAGAGTTGTTCGGGGTTGGTGCCGAGGGCGCCGTCGCCGCCGAGCTCCTTCGGGGTGGTGAGGGTGACGGCGAGCACGCCGTCGGAGGTCTTGGAGGAGCCGGCGCGGCCGCCGGTGGAGGTAGCTTGGGTGGTGTAGAGAACTTGCATAGTGATGTCTGGTTTAAGGGTGGACGCGATTGAGTTTCGGGCCGCCGGGAAGCGGCGACACGAAGGGGCACACTGCACGGAGTGCCGTGGATGACAAATACATGTGACCAGCCGCCGACCCCGCCGCAGCGCCGGGCGGGCGGGCGGGGCGTTTTTTCGTGGCCGAAGACGAGCGCGACGATTTGGGTCGTCGCATGTCATCCCTAAAGGTCTCGGTGTTGAGCGAAAACGGCGTCCACCTGTTTGTCTGCGAAGGGCGCATCGACATTGCGGGCTCGGCCGAGTTGGACGCGCCTGTGGTGCGCCTGCTGGGAGAAGGGGCGACTCGCGTGGTGATCGATCTGGCCGGCGTGGACTACATCAGCAGCGCGGGGCTGCGTTCGCTGCTGGTCATTTTTAAGAAGGCGATGGTCGCGCGAGCGCGCGTGGCGTTGGCGAGCCCGGGAGCGGCGGTGATGGAGATTCTGGAGCTGTCGGGTTTCAAGACGTTGATGAACGTGCGCCCCGATCGGGAGTCAGCTATCCGGGCGACCGCCGAATAACGCGCAAGGGGCTGAGGGGTGTCGCTGTTACGTTGCAAAAAAGGATTCGACGAACGGGTCGTGTTTTCCATTTTCGGAAACATCCATGACAACATCCGCTAATTGGACTCCTGAAAAATACTTCTCCACCATCCGCGACATCCTGCGCATGTCCGCCTCGGACAAAGCGGTTCGCGAAGAGGCGCTGCGCAACCCCGATGCATTGCTTGAGCGCGTGGGTGGCGCGACCATCGCGGCCGAACAGCGCGGGACGACCAAGTTCGTCGAGACCCCCGAAGAGCATGCGTTCCTTCTGCCGGAGTTCGGCTCGGTCTCGGAGCCCGACGAACTCACGGATGCGGATCTGGAGACGGTGGCCGGCGCCGGCAGCCCGTGGTGCATGTGGACCGATGGCTGCTATTGCTTCTGGACGAAGTAAGCCAACGCCTTACTCGAAGGCCTGCACCGAGGGGAACCGATCGGGCAGGGCCGCTCTCAAGAGCGTGTAGCCGATCCCCGAGAGGCCTTGGAAAAAGCCGGGGCCGGCGGGGATGGAAGAAGGCCCGAAGGCGTTGAATTCGCCTCGGGCCGCTTTGGCCACCAAGCCCGCCGTCCGGGTCCGCGCGGCGGCAAGGAGTTCCGGTTGCTCCAGAATGACGGAGGCCGAAAGCAGGGCGTCGACAAAGCCGGCTTCTCCGCAACACGCGGTGTCGAGTTCCGCAGTCGGGGCGGTGAGCACGGTGTTCAACGCCGCGTCGATGTCGGTCCGCGCGAGGTGCGTATCCAAAGACAGGATACCGTGCAGGCGCGCGAGGAGAATGCCCGGCGCGCCGTGACACCAGGCGCAGGCAAAACGAGGCGCGGCCGCCGCCGCGCCGCCGCCGGAGTCGGAGCCGCCGCGCTCGCGGAGGTCGCGCCAGTTGCCCTTGGTTTCGTCGAAGAGCGTGCGCTCATAGGCGACCGCCTCGTGGGCCGCGTCAAGGTAGCGGCCTTCGCTCGTGGCGGAGCCGAGTTTCGCCAACGCGAGGGCGGCTCCAGCGGCCCCGTGCGCGAAGCCGGCCAAGGCCGTGCCGCCGTCGGGCCAGGCGCGTCCGCCGGTGAGCATCGGCTCTTGCGCGGCAACGAGTCGATCGCCCCAGGCGCGAGCAACGTCGAGTTGCCGCGACCGGTTTGTTTCTGCGGCGAGGCTCAGGGACGCCAGCAGCGCGCCGGCCGCGCCGCTCAACACGTCCCAGCCGTGATCGCTCGGAAGTGGGGAGAGAAACCCGGCGAGGTCGGGGCGCGTCCATGCAGGGCGTCCGAGCCAGTGGCCCGCTTTGGTGAGAGAATAAACCAGACCGCCGCGGCCGAGGCCGACGCCTGCGGGCAGGCGCGCGAGCCGATGGCGATCACTCGGGTTGGCGAGAGCTTTGGCCAAGGGCGCGAACACTTGGTCGGCGAAGAGGGCCCAGCGGGCTTCGCCGGTGGCGCGGTGCAGCGCCGCGAAAAAGAGGCCCGGTCCGGCGGTGCCGTCGAACAATGTGGGCGCGAGCGGAACGAGTTGAAAGCGCCCCGCCTGCGGCAGCAATTGCGGCGCGATCCACGTCAAACCCGTTTCGCACGGGATGGCGCTGGCGGCGAGTCGCTGGCCCAAGGCGCGGGCGGCCGCGAGCAGGTTTTCGGCGGTCGCGGGGGCGAGCGGCGAGGGCGGGTTTTGCGAAGCGGTTTTCGTCTCCGCGGGCATCGCGCGGTCGAGCTTGGATACCGAAAACGCGGCGCCGATGAGCGCGGCTTGCGTGCGCGTTTCGCGCGGCGTGATCGCCTCCAGCCGACGTCGGCAAGCGGTCCAACCGGACTCCGGGAAAAAGCGTTTCACGGGCGGTCCTTCGCCGGTTTCCAACGTGCGCCCGTGCGCATGCAGCAACGGCACGTCGAGGCGGGCGAGCGCGGCGACTTCGGCGGCGATCAAGGCCGACAATTCAGGACCGGTGCGTGACGCCGATCCGTCCGGCGCGCGGGCGAGGCGCGCGAGTTCGAGGCCAAAGGCGGCGCCGTCGCAAAGCGCGGAGGGGTGCAGCAGGCGGCCGATCAGGCGGCGATAGATCTCGGTCGGCCGCGCGAGGTGGCGCGAGTGGATGCGACGCAGGCGGGCGAGCGGTCCTCCGGGTTGAAGCAGCTCGGCGCGATGGCGGCGCAACGCCGACTGCATGCCTACGAAGCCGCGCTTCATTTCCTCAACGTAATCCGCGGCGGCGAGCGGCACGCCATCGAGGCTCGCGCGATGGGCGGGGTAGTCGGGCTTGCGATCGTCGAGCGGCGCACCGAGGGCGCTGATGTCGGCGACCCGATTCCCGGAGGCTTGCCACAGCGGCAGCAGGCCGGTGCCGAGCACGGAGTCGTCGAAGGCGTTGCGGGCCTCGCCGGTGGCAAATGGAAAGGCCGGGCGAAGCAGCACCTCAAGGTCCACGGGCACGGGCCATTCGCCGGCGGCGATCCAGTTTTCCGTGTGAAGATCCGCGCCGCCGAGCATGCGAAGAACGGCGAGCTGCGCGCCGGTCCGAACGAAGTGACGACGGACCTCCGCGCGATCATCGCACGGGGCGGCGTCGATCCATTCCATCCAGCCATAGATGCCGCGATCCCAGATAACGGGGCATCGATGCGAGGGACGCACGCCTCGGGTGACGAGCCAACCGAGCAAGGAAAAGTAGCCGGCTTCCGGCGCGAGCGAACGCGGTTTGTAGATGATTCGGAGTCCGCCGGAGAAACAAAGCTCCACCGCCGTCTGCGCGCCATGGTGAGGGTCGGACAACCCGCCACGACAACCGATCAACGTTCCCGGTGCTCGACGCGCGTTGAAGCGACGGGCGAGTCCGGGGCCGTCGGAAGTGAGCCGCGAAACAAGATCCAGCCACGCTTTGCCCAACAGGGCGATCTGCTCGCAGCACAGCCGCAGGAGAACCGGGTGCGCGCGTTCGAGCCACCCGCGTTGCTCGCCCCAGAGATCGGCCGCGAATCCAGCGGCGGTCGGCGGCGGCGTCGTCGAGCCGCCGCCCGACCAGCGCGGGGCGGCTTGCGAGGCTTGGCTAAACACGCGCCACTCGAACGCGAGGATCGGTCCCACGATCGCGGCCAATCGCGCGCGCACCAAACGACCGAATTCAACCCGCACGACCGGTGCGATTTCCAAGCCGCGCGCCGCGCCTTCGGTGAGCAGGCGCCGAGCGGCGACGCGGGCGAAGGGCGCGACGAACGGTGTCCATTGATGCGGTTCGTCGGGGCCCGCAAGGCCATCGGCGTCCGGGCGAGGCGGCGGGCACGATGTCGCGTCGGCGACGAGAGCGCGCCACGTTTCAACCCACGCGGGAAGCGGGGCGGCGGCGTGCCATTCGCCTTCACCGAGGAGCGGGCGGAGCCGTTCGTCGTCCCACGTGGCCAACGGGAACTGGCTGGAGGAGCCAGCCGGGATGAACTCCCGCCAACGCCGCAGACGCGTCTCGCGTGTTTTCGTTTCCTCGGCGGAGGCGAAGGCGTCGGGGCGCGGTCGCCAGTGCTCCGACGCACGTTCCCAGGGCAACGCCGCGCGGGCGGCGAGGAGGCGGAGCGAGGCTTCGTCCGTCATGAGGCGGGCGTGGCCGATTTATCCTCGGGAGCTTCGGCGAGCTGGCGGGCGGCGAGGCTTCGGAACGGGCCGTCGCGCGACATGAGCGCAGCGTAGTTGCCTTCCTCGACGACGCGCCCTTCGGACATGACGTAAATGCGGTCCGCGTTGATGATCGTGCTCAGGCGATGAGCGATGACCACGCGCGTGACGGCGAGCCGTTCGAGGCCGGCGGCGACGTGGGCCTGGGTTTCGTTGTCCAGCGCGCTGGTGGCTTCGTCGAAGAAGAGCAGCGCGGGCTCGTCCACCACGGCGCGGGCGATGAGCAGGCGCTGGCGCTGTCCGCCAGAGAGGGTGCCACCGCCATCGACGACGATGGTGTGCAGGCCCATGGGCATCGCGCGGATGTCGTCGGCGAGGCCCGCGAGTTCGAGCGCGCGCCACACGCGGTCGGGGCCGGCTCCGCTGTTGCCGACGACGTTGGAGTTGATGTCGCCGGGCAGGAGCCGGCCGCGTTGAAGGACACAACCGATCTGGCGGCGCACCTCGACGAGATCGAGGGTGTCGAGGGCTTGGTGATCGTAGA
>DFYA01000062.1 GCA_002382525.1 Opitutaceae bacterium UBA4094
CGAAGACCTCGGTCAGGAGGAAGAAGGGGCCAATGCACACAGTTGGGATCGGGCGGGTTTGGCGTGGCACAGGCATTCTTGCCTGTGGGTCCCCGCTTCGTGATCCAAGTCCGTCAGCATGCCCACAAACCGCACAGGCAGGAATGCCTGTGCCACCCCGGGGCGGAAACAGATACAAAACGGGTTGGCGCGGACATGGCCGAAACGCGGGCGGACTGCTACATTAGACATACTTTATTATCCCATGAGTAACGCCACTTCCCCCGCCCCGTCCCGTCCTCGTCATGTGTTGATCGATGCGCAGACGCGCAATCGTCCGAAGATCGTGGATCGTCTCAACGACTGGCAATATCTGGAGCGCACCGCGCATCGCTTGCTCGCCGCGTGGGGCCGGCGCATGCCGGACTGGGACGGCAAGAGCGCGATCCATCGCCATGTGTGGGAACAGGCGGAGTGCGTGCGGCGCATTCGTGATCGCGTGAAGGAGTTTCCGGGCGGCAAACCCGATGCGGCGGTGTCGCCTCGGCTGGAGGCGCTGGCTAACCGGTTGCTCTTCGCTCCGAGCTTCGAGGACGCGTTGGATGGCATTTACCGGCTGCTGTTGAAGGCGCTGGTGGCGGCGTATGTGGATTACACCAACAAGGCCCACGCGGTGCACGACGCGCCGACCGTGTCGGTGTTGCACGAGATCAATCAAATGAAGAGCCAACAGTGGCTCTGGTATCGCGAGTATCGCCGCCGCGTGCCGCACGTAACGGATACAACCTTCGAGGCGGCGGTGCGCGCGGAGATCGAGGCGTGCGGCGGCTTCACTGAGGCGCTGCCGGTGGCCGCGGGCGAGGCGGCGAAACTGTGCGGCGTGGGCGCGGATTTCACGCTGCCGAAGTTCAGTGCGCGCACGCAACCGACGCGGCCGAAGCAGGACTTCCTGCCGTATGTGAACGCGGACTTCGCGACCAGTTTGGAAGCGCGGCGGTTGTTCTGGGCCTACGCCTATATGTTGGAAAAGAACCTGCCGGACGATCAGCTCGCGTGGCTGTATTACGGTCACGACCTCCCGTGGGACTGGCACCACGACGTGTCGCGCCACTTGTGGGACGAGTCGCGTCACGGGGACTCGGGCCGCTCGCGCTTGGAGGATTTCGGCATCTCGGTCGAGGAGGTCGGTTTCCCGTCTTACAACAACGACGANNATGGCGGCGTTGAAGGAATTCGAGGACACGATCTTGGCCGAGGCGCCGATGAAGCCGATGACCCCGGCGGATGTTTACGAGGCGGTGTTCTTCATCGGTATGGTGGCGGAGAACGGCCACTTCATCGTGAAGAACGAGGCGTATCAGGATTTCAAGGACGGGCAGGACCTGGAGTCGGCGGAGATGATGCTCTTCGACATCATCGACGAGACGACCCACGTGCAGTATGCGCACCGCTGGCTGCCGCTGCTGGCGGAGAAAGCCGGGCTCTCGAACACCGATTACCGCGAACGCGCGGCGAAGATGCGCACGGAGTTCGAGCGCGGCGCGGCGGAAAAGGTGGCGACGACGCCGCTGGACCGCTCGCCGGACAACCCGGCGTTTGCGTTTTACCAGGACCTGTTGGCGCGTATCCGCGCGGCGTATCCGTTGGCCAACGCCACGGCGTGTCCTCCTCGCTCGGCCAAACCCATGTGAGGACCGCGCGCATGTCGAAACTCTGCCTTTACGCGAACCTGTGGACGATGGTCGGGCATCCCCGGCCGGGCCGCGAGTGGTCGTTGGAACGAAAGTTGTCCGCGATCGCGGAGGCCGGCTTTGACGGCGTGACCGGCGCGCTCGACGAGCCCACGGTGGCGCGCGCCGGCGGGCTCGGGCTGGAATGTGTGGGTTGGTTTTGGGCGACCGACACGGCGACCATCGACCGCGAACTCGCGCGCCATGCGCGGCTCGGCGTGCGCCGGCTGACGGTGTTTCTCGGCCAGCACGATACGCCGGTGGCGGACGCGTTGGCGCTGGCGCTTCATCTTCGGCGGGGCGCGCGGGAGACGGGTCTGCACGTGGCGCCGGAGACGCACCGGGACACGGCGACCGAGACTCCGGAAAAGTTCGCGACGCTATTGGCGAAGTATCGCCAGCGCTGTGGCGAAGAGATGCCGGCGACCTGGGATTTTTCGCATCATGCGTTGGTGAAGCACCTCGCGCGCGCCGACTGGACGAAGCGGTTGTTGACCGAGCCGGCGGCGATCGCGAGCGCGCGGCTGTTTCACTTCAGGCCGTTCAACGGGCAACACGCGCAGATCCCGGTGCGCGTGGCGGGGCGGCGCACGCCGGAGTTTGTGGAGTTCATGGATTTCGTCGGCGAGGTGCTGCGCGGTTGGCGCGCCGCGCCGGGGAACGCCGGTGCGGAACTGTGGGCGTGTCCGGAAGTGGGCCCGAAGGTGGCCGGTTATGGTTTGTCGCACGACCCCGCGCCGTGGGAACAAGCGGTGACGCTGGCGCGGGATTTGCGCGCCGCGTGGCGGGGTGCGGCGTAGGCGACGCTCAGCGGGTGGCACAGGCATGGCCGACTGTCGGGCTCCGCCCTCGAAACCTGCCTGTGTGGTTCGGCGATGGTGGGCGTTCTAAACACAGCGTTACAAATTTGTCCTCATACAGGTGGCGCGATCC
>DFYA01000064.1 GCA_002382525.1 Opitutaceae bacterium UBA4094
AACTTGATGAACGATCCGGAGGCGACGCCGAGCCCGGAGTCGGTGAACGTCGCGCCCGTGAGGCTGACGGACCACTTGCCGGTGGCGTCGCTGCCGTCGATTGTCCAAATGGCGTCGGTCGGCACGGCGGACAGCGTCAAGGTGGTGGTCGTGTGCGAGGCGGCGCCGCGATCGACGATTTGCAGGACGACGTTGCTGTCAGACCGGCGGACGTTGAGCCCGAGCGCGGTCACGTAGTCGGCGCCGACGGCGGTGTAGCGGCCGGAGACGGTGTTATCGAGCGGGGCGCCGAGGTCGGTCGAGGCGCGGCCCACGGCGGCGTAGAACGCGTTGCCCCACGTGGGCGAATCGGCGGTTGGCGTGCCGGAGAGCGTGAGGTTGTTGAAGCTGACGGTGAGCGGGCCGTCGAAGGGATTGTAGAAGTTTTTGGATACAACGAAGGCGCGTTGCGACGTGGTCAGCGCACCGGTGGCGAATCGTGCCAGGCCGTCGCTGACGGTGGCGCTGCCGGAGGTCACTCGCGGATACCACGTGTTGGTGTCGAAGCTGGTGCCGTTGAAGTCGTCGACGAAGGTCTGGGCCGACGCGGTGACCGCGAGAAGACTGGAGACGAACGCGACGCTGAGCACGCGCGCGAGGAGGGGCTGGGTGGGTTGTGTNNCACGGCGCCGTGCCGGGCGAGGAGGGCGTGAATCTCGGTGATGGTCACATCGCGCACATCGCGATCGCTGGTGGCGGCGAGGGCTGCGGCGGCACCGGCGGCCTGGCCCATGGCCATGGCGGACGCTTGGACGCGAAAGGCGGAGTTCGCCTCTTGATCGCCGCACGCGCAACGGCCGGCGACGAGGATCCGGCGGCTGTTCTTGGGCAGAAGGGCACCGAGTGGAATCGACGGCACCACGCCCTCGCGTAACGGACGCGTGTCGATCGCGCCGCCTTTCGTGGAGTGCAGGTCGATCGGATAAAAACTATGGCAGACCGCGTCCGGCCAGCTGCGTCCGCTCACGTAATCTTCGCGCGTGATCCGCGTTTCGCCCTCAATGGTGACCGTCTCGCGAATGCCGCATTCGGCGGACATGTGCTCGATGCGGAAATCCGCCAGGCCCGGTTGGGCGCGGAAGAACCGCACGATGCGCAGCAACGTGGCGCGGGCCTGAACCTCGGCGTGGGTTTTTCCGGCGCTGGTCGCGGCGTTGATATTGACCACGTGCAGAGCGTTGCCGCCGTGAAGGCGCAGAAACGTCGAGGCGGGGTGGGTCTTGGACTGGAAGTCGGAGCGAACCATCTCGCCGCGTTCCACGGCTTGGTGAAACGCCGCGTCGAGGGCGGGTAAATCGAGTTGTCCGAGGTCGTAGCCGGAGGCGTGCGTGACGAGGGTTCCCGGTTGAAGCGTGGCGTTGCGCGCGAGGGGCAGGCCGGCGAGCGCGACCGCGTTGGCGTCGCCGGTGCAGTCTACGACCACCTCGGCGGTGATCGCTTGCAGGCCCTCTTTTCCGCAGAGCTGCACCTGCCAGGCGTCGTCATGAAAACGTAGGGAGGCGAGCAATGTGTGGAGGCGCAGTTCGGCCCCGGAGCCGAGGACCCGTTGATCGGCGAGCGCGGCGTAGACCGGTCCATTGACGGCGATCTGCAACCGGTAGTGCGGCAGGGTGGCCCATTGCGAAAAATCGGGCAGCGTGCCGCCGGCCTCGCGCACCGCGGCGGTGACGAGTTCCCAGCCGATGCCCGCGATCACCTGGCGGCCCCACGCGTGAAAAAGCCCGGGCAAGGCGACGCCGTTGAGCGTGGTGGCGCCCCCGAGCATGCCGCTTTTTTCGACGAGCAAGGTGCGGGCGCCGGCGCGGGCGGCCTGCGCGGCGGCGACAATGCCGGCGGGGCCGCCGCCGACAACAAGCACGTCAAAACGATCAGGCGGGGAAACGGGGTTCATGGGGTGAAGGGACGCCCATGAGGTTGCACGCGGCCCGGATCGTGCATCAACGATTCACTCTTTCACACTCTGACAGTTCTATTGTATAAACAGCCGATGAACAACGAGGCGACGATGGGAGCGGGGTTGGACGCGGTGAGACGCTTCCAAGATTGGGCGAGCGTGCGGCACGGGTTGATGTGGGCGTATGAAGGCCGCGTGCAGTCAATGGGGCGCACGGGAACGTGGACCCACGCCGATCCCTCGTGCTGGCTGGTGAGAAAGGGACGCGTGACGGTGACGGCAGGCGGGAAACGGGTGACGGCGACGGCGGGCCAGTGGGTGTTTGTAGCGACACCGACGCGCACCCAGCGGTTTAGCGATGACGCGGAGATTTTGTCGGTGCACTTCCAATTCAGCTGGCCGGGCGGCGAACCGGTGATCGAGCAACCGCGCAGCGTGGTGTTCGACGCGGCGGACGCGCCGGAGTTGGAGGCGGCGGCGCGACCGTTGGTCCGGCTCGTCGCGAAATATTTCCCGAATTCGACGGCGTTTTTGCCAGCCGAGCGTTGCACGTTTTCTCTCTATCTGCGCGTGCAGAATCTGCTCCCGCGGTGGTTGTCGGCGTATTTGGATACGCAGGCCGGGCTGGGGGTGTATCCCAAACGCGTGGGGGCGATGGATGACCGGGTGGTGCAGTTGATTAGCGAACTGGACCGGCATCCCCTCAACCAGAAGTTTTCTGAAAAGGAACTGACTACCCGAGTCGGATTGGGGCGTTCGCAGATGAACGGCCTTTTCACTCAGGCGACGGGGCTTTCGCCGCGGCGTTATTACGAACGTCGGAGGCGGGAGGCGAGTGAACGCCTGTTGACGCATACGCGGACGAGCTTGAAGGAGATCGCCTTCGACCTCGGGTTCGGCAGCGAGTCGCACTTCAGCCATTGGTTCCGACGCCACACGCGGGTGTCGCCGTCCGCCTTTCGGGAAGGCGGACGGCCAGCGGAGGCGGGGCGCGCCAAGTCGTTCAACCCGCGGCAAGCACCATCGACTGGCCGGCGGCGAGCGTGACGGAGGCGGTGCGGTCGGCACCGGTGACGAGATCCGCGAGACGTTGGGCGTCGGGGAGCAGCGCGGACGGTTTTAAGGTGACCTCAGTGGGAGAAAAGTTGGCGAGCAGCAGGTAACGAACGCCGTTTTGGCCGCGAACACTCACGGCGCGCACGTCGGGCAACCCGGTGTCGACGGCGGCGTTTCGGTGTTGGTCGGAGAAGGTGCGAGTGGCGTCGGTGTCCACCGAAGCGATGACCGCCCAGCCGCTGTCGACGATGACCTCGTTGGCCTCAAAACGCGTGGGGCCGCCGGTCGCCGGAAAACCAAATTCCTCGGTGTAGAGGTTGGCCATGGCACCCGCGCGGCGAGCGGCATGCCGGTGAACGGTGATCGATTCGGCGCCGTAAAGGCCAACCAAGCCGATACGGTTTTCAATGTTCACCCAAGGGCTTTGCAGGGGAACGAAGTCTTCGCAGGTCGCGGGGCTGATGAGCGTGGCTGCTCCGGAGGCGGAGGTGACGGACCGGCGGTGGTGGTTGTAGAGATCGTTGGGGAGAACGTAGTTCAGCGCCTTGATGGCGTTTACGTAGCCCCGGCGTTCGCCCATGCGGCAATGGTTGAGTCCGATGACCGTGTGGTCGTCGGGCAACGCGGCGAAGACGATCTGGTGGCGGGCGGAATCGGTGCCGAACCAGCTCTCGGCGAGGGCGAGGTCGGTGCCCTCGAACACGGCGCCCTGCGCGAGGAAACCGCCGTCGAACGCATCCACGCGGCCTGTATCCAAACGACGGTGACGTTTCACGTCGTGGTGTTGCGGATGCGGGTGGTGGCTGAACTCGACGATGCCGCCGAGGTTATGTTCCCACTCGGCAAGATGGCCGTCGTCGGGCGGAAGGCAGAGGCCCTGGGCGAGGTCGAAGGCGCGCCAGGCGAAGGAGGCGAAACGGGTGGCGCTGCGATGCAGGGCGGCGCCGTATTCGGGTTCGCACCAGAGGCCATGGACATCCTTGCGGAGAGCGGGGGCGGTGGAGATCTGCGGTGTCGCGACTGCAACCGGGGTTTTGAGCAGGGGAGCGTAGGCGACGATCGCCGCGAGGGAGCTTGCGCGATCACTTTCGAGACGTGTGTAATAGAGCGGGCTGGCGCGGCGCAGGGACGCGAGGCGCCTCGAGTAGAACGAGCCATCGCCGGAGTAGTCGGTCTCGGCTTGAATCAAGGCGAGTTGGCGCGCGAGGAGCGGGAGGGCCGAGGCGTCGCCTAGGTGATCGGCGGCGTAGAGCAGGGCGGGCAACAAATATTCCTGGCAGTAGCCGTAGCGCACACGGGTGTCGCCACCGACGCGGGCAAGGCGTCCGTCTTCAAAGATAAAACGGCGCAGCACGTTCCAGAGGTCGGTTTGATGGAGATCGAGCGAGTCGGGAACGGGGAGGTTGGCGGCGCGGCAGTCGAAGTGGAGCAGCGCGACGTTGCTCACGCAGATGACCATGTAGCCGACGTTGAAGTAGGCGTGGTGGTCGAGGGCGTAGTTGGGGAAGAAGTTGGCGCCGAGATGGCGGTCGCGAAGCGGTTTTCCGGCGATGACGCGCGAGTCGCCGGCATCGATGTCGATGCTGATGCCGTTGACGAGAAACACGTGGGCGCGCTCGCGCCAGTCTGCGGCGCGGGGATGATCTGGGTAGAGGGAGGCGGTGCGCCAGAGCAACGCGCCGTTCCAGATGTTGGACTCGGGATCGTTGCAGCCGTCGGCGCCCCATTTTCCGCAGGTGATGCCCTTGTGGACTCCGCGTTGATAGGAGGAAAGCAGCCAGTCGGCCTCGCTGGTGAGCACGGCCTTGAGCGCGGCGAGGTCGCGAGCGGTGAAGTGCGGACGGAGCAGCTCGACGCCAAACATCATGCGTTCGATGCCGAGGGCGCTGATCCACGTGTGGCCCCATTGAGTGCCGTCGGTGCAGCGCGAGCCGCCGCTCTTGTGGCTGTCGAGGTTGAAGCGGAGAGCGGCGAGGGCGCGGTCGAGGGCCCAGTCCGTATCGAGATGTTCGATACCGCCGCCCCGGGTGGCGAGGACGGCAAGGGCGGCGAGGTATTTTTGCTGGGTCTGCACTCCCCAGCCGTTGTAGCCGGTGCCGTAGATGCCGTGTTCGGGGCGACCGGGGACGGACGTCCAATCGCATTCGGCAAACAAAGCCCAGTCGCGGAGAAGGGTCAGGGAGTGGTGAACCATGGAGCCGGAGAACGTGGCCGGCGCCGCGCGTCGGAGCAAGCGATGGGCGGCGTTACGCTAACGCGGGAACGGTTGATCGCGGCTGCACTTCTGGCATGCAAAAAACCTAAAGCGTTCAGACTTTTAACCGCGGGTGACACAGATGGGCGCAGATATCGGATATTCATCTGCGGATATCCGCACCATTTATGGTTAGAGAGGCTGGTTCGGATGAGGTCCTAGACTTAGCCGTTGAGGGCGGCGGAACCGTTGGTCTTTTGGACAATCTCGGGCGAGAGCAGGCTGAGTCGGTAGGTGGAGTTTAGGTCGTCGCGGCCGATGGCCGTGAGAACGAGGGTGAACTCGCTGTTGGTGACGGGGAGCGCGGGGAGGCGCAGGCGGACGGACGGGCCGGCGAGGTTCTGCTGAGGTGAGAGCGCAGGGAAGTTCCAGCGTAACAGTTCGGTGGATACGCAATCGGCGGCGAGGGTGGCGATGAGTTCTCCGGCGGGTTGCGGAGTCGGGCAGTCGTTGAGGAGCCAGAGCTCGGCGGTGAAGAGCTCGTCGGCTTTCCACTGGAACTTCGGGATGCGGGCGCTGGCGAGGACCGGGCGGCAGGCCGCCTGCACCGCATAGTAGGCGGGTTTGGGAACGGCGGGGTGGTTGAGGAGGCTGTTGTTGGCGGCGCAGGGCCACGGCTCGTTGTAGCACCAATTGAGCGCCATGGCGCACTTGGGCGACTGGCGGCGGGCTTCCTCGAAGATTGATTTGTAGCCTTCGCACTGGAGCCATTCGCCTCGGGCGACGAGTTGGTCGAGCGAGGTGGACTCGCCAAAGTAGTGTTCGATGGCGCGGAGGTTGATCCAGTAGTTGGGATCGGGGCTCCAGGCTTTGAAGGCATGGTGAGTTTCCCAACTCGTTCCGGCGCGGGGCGGCCAGAGTTCGGCTTCGGGGATAAACGTCTTGAGGTAGGCGACCGGCGAGACCCCGGGGCAACCGAACTCGGGGTAGGCGGTGTTGGAGGCGCTTTGGAAGATCTGGAAAACGTCGCGTCCGTCGGTGTCGCGGAAACGGTAGTCGCCGTGCGCCATGCCGTCGAGGGGCGAGGAGGCGAGAAACGGCGTGGCCGGGTCGAGGTCGTAGCAGTTGCGATTCAGCAGGCGCAGCGGGAGCGACTGGTCGTCCATGCCGCCCCAGGAGTTGAAGAGCTCGTTGCCGCCGCACCAGAGGGCAAGGGACGGGTGTTGCCGAAGGCGGCGGATGATCGCGCGGGATTCGCGGTTGAGGTCGGCGAGATAGTCGGGCTCGTCGGGGTAGTCGTTGCATGCGAGAGGAAACTCGGCCCAGACGAGCAAGCCGAGTTCGTCGCATTG
>DFYA01000276.1 GCA_002382525.1 Opitutaceae bacterium UBA4094
AGGCGCGCAGGGCCTGGAGTTCGTCGCGGTAGAGGAAGTCGGTGGCGGTTTTTTGGTCCCCGAAGAAGAGCCAGTTTTTGCCTGACGCTGCGGTCGCTGCGCGTTCTTCGAGGAAGGCGCGGAAGGGGGCGATGCCTGTGCCGGGGCCGATCATGATCATCGGCGCTGCGGGATCGGCTGGCGGGCGGAAGGCTTTGTTGGAATGCACGAATACTCCAGCGGTGCCGTGGGCGAGGGCGCGTTCGGCGAGGAAGGTGGAGCAGACGCCTTTGCGGGGGAGTCCGTTCAACTCGTAGCGCACGGCGCCAACCGTGAGATGGACCTGGTTGGGATGCGCCTTGGGCGAGGAGGAGATGGAGTAGAGGCGCGGCTGGAGTTTTTTGAGGGCGGCGACGAAGTCGGCGGGGGTGGGTTTGGTCGTCGCTACGTGGAGGGCGTCGAGGACGTGGTGGGGAGACGGGTCGCTCACGCTCCCCGCTACGTTCAGAAGCGAGAGCAGGCCGGGGGTGGGTTTGCCGAGGTCGTAGTGCTGGAGGAGCGCGGTGCGGAGCGGGAGTTCGCCGGCGGGCGTGGGGACGGCTTCTTCGCCGTCGCAACCGAGGGATTGCATGATGGCCGAGACAAGGTCGGCGCAGTTCTGCGGGATCACACCGAGGGCGTCGCCGGCTTCGTAGACGAGGCCCGATCCGGTGAGGTCGAATTCGATGTGATTGACCTCCTTGGCCGAGCCGAGGGCGTTGAGGTTGCGGACCGTGAGAACCGGAGCGGGGAAGGGGTTCTTTTTGTCGTGGACGAGGGAGGCGGCGGGGGTGCTGGAGACGGAAGCAGACTGGAAGTCTGCGCTACTTTTGGAGCCTAGCGCGGTGAGGGTGGTATCGAGCCAGGTCGTGAAGGACGTTTCGTAATCGACGTCGCAGTCGGCGCGGGGGGTGATGCGGGTGGCGCCGTGTTTTTCGAGGTAGGTGTCGAAGTCTTTTCCGGCTTGGCAGAACAAAGTGTAGTTGGTGTCGCCCAAGGCGCAGACGCTGTAACGAATGGAAGCGAGTGCGTGGGCGCCTTCGCGGAGCGCGGTGTGGAGCGCCTTGGCGCTGTCGGGAGGTTCGCCTTCGCCATAGGTGCTCGTGATGACGAGTAGGTTGGAGTGCGACGGTAGTTGATCGGCGGATACCTCGGCCATGTCGAGGATGGCGGGGGCGAAGCCGCGTTTGCCGGCTTCCTTGGAGATTTGTTTTGCGAGCGACTCGGCGGTGCCGGTTTGGGAGCCGTAGAGGATGGTGAGGGGCGTGAGGGACGCGGAAGGCAGACTGGAAGTCTGCGCTACATCGGAGCGGCTGAAGATGCCGGCGAGGAAGCCGTTGAGCCAGGCGCGCTGCTCGGGGCTGAAGGGAGCGGTTTCGGGGATGAGGGGGACGGTGCTCATGGCGTGAGAGGGACGGAAGAGGCGGAGAACGAGTAAGAGAACGAGAACGATTAGGAGGAGAGGAACTCCTGGAGTTCTTTGACGGAGTGGCGGCGGGTCCATTCGACGAAGGTTTCGCCGGAGGATTTTTTGGCGTTGTAAGCGCGGAGGATCTTTTCGGTAAGTGCGGGGACGTCTTCGGCGCGGACTCCGCGGAAGACCTCGCGGGCAATGCCTTGCTCGTGGTCCATGCCACCACCGAGGACGATGTGGAAACCGTCGCCGCCGTCGGGCTGTTTGGCTCCGATCAGGCCGATGTCGCCGCAGTAGTGCTGGGCGCAGGAATGGGCGCAGCCGGTGAAGTGGATGTTGACGGGTTGCTCGACGGAAAGGTCGGCGTGGCCTAGGTGTTTGGCGAGGGCGGCGGCGGCGCCCTTGGTGTCGGCGGCGGCGTATTTGCAGCCGCGGGAGCCGGTGCAGGCGACGATGCCGCTGATAGTCGATGAGGCTTCGGTGGTGAAGCCGAGGTGCTGGAGCTGGCGGCAGGCGGAGGGAACGAGCGCGTGCGGGATGTGCGGGATGATGACGTTTTGATAAACGGTGAGGCGGAGTTCGCCCTTGCCGAAATTGGCGGCGAGGGTGGCGAGACCGTGCATCTGTTTGGACGACATGCGGCCGACAGGAATACCGACGCCAATGGAGGTGAAGCCGCGCTGGGCTTGTTTGTAGGCGCCGATCCAGCCGTGCTTGATGAGCGGCTTGCGCGGCTCGCAGGCGGAGAGCGGGACGCGGACGAGCGGGAACGGGAGTTTCTTCTGGGTTTCGTCGAGGAAGCGGTCGAAGCCCCATTTATCCAGGAGGTATTTGAGGCGGGCTTTTTTGCGGTTGGTGCGGTCGCCGTTTTCCACGAAGACGCGTATCATGGCGGCGGATACGGCTACGGCTTGTGAGGGGAGGACAAGGACGCCAGTGTCGCGGGCGAAGTCTTGGTGGCCGGTGATGCCGCCGAGGAGGACTCGGAAGTAGAGGCCGGAAGAGACCTGAGGGCTGAGACCTGAAACCTGAGACGCGGACGACACAGAGGTCGTCCCTCCCTTTACGCGGGTGGCGAGGAAGGCGATGTCGTTGGTGTCGGCGGCGGTCGTGAGGGAGCCGCCGTTGTCGAAGGCGATGTTGAACTTGCGCGGGAGGCCGTAGCAGTCGCGGTGATTGAGGATGTAATGATGAACCGCCTTCGCGTAGGGGCGGACGTCGAGGAGTTCGTCGGGGTCGAAGCCGCTGTTGGGCGAGGCGGTGACGTTGCGGATGTTGTCGGCGCCGGCGCCGCGCGAGGTCAGGCCGAGCTCCTGCACGCGGGTGAGCACGGAGACGAGGTCGCGGGGCTTGAGTTCGCGGAGCTGGAGGTTGCCGCGGGTGGTGAGATCGACGTGGCCGTTGCCGAGATCGGCGGCGAGGTCGGCGAGTCCGTGGAATTGGTGGGCGGTGATCTCGCAGGCGGGGACGCGCAGGCGAATCATGAAGCTGTCTTGCGCCGGGGCGACGTAGAAGAGGCCGTGGGTTTTGAAGCGGTAGGTGTTTTCGGCGTCGGGGAATTTGTCGGCGTCGGCGTGGGCGAGGAGGCGTTCCCAGGCGTCGAGCGGGTTCTCGGCGTGTTTCCATTTTTCCTCTTTGCAGAGGTCGGCGAGGGGGGTGTGGTAGACGGTCGGCTCGCTGGCGCTCGCCGCTACCGGAGAAGACGCGGACGACACGGAGGTCGTCCCTCCTTGGGGGAGCAGGCCGGAGGCGGTTACGCCGGCCATGAAGCCTTGGAGGTATTCCTTCTGGGCGGTGGTAAAGGTGTCCGGAGTGGGTGCGAGGGCGGCGTTCACGCGTGCTGAATTAGCAGCGGTGGTGCCATCGGACCGTGGTGGTTAAATTAAAGCGGTGAATAGGTTTCAGTGAAATGATGAGAGGAGCTCATGTTATGGGCGCCGGAGTTGCGGGCACAAAAAAGCCTCGCACCGGGGGCTCGGTGCGAGGCCGGAGGGGCGCGGGGGAACGCGCGGGGTGCTTAGAAGGCGTAGTCGGCCTGGAGCCAGATCTTGGTGCGGTCGGCGAAACCGGCTTCATCGCTCCAGAACTTGGCATACTTGGCGGTGAAGCTGAGCTCCTTGTTGACCTTGTAGGTCGCCATGACGTCGAACTCCTGGCCGATCTGCGACGGGCCATCTTCGGTGCCGAAGAAGTGGTAGAAGGCGAGGAGGTTCACTTTGCCCGGGAGGGTGGTGGAGTATTTGAGATACGTGTCGGTCAAGCCTTGGGCGGGCGTGTTGAGGAAGACGTCGGCCCAGCCGTTGTGGGCGTGGAGCGTGGCGATCGGCGTGCGGAAACCCGCGATGCCGTTGTCGGAGCCGAGGACCTCGTAACCGGCGGCGAAGGTGCTGCCTTTGCAGATGAAGCCGAGTTCGCCGAGGTAGTAGTTGGCGTCGTAAGAGACGGGGTTGTCGCCGTAGTCGGACTGGCGGGCGTATTCGAGGCGGTAGGCGAGTTTGACGTCGGAGGTGATCGGACGGGTGCCGGCGAGGCTGAGGCCGTAGGTCTGCGAGGAGGCGCCGAGAGCACCGGGCTGGCCGGCGCCGTGGGCATCGAAGTCGAGCAGGTAGGCGTAACCGGTGAGGACACCGAAGGGCAGGCCGGCGTAGCTGGCGTTGAGGAGGTGGGAGTCGGAGTGCCAGTCGCGTTGGGTGCCGGAGTTGTCGAAGATGCGGTTCACGCGATCGACGTAGCCGTAGGTGAGGGTGGTCTTTTCGAAGGTTTTGTCCTGAACGACGAGGGCGTCGAAGGTCTGGTCGTTTTGGCGCCAGCCGACGTCGCCGACGAAGCGGGCGTTATCAAGGATGATCTTTTGGCGTCCGAGAGTGCCCTTGGTTTTACCGTAGGTGTAGGAGAGCCAAGCTTGGTTGACGTTGTAAACTTCGGGGTCGGCGATGACGGCGTGTCCGCCGCTGTTGGTGCCGGTGCCGTCGAAGTAGTCGTTGATGAGCGGCGTGACGGCCTCGCCCTCGATCATGGCTTGGAAGCCGTTGTAGGCCTTGGTCGTGTAGCCGAGGCGGAGGCGGACGGTGAGGGCTTCGGCGTCGTTGGTGAACTGCTGGTCCACGTGCTCGTAGCGGACGCGGGCGTTGACGGAGACTTTGCCTTTGGTGATGGCGTCGGTGAACGAGGCGGGGGCCTCGGGAGCCTGCTGGGCCGCGAGTGTGGCGGCGCCGAGCGTGGCGATCAGGGCGATGGCGGGCAGGTGCGACTTCATGGTGTGGTGTGTGTAGTTGCTGACGGAAAGGCGCGGGCGGACAATGCAGTAGCATGAAGGTTTCTCATGGAAACCCGAAAGTGGATGAAGACCTCGCGGAGCGGCGGAAGTCGTCAGGTGGCGGCGAGCGCGCCCATGAACCGGCGAAGTCCGCTGGTGGCGGCGGGCGGCGCGGGCGGTTTTTTATTGGTGCGCTCGGGGCGGTGGTGGGAGCGTTCTTCGAGGAAGGTGATGAGATGTTCGCGGGCGGCGTAGTAGGCGGGATCTTCGAGGAGCGCCTTGCGGTTGCGCGGGCGGGGAAACTTGACCTCAAGGATGTCGCCGACGGTGGCGTTGGGACCGTCGGTCATCATGACCACCCGGTCGGCGAGGTAGAGCGCTTCATCGACATCGTGGGTGACGATAAGCGCGGTCTTCTGGTCGCGTTGCCAGAGGTCCAAGAGGACGTCCTGGAGCTCCATCTTGGTGAGGTTGTCGAGCATGCCGAACGGCTCGTCGAGGAGGAGCATTTTGGGGGACAGCGCGAAGGCGCGGGCGATGCCGCAACGCTGGCGCATGCCTTGTGAGAGTTCGCCGGGGCGCTTGTGCATGGCGTCGGCGAGACCGACGACGGACAAGTAGTATTCGGCGATCTGGCGGCGTTCGAGTTTGCTGGCGGTGTAGTAAACCTGGTCGACGCCGAGCATGACGTTTTCGAAGGCGGTGAACCACGGGAGGAGGCACGGGGCTTGAAACACGACGCCGCGGTCGGGGCCGGCGGAGTTGACCTCTTTGCCGGACAGGATGATGCCGCCGAGCGTGACGTCGGTGAGGCCGGCGAGCATCGAAAGCACGGTGGATTTTCCGCAGCCTGAATGGCCGATGAGGGCGATGAATTCGCCTTTGCGGATGTTGAGATTGAAGTCCTCGACCACGGTGAGCGGGCCCTTGGGCGTGGGGAAGGTTTTGTGGAGCTGGGAGATTTCGAGAAAGGAGGACATGGGAGACGGATTTTTTTAACCGCTAAGGACGCGAAGGAACGCGAAGATCGGAGAAGCGGAGGCTGTCATTAGGAAGTGGATACGAGTTCTGTCTTTTCCTCGGAGAGGCGGCGGGGCGGGCGGTTGACGCGGGGGAGGTCGAGGTTTTCCGGCATGATGTCGGGCAGGACGAGCTTGCGGGTGACGGCGGATTTTCGGGCGGCGTTGAAGCCGAGCAACTGGGCGGTGATGTGCGCGCGCAGACGCTTGAACTCGGGCTCGTGATTGAGGGCCTTGCGGTCGCGCGGGCGGGGCAGGTCCACGGTGATTGGCGCCGCGAGCGTGGCGCCGGGGCCGAGGGTGAGCGGGATGACGCGGTCGGCGAGGAGGAGGGCTTCGTCCACGGAATTGGTGATGAGGACGACGGTCTTTTTGTCGGACTGGCAGATGTCGTTGATCTCGTCCTGGAGGTTGCCGCGGCTGAGCGCGTCGAGGGCGGAAAGCGG
>DFYA01000031.1:0-1653 GCA_002382525.1 Opitutaceae bacterium UBA4094
GCGCGCATATCCAGCCGCTGCGTCACGCCGTAAACCTGCGGCCGATGCGGCATCGATGGATCCGAGGTGTAGCGCGCATCCGCGCAAAAGATCCCGCTCCGCCCCGCCCACAGTCCGTCCCTCGCCCACGCCGCGTTGCGAAACACCACCTGCGTGCGCAGCGCCGTCACCGGATACAATACGCCAGCCGTCCCGCCCTCGATCGACGCTCCGATTCGCGAGCTCCACCAGTCCGCCGTCACCCCCGACAGGTCCACCATGCCGCCAACGCATCCGTTGCCTAGATACACCGGTTCGTATCCGTGGTCTTCATACGCCGATACCCGCTCCATCACCCAAGGATCAAGTTTCCCGTCCGCCTGCACACCGTAACCCGCCAAAGTATTCATACCGTCTCTATCGCCGCCCCCGGCCCGCACCGCACGCCCATTTCCCTGCAAGCTTGTGTTAACGTGACAATCCCCTCCCGGTAATGCCGAGCTGGAGCTCGGCGTTCGCCCACCGGACTAATCGTGTTTACCCAGTTCGGTGATGCATCCGCCTCCCATTGCCCCAATCCTCCCCGCCCCCCATGGAAACCGTCTCCCAATTCGGCCGCTTCATTGAAAACGGCGCCTGCTTCGAGGCCCACGCCACTCCGGCCCGCCGCTGGATGAACGTTCACCACACCGACTACGCCACCTCGCCCGACGACCGCGAATTTTACTCCCTCATCTCCCAATACGGCGACGGCCTCATCCAGTTCCGCGCCGCCGACGGCACCACCGTCTTCCTCTGCAACTTCGAGTCCAACGGCCTCTACATCCGCGACGACGAAACCAACCACGCCTTCTCCCCGGGCGGCTGCCCCCTGCCCACGCCCGTCGAGGATCTCCGCGTCCGTTACCGCGCCGAGAGCACCGAAATCTCCTCCCGCGCCAACGATCTCGCCGTCACCCAGCGCATCTTCGTCCCGCGCCGCGAGCCGGTCCAAATCTGGACCGTCACGCTGAAAAACCTCAGCGACCGTCCGCGCGAACTCTCCGTTTTCGCCGCCGCCAAATTCGATCTCGGCGGCGGCTGCAGCGTCGATGTCCACCCCGACCTCGGCGGCGTTTTCGCTTGGCGCTACAACAGCAAGGAACCCGACACCCTCCGCCGCGGCTTCCTCTGCGTGCAACAACCCCAGCTCTTCGCCGACACCACCGCGCGCCGCGAAGATTTTCTCACCCCCGCCTTCTCCTTCGCCGCCCCGCGTCTCGTCACCGGCCATAATCTCTCCGGCCTCTCTGCCCGCGAATTCCACGCCGTCGGCGCCACTCGCGCCCGCGTCTCCCTCGCCCCCGGAGCCACCGCTCGCGTCGATTTCCTCCTCGGCCACGCCCCGTCCGTCGAGGCCGCCGCCGCCCTCCGCGCCACGCTCACGCCCGTCGCCATCGACGCCCGCCTCGCCGAGGTCGCCGCCCACCAGCACCGCCTCGCCGAGGCCTTCACCGTCGATACCGGCCACCCCAACCTCGACGCCCTCATCAACCACTTCGCCAAAAAACAGGTGAACGCCTACCTGGTGAACAAGTCCGGCTACCGCGACAACGTCCAGGTCTGCTACACCCTCGGCATGGCCGACGAGGCCCTCGCCGAGACCGCCCTCCTCCGCGCCATCTCCGCCCAATA
>DFYA01000031.1:1756-2728 GCA_002382525.1 Opitutaceae bacterium UBA4094
GTCCACGGTCTCTGCGACCTCCGCGCCGGCGATTGGAACGACGGCCTCTCCCCGCGCGGCGACACCGGCGGACGCGAAAGCGTCATGGTCACCCAGCAACTCTGCCACGGCCTGCTCGAAGTCGCCGCCCTCGCCGAGCGCATCGGCGAAACCACCTACGCCGCCGAGTGCCGCGCCCACCACGCCGAGTTCGCCCGCCGCATCAACGAGCACGCCTGGGATGGCGAGTGGTATAAACGCGTCCTCTGCGACGATGGTTTCGCGCTCGGCAGCCACACCGCCGAGGAGGGCAAGATCTTCATCAACACCCAATCTTGGGCGATCCTCGGACAGGTCGCGCCGCCCGAACGCGCCGCGCAGTGCATGGACAGCCTCGAAAAACTCCTCGGTCTCGACATCGGCTACCGCACCGTCTGGCCGCCCTTCTCCAAGTTCAACTCGCGCGTCGGCGGTTCATCCACCGTTTTCCCCGGCAACATCGAAAACGGCAGTAGCTACAACCACGCCGTCGGCTTCAAGGCGGTCGCCGACTGTGTGCTCGGCCGCCCGGAACATGCCTGGGACACCTTCCGCAAGATCGCGCCCGACAACCCCGACAACCCGATCACGCGCTCCAAAATGGAGCCCTTCGCCTTCTCCAACAAATTCTACGCCGACGACTACAACTACGGCGAGACGCTCTACGCCTGGAACACCGGCACCGGCGCGTGGTTCACGATGTTGCTCGTCGAATACATCCTCGGCGTCCGTCGCGACTACGACGGTCTGCGCATCGCGCCCTGCCTCACGAAGCGCGTGCCCCGCGCCCGCATCATCCGCAGGTTCCGCGGCGCCACCTTCGACATCCGCCTGGACAACACGGCCGGCCGCTGCACCGGCCTCACGAGCCTGACGATCAACGGCCAGCCCGTATCCGGCGATCAACTACCCGACCTCCGCGAAGGCGTCCACGTGGTCGAAGCGGTGATCTGA
>DFYA01000125.1 GCA_002382525.1 Opitutaceae bacterium UBA4094
AGGCGTTCCCGCGTCTCAAGTTTCTCTTTGTCGAAGGAGGGTTCAGCTGGCTGCCGCACGTGCTCTGGCGGATGGACAAGGAATACAAGGGCCTGCGCCAGCAAGCGCCCCGATTGAAGCGTTTGCCAAGCGACTACATGCGCGACCATGTGCGCCTCTGCCAGCAGCCGATGGAAGAGCCGTCCAGCCACGCACACCTTGCCCAGCTCCTCGATATGATGGGTGGTCCGGGAATGCTGTGTTATGCGAGCGACTACCCGCACTACGATTTCGATCCGCCCTCGGTCATTCCCAAGTCGCTCGGGGACCGGGCTCGCCGGGCCATTCTGCACGACAACGCCGCGGCCTTTTTCAACCTGTGAACTGGACCGACATTCTCCCCTCCGAGGCCTTGGAAGAGGGTCGCTGGAAGATCGTGCAAGCGGGTCGCGCGTCGGTCGGGATTCTGCTGCGCAAAGGTGAATTGTTTGCCGTGCGCAATCACTGCCCGCACGCCGGCGCGGAGATCTGTCGCGGCCGCGTGACAGGTCGCGTGCTCGTCGCGGACAACGAACAGATCACCTACGACCCCGACGCGCTCACGCTGCGCTGCCCCTGGCACCACTGGGAATTCGACCTGCGTGACGGACGGCCCGTGGTGGATATGCCCGGCCGACTTCAGGTGTTCGCCGTCAAGATCGAAGCGGGCCGGGTCTGGCTGGGTCCGCCGGCGCGGCCCCCCGGGGCACCTCGTTGAGAAGGCCGTCGATGTTCGGCCGGGGGTGGCAGTCCGAACCGTGCGAACAGCCAATCGTGTATCCGTTCTTCAACTACGGAAACCGGGACGCGACCGCGTGCGTCATTGCCCTGCCTTGCGGGAAGTTTTTTTGGACCTTGCGGTCGGCGCGCGGGAAGCGGCGCCCACCGCGAGCGAGGGACGAGCCCCCACTCGCTCACGCTCGCGGCTACGGGGCGGAGGTGGGACCGGCTTTCGGGGGTGGACTTTTTGTCCACGCGGAAGGCGTCGCGAGGTGCGGGCACAAAAAGGCCGCCGGGCGACCAAACCCGGCGGCGACTGACGGTTGACCTTGACGATACCTGACCAAAGAACGCGGCTCGCCGGGTGGCCCGGTCGAAACGTGGAAACAGATTAACAGAAGCGGGCGGGCGAATGCTTGCCGGTTCTTGCGCAGTGTTCGCCCGTTGTTGCGATGTGCAGGCGGATCAAGGCGCGGGGCGGAAGTCCTGGTTCCATGGATTGACGGCGACGTCGGGCGCCGTGATGCGGATAAAGGCGAAATCGGTCGCCGCGTGGCAGGCGTTGCAGGTCTGCACAAAGGTCGCGTAGTCGCGGCGGAAGAGCTCGGCGTCGCGGGCTTTGACGGCGTTTTCCAAAACATGCACCGCGGGTTCAAGCATGGCGCCGGTGAGCTGGCTCACGGGCTGGTCGTGATAAACGATGCCTGCGGCGACGAGCGCTTCGGTGGTTTCTTCGATTTCGTGAAGGTAGAAGTCGGCAAGCGGCCAGTTGCCGACTTCGGCGGCGCGGCCGAGTTTGTCGGTCCAGCGCTGGAGGTCGCCCATGGCGCCGACGAGGTCGAACGCCTCGGCTTCCGCGGCGGGCGGGCGGGAACAGGCGGTGAAGGCCAGCGAGGCGGCGAGCAGGAGAAGGGCATGGGTGGTTTTCATGAGATTAGAAAATCGCGGCGTGCGAGAGCGCTCAGGGATTGCGGGTGCGTGCGAGGATGGCGCTGGGCGGTTGACCGTGTTGGGCGGCGAAGGCGCGGGAAAATTGGCCGAGGCTTTGGTAGCCGCAGGCGAGGGCGGCTTCGGTGACGTTGGCTTGGCCGGAGCGCAGCAGTGCGGCCGCGTGATCGAGGCGCAGGCGTCGCAGGTGGATGGTCGGGCCGTGCCCGAATTCGGCGGTGAAAAGTCGGCTGAGGTGCGATGGGCTGCTGTGCACGGCGGCGGCCATGTCGGGCAAGCCGATGGGTTCGGCGAGATGCGCGGTCATGTAGTCGATGACGGCGCGCAGGGCGGGGTGCAGAACGCGAGCTGTCGGCGTGGCCGCGCCGGGCGTGTCGGCCGGCGGCGGCAGAATCAGCGTCAGCAATTCGATGAGTTTACCAGTCCCCCAGATCGTGCGCAGGGCGGGGGCGACCGGGCAGCTGCGCAGGCCGAGGAGGAGGGTCTGCATCGACGGCGTGAGTGGAGCAGGGCCGTGCGCGGGAGCATGGGCCGGCGACGGGAGCAGCGGGTGAAGCGCGGACGGGAGGGCGGCCGCACTGAAGCGCCAGACAAGCAGGTCGGCGGAGCGTGGGGAGGCAGGGAGCAGGGTGGCGGCGGCGACCGGGGCGAGCCAGGCGAATTGGTGCGCCTCGATCCGAGTGGTGACCTCGGCGTGTTGGAGGGTTACGGCACTCTGTAGGCAAAGCAGCAGCACATGCTCCGGCGCGTAGGAAGAGGGCATAGGCAACGCGAGGCCGTCCGCGGAAAGGCGGATTTCGGCGAGGTGCTGGGGTGCGGCGACTTCGCCGGAGAGCGTGCGGACATCCGACGGAAGCATGGGTGGAAGGATAAACAAAGAAGCCGCCGGACGGGGGTCCGGCGGCTGAGCGGCGAGCTGAGTCAGGCGCTTTTTAGAAGCGAACTTCGGCGCCGCCGAAGATGAAGCGCGGGGCGTTGGCGCGGGGGCCGAGCGGGGCACGGCTGGTGATCACGCGTTTGTCGAAGAGGTTTTGAATGCCGCCGATGAGGCGCACGTTGTCGGTCAGGTCATAGTGGCCGGTGAGGTCCACGATGAACGCGGAGTCCACACGTCCATCCACGGCGGTCGGGGCGATGGGCAGGCCGGTGGTGTCGTCGACGCGGGTGTCGCCGTTGTAGCCGGTGCCCCAGGTGCGGGTCACGTAGCTGACGTCGAGGCGGGTGGTCCAGCGCTCGGTGACGAGGGCGACGCCGCTGGAGAGTTTCCACTCGGGCACATAGGGGATGTCGTTGCCGTTGCGGGCACCGGCAAAGAGGCCGGCGCCATTGCCGAGGCGGCTGTCGATGCCGGCGAACTCGGCTTGGGTCCACGTGGCGCTGAAATAGACCGGCAGACCAACTCCCCAGTTCTGGGCGCGACCGAAGTCGTATTCGAGGAGGGCTTCGACGCCGTAAACCTTGGCTTCGCCGCCGTTGGTGGTGGGGGTGAGCCCGCCGCCGCCAACCGCGATCTGCGGGGCGAGAAGGTCGTCCACGCGGGTGTAGAAGCCGACGAGTTCGCTGCGGAAAGCCTCGCGGCGGTGGCGCAGGCCGAGCTCGAAGCCGAGGCTGGTTTCCTCGGAGGCGCCGGCGGAGTAGCTGGCGGGGTTCGGGACGGAGGCGCCGCGGTAAACGCCGCCGAAGACGGTGTTGGCGGCGTCGATCGCGTAGCTGAGGCCGAGGCCGGCGGTGTAGAACTCTTCATCGCCCGTGGTGCGGACGCCGAGGCCGGTGACGCTGGTCCAGTCGAGGTATTCGTAGCGGGCGCCCGGGGTCACGGTGAGGCGACCGACGGTGACGGCGTGTTCGGCGAAGAGTGCGGTGGCGGTGACCTCTTGGTTGCCGGCGTCCACGGCGGGCGTGGAGACGCCGGGGCCGAAACCCCCCGTGCCGGTGGAGGCGTAAGTGGTGGTCTGGTTGGTGCCGGTGGCGCTGTCTTCGTGGATGCGCAGGCCGACGTTCAGGCGGTGGGCGACGTCGCCGGTCTCGAAGGAGTAGGTGGCGGTGGTCTGCCAGCCCATGGCTTCGTGGTCGCGGTAGGCGGCGCGCGTGGTGATGTTGCCGGCGATGAGGCCTTGGAGGAGGGCGAGGCCTGCGGGGTCGAGGAGTGCTTGACCGATGTTGCCGTCAAGTTTGTCCCACGTGCGTTTGAACTCGTTGTAGTAGAGGGCGGACTCGATACGGAGCGCGTCGGTCGGTTGGACGATGTATTTGAGGTAGGTGCGCCAGTGTTCGGCCGAGAGGTCGTCAAACTGGGTGGCGGCGTAGCGGCGATCCGGGTCGTCGCGGAGGTCGTCTTCGTTGAGGCCGGTGTAGGACTCGTTGGCGTCGAAGTTGGTGTAGCCGACCTTGAGTTCGATGCGCTGGGCGGTCTCGGTGCCGGGCTCCCAGAAGAGTTTGATCATGGGCTCGACGAACTTGAAGCCGCTGTTGCGCGACGTGCCGTCGATGTCGCGGAAGCCGTCGGTCTTCTGGCTGTGGAGTTCGAGCAGGTAACCGGCGGTGCCGGCGGCGCCGAGGTCGGCGGATTCGCCGAACGTGGTGTGGTTAAACAGCGTGTTGTCGGTGCCGTAGGTGGTGCGCGCGTAAAACGAGCGGGCGTCGGGCACGGGCGTGGAGAGGAAGTTGATCACGCCGCCGGTGGTGTGCGGGCCGTAGGCGATCTGGCTGGAGCCTTTGAGGATCTCGATGCCGGCCATGCGCCCGAGCTTGGGCGAGTAGTAGGCGGCGGGGGCGGAGTAGGGCGACGGAGCGGTCAAGATGCCGTCCTCCATGAGAGTCACCTTGTTGCTGCGGTTGCCGTCCACACCGCGGATGGAAACGGTGATGAAGTTGCCGTAGCCGTCCTCTTCACGGACGTAAACGCCGGGCACGCGGGCGGCGATTTTGTTAAAGGTGAGGGCGCCGGTCTCGCGAAATTCGGTGGCGGGAATCACTGCGCCGGAACCGGGGAGGCGATCGAGGTCGGCTTGGGAGCCGATCACGGTGACGGGCGCGAGCACGACCGGGGCGGAGTCCGTGGCGGCGGCGTTGGTTTCGGCGGCGGGCTGCGCCAAGAGCGACGGCGCGACGGCCAAGGCGACGGCGGCCGCGTGGAAGGAACGAGGGAGCGGGTTCATGGTAGAGGTTGTTGGCGATGAGGGCCGGCTGGAGCCGGGATTGGTTAAATGCTATTGAGACCCCATCTCATGCCGGCAAGTTTTATTTAATACTAAGTCTCATTCTCATTTCCGTGCGACTCGCGACGCGTATTGCGGGTGGGGGCATATGTTTTTGTGGGAGCGAGCGTTGGGGTGAAGCGGTCCGATTGAGACTTGCCGAGCGGAAGGACGACCGGCACAGAGGCGGGACCAATGAGCGATTCACAACCCCAGGATTTAGCGGCGATGGCGACAGATGCGCAGACGGTGGTGCGCACGACCGAGGCGGCGTGGACCGCGCGGGAACCGGCGAAGATGATCGCGGCGTTGCAGGAGTGCGACCGGGTGTTGCAGGCGTTGCCGGCGGAACAACTTGTGGGCGAAGGCGAGGCAAAGGCGCCGAACCCGGCCGACCCGCTGGCGAAAGAGCGGGCGCTGTTGTGGTATTGGCGCGGGCGGTTGCTGGTGATGGCGGACAAACCCGAGGCGGTGGTGCAGGGGTTGCACAGTCTCGACCAAGCGATCGCGCGGTTACGGTTGTTTGCCGGCGACGCGCAGATGGAGGAGGCGCTGGCGGTCGCCTGGATGAGCCGCGGGAGCGGGCTGTTTCGGTTGCAGTCGCGCGACGCGATGGCGGAGGCGGTGCGGTGTTATGAGCAGGCGATCCAGGCGCTCGAACGGGTGCCTGCGGGTGTTCGCGACGCGGCGCTCGGCGCATCGTGGATGAATCGAGGCGTGGGGTTGATGCACCTCGATCATGTGAAGGACACGCCGGAGCAGACCACGGCGCGGCTGACGGAATCGGTGCAATCTTTCGAACGCGCGATTGCGTTGTTGGAACCGTTGGCGGCATCGCAGCCGGCCTCGTTGCACAACCTCGCATCGACGTGGTCGAATCTCGGCATGGTGCGTTCGCGGCTGCAGGACGCGGCGGGCGCGGTCGAGGCGCAGCGGAAAGCGGTCGAGCTGTTCCGTCCGTTGGTGGCGAAGTCGGAGGATGCGGGGGAGACCTTCGAGTTGGCGGCGCGGTTGTTTAACCTGGGTCAGGCTTGCGGGGCGGCGGGCGATGCTGAAGGCGCGTTGGCGGCGGGGCGTGAATCGCTCGCGGTGGCGGGCTCGGTGAAGACGGATGATCCGCAGGCGCTGGAGCTCACGTTGCGCACGCGACACGCGTTGTGCGTGGTGTTGGGCGGCCAGCTGGCGGCGGGGCGTGCGCAGGCGGGAGATCCGCAGCGGGCGGGGCGGCTGGAAGAGGCCGGCGACCTCGTCGAGGACGGCCTGGCCGAGCTGCGCGCGCGGGGCGCGGTGCCCGAAGGCGTGATGATGGCGGGCACGCGGTTGTATGAGTTCGGCGCGTGGTTGTATCGCACGCAGCAACCGCAGTTCCTCGCGGAGTTTTTGTTGGAGCATCTCGGTGTGGACGCCACGCGCGCGAAGATCGCACTGGCGGCGGCGCAGGCCGCGCGGCAGGCGTTTGCCCAGCGGAGTTTTACCGAGACGACCCATGGTGACATGGAGCGGGTGTTGGAGATCTTGCAGGAGCTTGGCCAAGTGGAGGCCCGGGCGAAGGAGCTGGGGGCGGCCTAAGGCTCCGTCCGGCCGCTGGAGACGCATGACGCATGCCCGATGATCCAAGCCCAGTGACGGACGGGGGCGGGCGCGGAACCGGAGGCGAGTTGGCCAAGCCGGCGGTCACGGTGCTGTGCGGGTTTTTGGGCGCGGGTAAAACCACGTTGCTCAATCACCTGCTGCGCCAAGCGGAGGGCCGGCGTTGGGCGGCGGTCGTCAACGACGTGGCCGCGATCAACATCGACGCGGCCGTTGTCCGCACCAAAAGCGAAACCGCCGCCGCGCGCGACGTGGTCGAGCTGGGCAACGGCTGCGTGTGTTGTTCGTCGAAGGATGAGCTTGCGGAGACGATCGCCGAACTGGCGGCGACGGGCGACTACACGCACATCCTCGTGGAGACGACCGGCGTGGCGGAGCCGCGCGGCATCGCGAATCTGTTTACGCGGAAAAATCCGTTCGGGCGCACGCTGGGGGACTTCGCGACGTTGTCGGCGCTGGTGAGCGTGGTGGACGCCGCGTTCTTCGCGGCGGAGGCCGCGAAGAACGAAATCCTAAACCCTAAGCGGCTAAATCCTAAAGGAGGAGAGCGGCCGGTGTTTGAGCTGATGTTGGAGCAGGTGGAGTGCGCGGACGTGGTGGTGGTGAACAAGTGCGACGTGGCCACGGAGGCGGAGGTGGCAGGGGTCGAGGTGATCGTGCGTGGGTTAAACGCGAGGGCAGAGGTGGTGCGCGCGGAGCAGGGTCAGGTGGCGAGCGAGTTTTTGTTGGGGCGCGTGCGGTTCGACGCGGCGGAGACCTTGAAGGCCGCGCGGTGGGTGCGCGTGCTGAACGCCGCGGCACCGGTCGTCGGGGGCTCGCAACCGGCGGTGATGAAGCGGCCAATGGCGGAACGGCCGGCGCACGAGGAAAGGTTTGGCATCACGAGTTTTGTTTACCGCGCGCGGCGCCCGTTGGTGCGCGAACGCTTCGAGCGGTTCATGGCGACGGGCGCGCCCGGGCTGTTGCGGGCGAAAGGTTTTTTTTGGACGCGAGAGCAGCCCGATGAGATGGGGTTTCTTTCGGTCGCGGGCGGCGCGGTGCGTTACGAGACGTTGACCTACTGGTGGGCGGCGCTTGTCGAAAACGGCAAGGCGCGGATGGACGAACGACCGGAGATGATCCGGGCGTTGTGGCAAGAACCGCATGGGGATCGCCGGCAGGAACTCGTCTTCATCGGCGTGGACCTGGATGAAGCGGCGATCCGCGCGGGGTTGGACGCGTGTCTGGTGTAAGCGGGATCGGAGGAACGGGCCTACGCGGTGCGCACTTCGCGCGGGGACTTGCCGGTGGCGTTGCGCAGCCAGTGGGTGAAGTGCGAAGGCGAGGAGAAGCCGAGGTCGTAAGCGATTTTTTTGGCCGGCACGTTGGAGTCGGCGAGGGCGGCGAGGGCGGTTTCGAGCCGGCGTTTTTGCAGGTAGGCGTGGGGAGTGAGGCCGAGCTGTTGCACAAAGAGGCGGTCAAGATGACCGGCGCTGAGTCCGGCGGAACGCGCGGGCTTTTTGTCGTTGGCCGGCGCGCGCCAGTCGTGGCGGTCGAGCTGGCGAACGAGGTTCAGCACACGCGGGTCGAGACCGGCCATGCGCGCGGGGACCACGCCGATGGACAACAAGGCCTTGGAATACGCCTGCGCCCACGCGGCGAAGAGCCGTTGCGTTTCGAAAAAATCCGCCAGCTCCACCGCATGTTGGCGCAGTCCGACGCCCGCGAGGGGGAAACGTTTCGAGATGAAGCGCAACAAGGTGCGCGCCGCGCGACCCAGCGCGGGGTGGTCGCGCGCAGGCACCCGAATGACTTGATCGACGAGCGAGTCGCCCGATGGCCAGGCGAGCGTGAAGTTGATCGAGAGGATCCGCGCGTCGGGGGAAAACTCCTGGTGCAGCGAGTGAGGACCGCAAAACATCCAGTCGCCGGCACCCGCGGTCCAGGTTTGTCCGTCGAGGCGCACTGTGACCGAACCTTCTTGCAGCCACCAGGCGGAGAGCTGGTTGCGGCGTGAGAAGAAGCGACGATTCGGCGCGGCGACCTCGCCCTCGTAGCACCAGAGCAGCCGGGCCTGAAGGTAGGACCAGTCTTCGAAGGTAAGTGGAGCGGCGGGGCCTGATGTCGGGGCCATGCGAGAAACGTGCAACTTAATCTGCAATTACTGCAAGCGTCGCCCGTCGCAGCGCGGCCGGTGCGAGGCACGATAAGCGGCATGAGTTCCACTCCTGTTTCGCGGTTCTATGAAGAGCCCGCCCGCTCGTTGCCAATTGTTGACGAGGCCGATGTGTTGGTCGTCGGCGGCGGGCCGGGCGGTATCGGCGCGGCGGTGTCGGCGGCGCGCAACGGGGCGCGGACGATCTTGGTGGAACGCTTCGGGAGCTTCGGCGGCACCTGGACCGCAGGCATTTTGAGTGCGATCATGCCGTTTCCGTTTGTGCGGGGTATTTTTGCCGAGGTCGTGGACGGGTGGCGTGGATTGGGGGGCTGGACGGGAGGCGCGTATGGTGGGCACGGCGGCTGGGGCGGCGCGGGGTGTTACGACAGCGAGGTCGCCAAGGTCGCGCTCGACCAACTGGTCGTCGGCGCGGGCGTGATCCCGTATTTCTTCGCCCAGGTGGCGGGCGTGGTTCGCGAAGGCGACCGCGTGAACGGTGTGATCATCGAGTCGAAGGAGGGGCGTCAGGTGATCCGCGCGAAGATGATCATCGACGCGTCGGGGGATGGCGACGTGAGCGTGATGGCCGGCGTGCCGGCCGAGCAAGGGCGCGAGAGCGACGGCGGGGTGCAGCCGATGACGATGATCTTCAAGATGACGGGCGCCGACGATGAGCGGGTGCTGAAGGCGAAGGAGGAGGATCACGATTTCGCGCGGGCGTGGCAGGCGGCGAAGGCGCGCGGAGAGGTGACCGTGCCGCGCGAAGACGTGTTGGCCTCGCGCAATCCGCGGCCCGGCGAATGGAACTTCAACGCGACGCGCATCATCAACAAAGACGGCACCAAGCTGCGCGACGTGACCGACGCGATGATCGAGGGCCGTCGTCAGGTGGCGGAGATCGCGGCGTTTTTGAGGAAACATATTCCCGGTTTCGAAAACGCGGTGGTCTCGGAAACGGCTCCGCACATCGGTGTGCGCGAAACGCGGCGTATCCATTGTGATTATACAATCACGGCGCGCGATATCATCGATGTGTTGCCGTTTGAGGACTGTATCGCGCGCGGCAACTGGTTTATCGACATCCACAGTCCGACCGGCGAGGGCACGGAGCGGGTGTATCCGCCCGAGGGCAAGTGGTATGAGATCCCCTACCGCAGCATTCGCGCGATGGGCGTGGAGAACCTGTTGATCGCGTCGAGATGCCTGGACAGCACGCACGAGGCGCATGCGGCGATCCGAATCACGCCGCAAGTGATGGCCATCGGCGAAGGCGCCGGCGCGGCGGCGGCGTTGTGCGTGAAGCACGGGCTACGTTCGACGCGCGCCCTCGACGTGGCGTTGCTCCGTGAAACACTGCGTAAGCAGGGTGCGTTTGTCTGAGCCTTAGAAGTTCAGTTGGCAGGCGGAGGGCTGGCTTTGGGGCGTAATCTCAAGCCGGCTGTCCGACCGCCGGTTCGGCCTACCGGCTTATGCGCGCAGGTAATCGGCGATGATCGGCAGATCCGCTTCGGGGAGGTCGAGCGACGTCAGCTCGGCTGCGGTCACCCAGCGGAGCGCGGCGTGTTCGTGCGTGTGCGGGGCCGGACTGCCGGGCAGGAGGCGCACGACGAAGGGGATCAATTGCACCGTGACCGTTGCGTAGGCGTGCGTGTGCGGGGCGAGCGGGCGGAGCAATTCGATGGTGACGCCGAGTTCCTCGTGGAGTTCGCGGTGCAGGGCGGCCTCGGGGGTTTCGCCGGGCTCGATCTTGCCGCCGGGGAACTCCCATTTGCCGCCGAGGTGTTT
>DFYA01000087.1:0-2532 GCA_002382525.1 Opitutaceae bacterium UBA4094
TCCCTACGCGGAGCGATCGACGTGCCCGCTCCCGGACCGTGGACCGAAGAATATCGCTACCGCCGCAAAGACGGCACCTACGCCGTGGTGCAAGATCGTGGCCACGTTATCCGCGACTCGACCGGCAAAAGCGTGCGCATGGTCGGCGGCATGACCGACATCACCGAGCACAAGAAACTCCTCAACCAATACCTGCGCGCCCAGCGCATGGAGAGCATCGGCACGTTGGCCGGCGGCATCGCCCATGACCTCAACAACGTGCTCGCCCCCATCTTGATGTCGGTCGAGCTCCTCCGCCTCACCGCCACCGATCCCAACGCCCACAAGCTCCTCAACACCGTCGAGCAAAGCGCCCGCCGCGGAGCCGATCTCGTTCGACAAGTCCTCACGTTTGCGCGCGGTGTGGATGGCGGTCGCCACGTCGCCATCAAGGTCGAGCACTTGCTCAAAGACGTCGCTCGCATCGCCTCCGAGACATTCCCCCGCTCCATCCGCACGGAGGTCAAACTGGGCAGCGACCTGTGGGCCGTCACCGGCGACGCCACCCAACTTCACCAAGTATTGCTCAACTTGGTCGTAAATGCCCGCGACGCCATGCCCACAGGAGGCGTGCTCACCCTCGCGGCCGAAAACATCACCATCGACGAGCAATACGCCGCCACCAGCCGCGACGCCAAACCCGGTTCCTACCTCTGCGCCAGCATCACCGATACGGGCTGCGGAATGTCCGCCGAGGAAATCGAGCGTATTTTCGAGCCGTTCTTCACCACCANNCGATCGTCGCCGGACACCACGGCTTCATCACCGTTTACAGCGAGGTCAACCAAGGCAGCACCTTCAAAGTATTCCTCCCTGCCGACCCCAGCCTCCGCGCCACCGAAACCACTCCCTCTGGCGTGGGAGACCTCCCGCGCGGACATGGCGAAACCGTGCTCGTGATCGACGATGAGACGTCGATTCTGAGCATCACTCAGCAGACACTGGAAACGTTCGGCTACCGCGTCATCGTCGCGAGCGACGGAGCCGAGGCCGTCGGCCTCTACGCTCAACACCGCGACACGATCGCCGCCGTGCTCACCGACATGGTCATGCCGATCATGGATGGCCCGGCGACCATCAACGCCCTCATGCGTATCAACCCTCGCGTGCTCATCATCGCCGCCAGCGGAGTGAACTCCAACCGGCGCGTCGCAAAAGCGGCGGGCGCCGGCGTGACCCACTTCTTGCCGAAGCCCTACACCGCCGAAACGCTTCTCATCACGCTGCGCGACGTCCTGCGCCCGTAGTCACGGTCACCCGACCTGCTTTTCCCCCTCCTACCGCGTTGCAGAGGTAACGGCATAACGCACGCGGATTCTTCGGCTGTGCCGGCGCCCACATTCTGTCGGTCGCGGAGTAATACCCGGCATCAGCCCCGGGTGTAATTTCCTCCGCCGCAAGCCGCGGTCTTCCGTCCGCGCACACCTCGGAAAATCATGCGCAGTCCGAGCGATTCCTTCTTTAGAATTATTCCAATTTCAACTTGCACCTTAGAATCATTCCAATTGGTTTGGCCCTCCCACTTTTCCTCATTCGATGTCCACCCCCGCGATTCACTCCGACGCCCTTGCGCAAAAGCTTGCCGACAGCGGCTTGCGCAACACCCCCCAGCGCGAGTTCGTATATGACGCGCTTCTCAAAAAACGCGATCACCCCACCGCAGACGAAGTTTACGCCCGCGTCAAAACCCAGCTTCCCGGTATCTCTCTAGCCACGGTTTACAACTGCTTGGAAACGCTTGTGCAATGCGACCTCGTGCGCGCCGTGAACTTTGAACGCGCGCCCACCCGATACTGCCCCAATCAGCACCCACACGCGCATTTCCACGACGAGTCCACCGGCTCCACCCACGACATCGAGCTGCCCCCCGGCCTCCTCGCCAAAATCAAGGGCATCCTCCCCCCCGGCTACGACGCCGAAGCCATTGAACTCACCTTCCGCGGCAAAGCTCCCCCCTCCCGCTGAGCCTCCGGTTTCCGTCCGCCTACTCGCTACTCACTACCCGCTACTCGCTACTTCTATTTCCAACATCATGTCCTCCCTCGAAATCCGCGACTTGCACGTCGCTCTCGCCACGACTCCCGACAAAGCCATCGTCAAGGGCCTCACCCTCACGATCAAAACCGGCGAGGTGCACGCCATCATGGGCCCCAACGGCACCGGCAAATCCACCCTCTCCAAAGCGATCGCCGGCCATCCCGACTACGTGATCACCAGCGGCGACGTCCTCCTCGACGGCGCATCGATCCTCGAAATGGAACCCGACGAACGCGCCCGCGCCGGCCTCTTCCTCGCCTTCCAATACCCGTCCGAGATCCCCGGCGTTTCCATCGCCAACTTCCTCCGCGCCGCCGTTCAGGCCCGCATGGCCGAGGGCGAGGAACTCGACGCGACCGGCTACTACAAGCGCCTCTATTCCAAGATGGACCTCCTCAAGATCGACCGGAAGTTTACCTCCCGCTCCGTCAACGAAGGCTTCTCCGGCGGCGAAAA
>DFYA01000087.1:2542-5549 GCA_002382525.1 Opitutaceae bacterium UBA4094
GTCAACGCCATGCGCGGCGGCAACCTCGGCGTCCTCCTCATCACTCATTATCAACGCCTCCTCGACTACATCGTGCCCGACTTCGTGCACGTCATGTATGACGGCCGCATCGTGAAATCCGGCGACAAAAACCTCGCCCTCGAACTCGAAGCCAAGGGCTACGACTGGGTCAAAACCGAACTCGCAGCCGTCTAATTCATTCAGAGCTGTCCCAGAGAACAACGAGCGCCGACCCAGAGTTCACAGAGACACTTTTTCAATCCTCCCCGACATCACTCCGCTCTCGTTCGAACTCCGCGACCTTTGCGTCCGAGTTCTGTGAACCCTGTGGCAAATTCCGATTCTCAACCCGCCTCTCCCATGTCCGACACCAACACGCTTCCCCCCGCCAACGACGCCGTGGACAATCCCGCCCTCGGCATCGACCAGGCCGTCGGCGACTTCCAATACGACGTTAACTACGAATTCGACGCCGGCACCGGCCTCACGGAAAACACCGTCCGCTACATCAGCTCGGTGAAAAAAGAGGAGCCTTGGATCCTCGAGTTCCGCCTCAACGCGTTAAAGAAATTCCTGTCGATGCCCATGCCCACGCATTGGGCCACCACCGATCTCAACAACATCGATTTCGACAAGATCCGTTACTACCTCTCGCAAGGCCAAAAGCCCAAGCGCACGTGGGACGAGGTGCCCGACGACATCAAGAAGACCTTCGAGCGCCTCGGCATCCCCGAGCAGGAGCGCAAGTTCCTCGCCGGCGTCGAAGCGCAATTCGACTCCGAGGCCGCGTATTCAAATATCAAGGACATCGTCGCCAAGCAGGGCGTCATCTTCTGCAACTCCACCGAGGCCCTCCGCGAACACCCCGAAATCTTCAAAAAGTTTTTCGGCAAGGTCATCCCGACCGGCGACAACAAGTTCTCAGCCCTTAACAGCGCGGTGTTCTCTGGCGGCTCCTTCATCTACGTGCCGCCCGGTGTGAAGGTTGCCCAGCCCCTCCAAGCCTACTTCCGCATCAACGCCGAAAACTTCGGCCAGTTCGAGCGCACCCTCATCATCGCCGACGAGGGCTCCGAGGTCGTCTACATGGAAGGCTGCACCGCCCCCAAGTTCTCCACGTCCACGCTCCACTCCGCCGTGGTCGAACTCGTCGCCCTCAAGGGAGCCAAGATCCAATACATCACCGTCCAAAACTGGGCCAATAACGTCTTCAACCTCGTCACCAAACGCGGCGTCGCCCACGAGGACGCCGAGATCAAGTGGATCGACTGCAACATCGGCAGCCGCCTCACCATGAAATACCCCGGCGTCGTCCTGAAAGGGAAACGCGCCCGCGGTGAAGTCGTCTCCATCGCCCTCGCCAACGACGGACAACACCAGGACACCGGCGCCAAGATGATCCACGCCGCCGACGACACCACATCCGTCATCGTCGCCAAATCCATTTCCGTCGGCCAAGGCCGCTCCACCTACCGCGGCCAGGTCCACATCCCGAAGCACCTGAAGGGTTGCAAAAACAACACCGAGTGCGACGCGCTGCTGATCAATTCAAACAGCCGCACCGACACCTATCCCGCCATCACCGTGCGCGGCGACACACATGCCGTGCAGCACGAAGCCAGCGTATCGAAGGTCAACGAAGAGCAGATCTTCTACATGCAGCAACGCGGCCTCACCGAAGCGCAGGCGATGAGCCTCGCCGTGAACGGTTTTGTGAACGACCTCGTCCGCCAATTCCCCATGGAATACTCGGTCGAGCTCAAGCGCCTCATCGACCTTGAAATGGAAGGCTCCGTCGGCTGAGCCGCTCTAAGATAACAACCGCGAAGAACGCGAAGTTTCGCCAAGGCCAAACCGCTCCGTTCTTTGCGTTCCTTCGCGACCTTCGCGGTTAAAAAAATCCGTAACTAGAACACATGTCCGCTACCGCCACCTCCGCTTCCCCCTTCACCGGCCTCGATTCCGCCCGCTTCGCTCAGCACCTGTCCCAACGCAGCTACCTGCCCGCTTGGTGGCTCGACGCCAAACGCGAGGCTTGGGACCGCTTCAACGCGCTCCCCGCCCCGTCCCGCACCGATGAGACCTGGCGTTTCAGCAGCCTCGCCACGCTCGATCTTAACGGCTTCGAACTCCCCGAGGACGCCTCGCAACACATCCCGAATCTCTCCTCCTTCCCGCACGCCGCGGAAATTATTTTCTCCAACCGCCAGCTCGTCGCCCGCAGCGCCGTCCCCGCCGATCTCGTCGCCAAGGGCGTGATCTTCGCTCCACTCGACGAAGCGCTCAACCGCCACGGCGATCTCGTCCGCCAGTATTTCCAAAAACATCCCGCCAACCTCGGCAGCGAAAAATTCGTCGCGCTCAACACCGCGTTCACCGCCGCCGGCGCGTTCCTTTACGTTCCCAAAGGCGTCGAACTCACCGAGCCGTTTGTCGTGCAGCACACGCTCTCCGGCCCCAACAAAGCCGCCTTCCCGCACACGATCGTCATCCTCGAAGAAAACGCCAAGGCCACCCTCGTCGAGTTCTTCGTATCGGCCGATCGCTCCCGCCATCTCGTCTCCGGCGTCAACGATCTTCACGCCGGCCCCGGCGCGCAACTCACCTACGTCGGCGCGCAAAACTGGTCCCGCGACACCCTCGCTTTCCAGACCAACTCCATCGTCGCCGAACGTGACGCGAAGGTGCTTTCGCTCAATGTCCACCTCGGCGGACGCCAGACGCGGCACGAATCGCACTCGCGCCTCCTCGGACCCGGCGCGCATTCCGAGATGCTCGCGCTCACCGTCGCCAACGGCGCGCAAGAGTTCGATCAACGCACGCTCCAGACCCACGTCTCGCCCAACACCACGTCGAATCTCCTCTACAAAAACGCGCTGCTCGACACCGCGAAGACGATCTTCTCCGGCCTCATCATCGTCGAACCCGACGCGCAGAAAACCGACGCCTATCAGAAGAACCGCAACCTGATGCTCTCCGACGAAGCCGAGGCGCACAGCCTTCCCGG
>DFYA01000087.1:5561-9359 GCA_002382525.1 Opitutaceae bacterium UBA4094
AAACAGATGCTCATCTTCGCCTTCTTCGAGGAAGTCCTTAACAAGCTCGAAAACGAAGCCCTGCACGCCTCCCTCAGCCGCCTGATCGAGTCGAAGTTTAGAAAGTAAACTAGGTGCCCACGGAACACACAGAACACACGAAATTCAAACTTCTGATTTCTGTGTATTCCGAGTGTTCCGTGGGCAATAACTCCGTCTTCCAACTCCCATGAGCTCAAAAGAACGCACGCTCTCCCGCGACGTCGTCGCCACGCAAATCCCGTCCGGCGACAAACACACGCTGCACGCCGACACCAAGCTGTTTATTCATCAAACACTCGGCGGCAGCTTCACCGTGCAGACCGACTTCGGTCTCTTCCGCATCAACGGCCAAGACGGTGATGCGATCGGCGAACAAGTCATCACCGAGACGGTTGATGCTTCCACGCTCGCCGACGGTGCCCCGGATCCCGAGGCCGTGTGGGATCAGCTCAAGAAAGTTTACGACCCCGAGATCCCAGTAAACATCGTGGATCTCGGTCTCGTTTATTCGATGGAAGTCTCCAAAAACGAAGCACCCGAAGGTGGCCACAAAGTCGATGTCGCGATGACCCTCACCGCCCCCGGTTGCGGTATGGGCCCCGCCATCGCGGAGGACGCGAAGACCAAAATCCTTCTCGTCCCCGGCGTCGCCGCCGCCGACGTCCGCATCACATGGGAACCCGCGTGGAACCAGTCCATGATCAGCGAAGAGGGTAAAATGAAGCTCGGCCTCATCTGAGGTAGCGCAGCCTTCCCGTCTGCATCCGTAAAAAAGCCCCGTCGCCTCCGCGACGGGGTTTTTTCACGCCCGCCCGCCTGACCCCGCCGTTGCCGCTGCCGCCACATCCACGCCATCCTCCGGCGTCACCCGATCCACCACCGCCGCCGTCACCAAGTCCGCGCCCACGTTCACTGTGGTGCGCGCCATGTCGAGCAACCGGTCGACGCCGAGCACGATGCCGATCCCTTCCGGCGGGATGCCAAACGTCATGCACAAGCCTGCGATCAACGGCAGCGAGCCGCCCGGGATGCCCGCCACCGCCACCGCGCTCAAGACCGACAACACCAGCAACGTCACCTGTTGGCCGATCGCCAGATCCGGCCCGAACACCTGCGCGACAAACAACACCACGCAGCCTTCATAAAGAGCCGTGCCGCTCATGTTCATCGTCGCGCCGAGCGGAATCACAAACCCGCCCACGCTCGGCTTCAGCTTTAAGTCGTCCTTACACACGGCGAGCGACGCAGCCATCGTGGCCGCACTCGAGCTCGTCGAAAATGCCGTGATCAAGACCGGCTTCACAATTTTGAAGAACGCCAGCGGCGAACGTTTCGCGAGGAACCGCAGCCACAGCGACATCGTTCCAAAGAGGTGAAGCGCCATCACCGCCAGCGTGCCCGCCACAAACAAACCGAGCGCAAACAAAATCTCCACACCCGTCTTCACGACCACGCTGTAGATCATCATCGGCACCGCGATGGGCGCCAAACACAGCGCGTAGTGCACGATGCCCGTCATCAACTCGCTCACCAACTCCAGCCCGCTCACGAGTTGCCGTCGCTTCGCCTCCACCATGCCCACGCCCACGGCGCCGACCAGCAGCGCGAATAGGATCAGCGGCAACACTTCGCCAATCGAGCCACGCGACTGCCCCGTGATGGCGCCCAATAGATTCCGCGGCATGAACATTTCCACCACGGTGCCGAAGCTCATCGCCTGCTGGTTTTCTCGCGTCGCGATATGTCTCTCCGCATCCGCACTGTAAGCCGCGCGCAACTCTTCGCGCTTTTCTTCGCCCAGCGCACGACCCGGTTGCACGATGTCCATCATCACCAGCCCCAGCGCGACGCCGATCACCATGTTCAATCCGAAGAGCGCAAACGTCCGCCCCGCCAACGGCCCGAGTCGGTCCAATCGCCCGAGTTGCACCACGCCGGCTGCCAGCGATGCAAATACCAGCGGGATGATCACAAAAAACAGCAGCCGCAAAAACACCTGCCCCGCCGGGTCAAANNAATTCGATTCGCCAGTTTTGCGGAAGCAGCAGCCATGCACCGACTCAGGACACCGCACCCGCATGCCGCAAGGCTCGATCACACCCCTGTGGGAAGCGAGCTTGCTCGCGATTCAGCCGGCTCGCCCCGTCATCCCACGCCAACAAAAAAGCCCCCCACAGCACGAAGCTCACGGAGGGCGAAAAGAAAGGGTAAAGAGGCGGCTCGCTGCCGCCGGCAGCTTACTTCGCGAAGACGAACTTCGCGGTGTGCGCCTTGGCGCGGGAAGCGGCGTTCTTGTGAACGACACCGGACTTGGTGGCCTTGTCCATGGCGGACACATAGGCGCTCGCGGCAACCTTGGTGGCTTCCTGGTCACCACCGGCGACGGCCTTGTCCAACTTCTTGTGGAGGGTCTTCAGGCGGGTTTTGACGGCCTTGTTGCGGGCGGTGAGGCGCTCGGTTTTGCGAGCGGCTTTGATAGCGGATTTCGTATTGGCCATGACGGTTTAAAAGTTAAAGTCGGACAGAAACCCAAACGCGCGCCCCTGAGTCAAGGGCGATTTCCGCGCGCTCCCCTGTTTGAGGTTGCAGCGTCTCCCGCCCCGACTAGCCCTCGGTGCAAACGACATGAGCATCAAACTGCGTTTCGCCCTCCTGCTCGGAGTGCTCCTGCTCATCTTCCTCGGCTGCCTCGCCAGCCTCCGGCTCCTTGAGAAAGAACAACTCGCCGAAGCCCTCGCCACCTCCCAACGCGACGCCACCGGCACTCTCGAACGCTGGCTCGAACTCCACGGGTCCAGCCTCCGCCAGTTTGCGGAGGATTATTCCCGATGGGACGAAATGGCCACGTTTGTCACCTCGCCCAACCTCGCGTGGGCCGACGTCAACCTCCGCCAAAGTCTCGCCGGGTTTAATGTGACCGACGTCTGGGTGCTCACCGTGGACGGCACCTTGGTTTATCAAGCCCACCAACGCGTCGCCACGCCCCCGCCGGTGGAGCCGGAAACCTGGCGCCAACTCGTCGCCGACACCCCCTTCCCTCACTTTTTTCTGCCCCACCCCAACGGCGTGCTGGAGATCCGCGCCGCGCCCATCCAACCCTCTGCCGACACCACCCGCTCCTCGCCCCCCCAAGGCTGGCTCCTCTCCTCCCGCTTATGGGACGAAAACCACCTCGCAACGCTCGGCGATCTCACCGAAAGCACCATCCGTTTCGGCACGCGCGACCAACCTCCGCCCCGCTCCGCAGCCGACTCCCAGCTCACCTTGCTCCGCCCGCTCAACGATTGGCGCGGGCGAACCGCGGCCATGCTCTACGTCACCCGCGAGATGCCCGCCATCGCCCAACGCTTGGAAGCCGACGCGTTCGAGGCGCGGGTCTTTATCGTGTTCGGCCTCTTGGTCATGGGCGCCCTCGCGCTCAGCCTTCACGGCTGGGTGCTCAACCCGCTCAACGCCATCGGCGACAGCCTCGCCCACCAAGACCCGTCCCCGCTGGCCCCGGTCATCAGCCAGCAAACGGAACTCTCCCGCATCGCCCGGCGCATCGAAATCTCTTTCGAACAACAAACCGAACTCCTTCGCGAGGTGGAGGAACGTGCCCGGCTCGGCCGAGATCTTCATGACGGGATCATCCAGTCGATCTACGCGGCCGGCATGGGCCTCGCCGCCGCCCGCACCCTCATCGCCCAAGACCCCGCCGAAGCCGCCCGCCGCGTCGATCAAGTCCGCGCCGCCCTCAACGAGACCATTCGCGACGTGCGCAACTTCATCACCGGC
>DFYA01000087.1:9511-12424 GCA_002382525.1 Opitutaceae bacterium UBA4094
ATCATCGACAACGGGACCGGCTTCGACCCCGCCACCGCCCAACGCGGGCGCGGCCTCGATAACATCGTCGAACGCGCCCGCACGGTCGGGGCCACCGCCGAGATCACCTCCGGCCCCGGAAAAGGAACTCGCACCACCCTGCTCTTTCCCGTTAGCGATTCCGTCACATGAACGCCCCCGCCAAGACCCACCCCATCCGCGTCGTTTTGGTCGATGACAGCGCCTTGGTCCGCCAAGGCATCAAAGCCGTGCTCGCGGCGCAGGAGCCCACACCCCCGATCATCGTGGTAGGCGAAGCGGCCAACGTCGCCGACGCCATTGCCACCACCACCGAGCTCAAGCCCAACGTCGTCCTCCTCGATATCCGCCTGCCCGACGGCTCCGGCTTCGACGCCTGCAAAGAGATTCTTAAGCGCCTGCCGGAAACCCGCGTGCTCGTGCTCACCTCCTTCACCAACGACAGCTTTATCTACGACGCCATCACCTCCGGCGCCCAAGGCTACTTGATGAAGGAGATCGACCCCCAAGGCCTCGTTCAGGCGATCCATGACATCGCCTCCGGAAAATCAATTCTCTCCCCCGATGTCATGGCCGGCGTCATGCGCGTCGTCCGTGGAGGCGGCCCCAACGAGGACCGCAGCCTCGCCTCTCTCTCGGCCCAAGAGCGCCGCGTCCTCGCCTTGGTCGCCGAAGGCAAAACCAATAAGGAAATCGGCATGGACCTCGGCCTCAGCGACAACACCGTCAAAAACTACCTCGTGAGCGTCTTCGACAAACTCCAAGTCAAACGCCGCTCCCAAGCCGCCGCCCTTTACGTGCAAGCCCACTCCGGCGGCTCCGGCACGCCCGCAAAACAATAGGCCCATACAGGCTAGGCCTAAATAAGGGGCTGCAACCCAGCCTAGATGGAGTAAGCCCTAGGTTATGTTTTCTCCGAATCGACGTTCGAACCGCCCCGAGGGGGCGCTTCGACTCGCCCGATTTAGACGTGCGGCGTTCTCCTTAGTCGAGGTCATGGCCGCCTCCTGCGTGCTTATGGTCGGGTTGGGCGGCACCGTGATCACGGTCAAAAGCAGCCTCACCGCCATCAGCCACGCCCGCCACCTCGACGCCGCTTCGCAGATCATGCAAAGCGAACTGGAACGGCTTCGCCTGAGAAACTGGGAGCAATTGCAGGCGCTTCAAGACGCCACCGACACCGCAGTCGCCATCGACCACATCCCGCCCGGCAGCAATCTCACCTGCACACGCCACATCCGCGACCTTCGCGACGGCCTTAAGGAAATCACCGTCGAGGCCCGTTGGGGCGGCTCCGGCGGCCGCGCCCACACCGCCCGACTCGTCACCCGCTACGCCCGCAGCGGCCTCAATGACTACTTCTACACATCGCACTGAGCGCGGACAGCGCGTATCCACGGGGAAACGACACTCCCGCCGGGCCGCCTTCACGCTCTCCGAGGTCCTGATTGCCTCCACCCTCTCCGTGTTCGTCATGGCCGGTGTCCTCGGCGCATTCATCTTTTTCGGACGCACTGGCTTGGCCATCGGCCACTATCAGGCGATGGAAACCGAACTGCGACGGGGCATGGAGATCTTTGCCGAAGATGTTCGCACCGCGACCGACATCCGCTGGACCGACGCATGGCAGATCACCTTGAGCGTGCCCTCCAGCGAAGGTGCGGCCCAACCGGTTTCCTACGTCTTCCAGCCCGAGCGCCCCGGCGCCCTCACCGGTCAACTCTACCGCATCGCCGCCGACGGACGTCGCGAACGCCTCGTGCAAGATGTCGCCAGCGATTTCGCTTTCCGCCGCTACAAACTCGAACAACCCGGCACCATCGACAACACCGCCGGCAACGACCTCGAAACCAAGCAGCTTCAGCTCAACCTGCGCACGTTGCGCCTCACCGCGAACGGCCCCGCCGCGACGCAAGCCGCCATCTCCGCGCGTTATGTCTTGCGCAACAAACCCGTCAGCCGATGAACGCGCGCCTCCATCCTCACGATCGCCGAGGCTCCGTCCTCATCGTCGCCATGCTCATCACGGCGATGCTCGCGCTCGTGCTCGGCAGCTACTTCAACCTCACGCTTACCTCCAGCAAACAGACGCGCCGCACCTTTGATCGCAACGCCGCCTTTCACCTCACTGAGGCCGGCGTCGAGGAAGCCGTCTGGGCCTATAACCGCTCGCTCGTGGGCGCACCCGACGCGTGGTCCGAGTGGACCACCGACGGCGCGGCGGCTTGGCGCAAGTTCTCCGATTTCTCACTCACGACCGGCTCCACGGGCACGGTCAAAGTATTCGCGAGCGACACCACGCCCTCGGCCTCGTCGCGACCGGTCATCGTCGCCGAGGCCGCCGTGCAAACCGGCAGCGCCGCACCCGCCACCCAAATGATCGAGGTCACCCTCCGCCGACGCTCCTTTTTCGGCAACGGCATCACCGCGCTCCGGAAACTCGTTTTCCGCGGCACCCAAACCTCCTTTGACAGCTGGGANNGCCACCGGCGCGACCGACTCGGCGAACCTCTACGCCAAACACGCCAAAATCTACGGTTTCCTCACCACCGCCGGCGCCTTACCCGATGTGGACAGCGGTCTGATCGGCCCCCTTGGGACGGAACCGGGCATCATCGCCTCCGCGCGTGTTGCCACCGATTTCAATGCGGTTTTCCCCACGATCCCTTCCCCGACGGACGGCACGTGGGTCTCGCCGCTTCCCGCCACGCTGGGCGTCGCCGGCGAAACCACCCGTTGGCGAACCGATACCCTCACGCTTTCCGGGAGCAAAACCCTCACGATTCTCGGTCACGTCACGCTCATCATCACCGCGCCCGCCGATACCACCGCGATTTCCATCACCGGCCAGGCATCGCTCATCATTCCTAAAGGCTCCAGCCTCGCCGTTTATTT
>DFYA01000153.1 GCA_002382525.1 Opitutaceae bacterium UBA4094
GTCCTCGCTCAGCCACAACACCCTGCTCGTGAACGGACACGGCCAGGCCCGCGCCAATCCTTACCAACCGAGCAGCCCCTACGTCGCCCGCCCTGTCGCCATCGAGCAAAAACCCGGTGTCGTTTACTGGGCCGCCGATCTTTCCCGGGGCTATGATGATGTGCCCGGAGTCGCCCGGGCCACCCGCCACGTCGCCTTCGTGGACAATCGATGGTTCGTGCTCTTCGACGACCTCGCCGTCACCGACGACGCCGCCCCCGCCACCTTCCACTGGCTCTTCCACGTCGAACCCGATGTGCCCCTTGCCCTCGCCTCCACCGACAACGCCAACGCACTCCCCGGCTGGGACTATGCCATCGCCGGCGTGGGCGCCCGCGTGCGTTTCGCCCAGCCCGCCGACACCCTCAACATCGAACACGTGCGCGGCGTCGAGGCCGTCCGGAACCCCGTGACCAACGAATCCGTCTTCGAGGCCGACGTGCGCGCCACCGACGCCCGTCGTATGTTTAAATCGGATACACCACTCGGCGCCCACGCCCTCCGCGTGTCCAACGCCGCTCCCGCGCGCGCCCACACGTTCCTCGCGGTGCTCGCCGCCGCCCCCCCCGGCGCCGAACCCGCGACCATCGAGCGCCTCGGCCCCGACGCCGTCCGCATCACCGATCCCGACGGACACGCCCGCACCGTTTCCTTCAACCTCGATGTCCCCGCCGACATCGTCATCGACGTCGCCCGCGTGCGCGCCCACACCCTCGCCACCCGCCCCGACATCGCCACGCGCGCCCCCTCCACCGCCGAACTCCCCGAAACCGCCGACTGATCGCTTCCTATTCTCTTCTTAGCGCCCCTTCGCGTTCCTTCGCGGTTAAAAAATTCTCTGCCCGACTTGATTGGCATGACGCCACGTCTCCTCCTTACCTTCCTCGCGCTTGCCGGTTCCCTCATCGCCGCGCCAGCCACCCCGATGCTCGACCTCGATTTCCGCGACTCCGCCCCCGACGCCGTCCACCGCATTCCGCTCCCCGGCGACGGTGCCGACTTCCCGCGCCAAGGCTCCCTCAGCGTGCTCTTCGAACTGCGCGGCCCCGCCTCCACGCTCGAACTCCCGCTCCGTTCGCAAACCACCCCCGACGGCCGTCCCCTCACCCGTGGTTTTATCTGGATCGAAAGCCCGCTGTTCGAAGCGCGCCTCTTCGTCGGACGCGGCAACGCGGGCATGAATTTCAACTTTCACCACACCGACGGCACCACCCGTCTCGCCGGCCAACCGTGGAGCCGGATCGACGCCGATAAGCCTTACGTTCTCACCCTCACGTGGGACCTCGACGCCGCCGAGATCGCCACGACCATCAACGGCATCCCCCAAGGCGACCTCCGCCACTGGGGCACCAACTACAGCGGACTCTCCCCCCGCCCCGGCCCCGCCTCCCTCCGCCTCGGCGGAACGCTCAACGACGGCGACACCCGCGCCACCTTCACCGTTCTCGCCGCCCGCCTCGACAACCACGTGCTCAGCCCAGCCGAGGCCGCCGACCTCGCCATCACCTGGCGCGCCGCCCCGCTGTCCGGCGAAGTCCGCACCGTTCACGATCGCCCGCTCGATCTCTCCGGCCTCCGCCTCGAACCGCTCTACACCGCCGACTTCTCAAAACCCCTCGACCTCGTCACCGAGGACAGCCTCTTCGACGACGCCACCCGCACCCGCCGGCCGCCCTCCGACGCCTGGGTGCTCGAAGGCGACGGACGCGCCTGGACCGAAAACGGCATTCTCCACCTCGCCACGAACCACGAGCCCAACAACAAAGCCCACCTCGTCCTCTGGCTGAACCGCGTCTTCCCCGGCGACGTTCTGATCGACTACACGTTCACCCCGCACGACGTAAACCGCGGCCTGCACATCCTCTTCTGGTCCGCCGGCCGCACCGCCGGCGGCGACGTCTTCGAACCCGGTCTGCCCCGCCGCCACGGCGACTTCAAACCCTACATCGTCGGCGAACTCGATTCCTACCACGTCTCCGTCTTCGCCACCGACGACCAAAACCTCCGCCGCACCGCCAATCTCCGCAAAAACACCGGCTTCGCCCTCGTCGGCGTCGGCGAAGACCGTATCGGCGGATCAACTACACGCGCTCCCTTCCGCGTGCGTCTCCTCAAAGTCGGCCCGCGCATGACCCTCGCCGTGGACGACACCGTCGTTCTCGACTACACCGACGACGGCCGTTCCCACGGTCCCGTCCTCGACGCCGGCAATATCGGCTTCCGTTTTATGTCGCACACGCGCGCCGCAACCATCGCGCGCCTCACCATCCACCGCGTCGTGCGCTGACGTGTCACAGGCATTCCTGCCTGTGCTTGCCTCCAACGAACTCCTTCAAACCCACAGGCAAGAATGCCTGTGCCACGCCCGCTTACCGCGTCCATGAACCCCAACCCCGTCCTCCCGCTCACCCCCGAGCGCCGCCGCCGTTTCCGCAAGCACCCCATGGGCCTCTTCCTTCACTGGGGGCTCTACGCCATCGAGGCCTGGCACGAGCAGGACATCTGGCGGCGCAACTGGAAACGCGACGACTACGTCCAACTCGCCGCGCGCTTCACCGCCCCGCGCTTCGACCCCGACCACTGGATCGACGTCGCCCTCTCCGCCGGCTGCGACTACCTCGTTCTCACCACCAAACACATCGACGGCTTCTGCCTCTGGGACACCGACCAGACCGACTTTAAGGTAACCAACACGCCCCTCCGCCGCGACGTCGTCGCCGAATTCGCTGCCGCCTGCCGCCGCCGCAAAGTCGGCTTCGGCCTCTACTTTTCGATCATCGACGACCACCACCCGGCCTACCCCCACGCCGGCCGCCGTTGGGAATTCCCGTCTTCGCCTCTCGGCGACACGCCCGACAAAGACCGCTTCATCGCCTTCCTCAAGGCCCAGGTCACCGAACTCTGCACCCGCTTCGGTCGCCTTCACTCCTTCTGGTGGGACGGCAACCCCGCCGGCTGGCGCGACGAATCCGTTCACGAACTCATCCGCAAACTTCAACCCGGCATCCTCATCAACAACCGCGGTTTCGCCCCCGGCGACTTCGGCACCCCCGAGCGCGATTGGGACGAAAGCGTGGACCGCCTCCCCGCCTTCACCGCCGCCACCGAGGCCTGCCAAGCCCTCGGCAGTCAAAGCTGGGGCTACCGCCACGAAGAGGACTACTACACCGAGGCGCACCTCCAGCGCTCCATCGCCAAGATCCTCGCCAAGGGCGGCAACTACCTCCTCAACACCGGTCCCATGGCCGACGGACGCATCGCCGCGCCGGACCGCCGCCAACTCGCGCGTCTCGGACAATGGCTGGAAAAAGTCCGCCCCGCCCTCCTCGCGGCTCCCGTCTCCGATTTGATCGACAACCGCGACATCCTCCTCACCCGCGAATCCGCGCGTGTATTCAACGTGGTCCTACACCGCGTCCCCGCCACGCGCTCGGTCGCGCTGAAACCGTTCGTCACGCTCCCTGTCCGCGCCACCGAGCTCAACACCGGTCTCCCCGTCGAAACGCGCGCCGAGCTCCTCCCGTGGGACCACGAAAGCGGCATCTCCTACCTGCGGCTCTACAACCTCGACGAGCGCATCCTCAAGCACGCTGTCCCCGTCATCCGCCTCGAATTCGCCCGCCCCCCAAAGCGCCTGATCCGCGGCCCCGCCGGCCTCCCGGTAGAGCCCTGATCCCAACGTGTCACAGGCATGGCCGACTGTCGGCCTGCGGCCTCGAAACCTGCCTGTGCTCCGCCTCCGCCTCCCGGGAACGCCGAGCTCCAGCTCGGCCTCCGCGCGCACGCCCTCCCCCTACGCAAGGTTGCGCCACTCCCGCCGCCTCACGCGTTGCCTCCGCGCCCGTCTCGTCAACGCTCCCGCGTCATCCATGCCCCGCCCGCCGCACATCCTCTTCCTGATGGACGACCAGCACCGGTTCGATCTGTTCGGTTTCGCCGGCCATCCCCTCGCCCGCACCCCGCACCTCGACCGCCTCGCCGCCGAGGGCGTTGTCTTCACCAACGCCTACACGCCGTCCCCCATCTGCGTGCCCGCCCGCCAGTGCCTCGCCTCCGGCAAACTCCCGCGCCACTGCGGCGTCGAGCGCTACGGCCAGGACCTGCCGCCTCATTCCGAAACCTTCGCCCGCGCCCTCGCCCGCGTCGGCTACACCACCGCCTGCGCCGGCAAACTTCACCACCTCGGCACCGACCAAATGCAGGGCTGGACCCGCCGCATCTGCAATGGCGACGACCTCCAAATCGAGCCCGACTTCCTGCCCGACCGCGACCGCGAGGCCTACGCCCGCCACCACCAGTCCGCACCCAACTGGACCCTCGCCGAAGAACTCCGCCGCGCCGGCCCCGGACGCTCTCCCTACGCCGTCAGCGACGACCTCAACGTCGCCGGCGCCTGCGCTCTCATCGAAGAGTATTTCGTCAGCCCGCACTACCAGCGCGCCACCCCCGACCGCCCGCTCCTCCTCAAAGTCAGTCTGCAACAACCGCACTATCCGTTCTGCGCCCCGCCCGACCTCCTCGCGCGCTACCTCGACCGCGTTGTCGACTACGAAAACCAACATACGCTCGACCACCCCGCTTTCGCCAACTGGACGCGCACGCCCACCGGCGTCAGCGCCGACGACCGCCGCCGCGCCATCGCCGCCACCCTCGCGATGGTCGAGCTCTGCGACGCCCACTTCGGCCGCGTGCTCGATCAACTTCGCGCCTGCGGCCAAGACCTAGACGACTGGCTCATCCTCTACACCAGCGACCACGGCGAGCTGCTCGGCGAACACGACAAGTGGTGGAAACTCTCCTTCTACGAGGGCTCCGTCAAAGTCCCGCTCGTCGTCCGCGCCCCGCGCCTCTTCGCCGGCGGCGGCCGCCGCATCGATGCCAACGTCTCGTTGTGCGACCTCTTCACCACCTTCTGCGAAGTCGCCGGAGCGCCCATTCCACCCGACCTCGACTCGCGTTCGCTCCTCCCCCTTCTCCGCGACGAGACCAACGCCCGCACCGCCTGGCCCGACGAAGCCGTGAGCCAATACAACGGCGCCGCATGCATGATCAAAGAGGGCGCGCTCAAGTATCAGTTCTACGGCCCTGCCCAACCCGAGGTGCTCTTCGACCTCGCCTCCGATCCCGGCGAGACGGTCAACGCCATCAACGATCCCGCCCACGCCGCCGCCGTTACCCGTTTCCGCACCCGCCGAATCGCGCTCGGCTTTCACTGAGTCCGCCGCCCTCGCCGCCGCAACGCTTACGATACCAGTCCGCCCGCAGTTGCCCCGAATGCCGCATCCGCCGCTTGGTTTAATCCGACCTCGCATGCAGTCCCACTCCGCTCCCGCCTCCTCTTCCACCCGCCCCGCGCTCCTCTGCTTCGGCGATTCCATCACCGCGAACGGCACCTGGATCACCGCGCCCGAAGCCGCCGGCCCGTGGCGCCTCCTCAACGCCGGTCGCGCCGGACGTAAAACGTCCGACATCCCCGCCGAATTTCCTCTCGCTCTGGACTCCCATCCCGAAGCCTCCGGCGTCCTCCTGCTTCTCGGCGTCAACGACCTGCCCGCCCGCGATCCGCGCCCGGGCGATGAGAAGATCGCCGATTGCCTCGCCCACCTGCAAACCGCCCTCGACCTCGCCCTCGACCGGTTTCCGCGCTCCACGATTTATCTCGGGGCCCCGAGCAACATCGACGCCCCCGGCCTCAACGCGCTCAACCTCTCCAAGGGCTACGACATCATCCCGCCGCTCCTCGCGGGCCTCGCAACCGGCATCGAGCACCTCGCCCGCGCGAACGGCGTCCGCTTCTTCAGCCTCCACGGCGCCCTCCGGCCCGGACACTTCTCCGACGGCCTGCACCCGAACGCGGAAGGCGACGCGATCATCGCCCGGCTCGTCGGCCAAGCCCTTTCACAACCCGCACCCGCGCCGTTGCCGGCGTTCTACGTCGTCGGCGACAGCATCTCGATCGACTACCACGAACCGCTCGAACGCGCTTGCGAAGACCGCTACCGCTACAGCCGCAAGGGCGGACTCGAACTCGCGCGCACCGACCTCGACCACCCGCAAGGTGCCAACGGCGGAGACTCTGCCGCCGTTCTCGATCACCTGCGCGAAGAACTCAAAAACCCCGCCTGCCTCCCCGACACGATCCTGGTCAACTGCGGCCTCCACGACATCAAGACCACCCCGGCCACCGGCGCGCGTCAGGTCCCCCTCGACGCCTACCGCCACAACCTCACCGCAATCATCGATCTCGTGCTCGGCGCCGGCAAACGCCTCGTCTGGATCACCACCACGCCCGTCGACGAGCACCGCCACAACACCACCTTCAGCTACTTTCACCGTCACGAAAACGACCTCGCCGCCTACAACGCCGCCGCCNNACCCGCTCTTCCGCGACCACGTGCATTTTCTGCCCTACGTCAGCCTGCGCCAAGCCGCCTTCATCCGCACCGCCCTCGACGCCCTCCCGTGGACCGCCGAGCACTGTTAACACCCCTCGCCGCCGCCCCGATGTTCCGCCGATTCTCCGTTCGCTCCGCAGCCCTGTTGATCTGCGTCTGGGCAAATCCGCTCCAGGCCACTCCGTCCGCTCCCGACATTGCGCCGCTCGCCGCACGCGTGGTGTGGGAACGCGCCTATCAAGCGCCACCCGCCGTCCACCCCACCGAACTGGTTTCCCCTCATCCCGGTATCGAAGGCCTCTTCTTCGATAACGTCCCTTATCAGGGCAACCCCACCCGCGTCTTCGCCTGGATGGGCATCCCGCCGTCCGAAGACGGACGTCCCGTTCCCGGCATTATCCTTATCCACGGCGGCAAAGGCACCGCGTTCGTTAACTGGGTGAAACTCTGGAACGACCGCGGTTACGCCGCCATCGCCTACGATACCAGCGGCAGCTTGCCCTTTCCGCCTCAAGCCGACCCGCGCCCGCGCCACGCGCACTCCGGCCCCGGTGGCTGGGGAGGCTTCCACCAAGCCGCCGGCCCGGTCGCCGACCACTGGACGTTCCACGCCGTCACCGCCGCCATCCGCGCGCACGCCCTTTTGCGCTCCCAGCCCGGCGTCGACCCCGCCCGCATCGGCGCGACCGGCGTCTCGTGGGGCGGCTACCTCACCGCGATCCTCGCCGGAGTAGACCCCCATCTCGCATTCGCCGCGCCCGTGTATGGCTGCGGGTTCACCGCCGACACCACGTTCGGCAAACGCCTGCGCTCACTCCCGCCTCCCCAATCCGAACGCTGGCTCTCGCTCTGGGACCCCGTCCATTACCTGCCCGCCGCGAAACTCCCGATACTTTGGGTCAACGGCACCAACGACGCGTTTTTCTTCCCGCCTCCGTGGCAGGCCAGCCACCAACTCGCGCCCGGCACCGCCACCGTCTCACTCCTCCCCAATCTGCCGCACAATCAGCAAACCGGCTCGGCCCTAAGCGAGGTCGCCGCGTTCGCCGATAGCGTGGTGCGCGGCGCCCCACCTCTGCCACGCGTTCTGCGCGCAACCCAAGTCGGTCAACAACTCCGCGCTCCCTTCGTCGCGTCCACGCCGGTCGTCCGGGCCGAGTTGGTTTACACCACCGACGACAGCTCGCCGTGGCCGGAACGTCCATGGACCGCCGTCCCCGCCCGCCTCGGCCCGAACACGATCGACGCCGATCTCCCGCAGGACGCACGCCACGCATTTCTCAATCTGATCGACGAGCGCGGCTTGGTCTCCAGCAGCGATTTCATCGCCATCGTTCAATAACGCGCCGCCCGCCTGCCCCAGTCCCGGGAACGCCGAGCTCCAGCTCAGCTCCGTTTACACCCCCGGCATCCACGGATACGCCGGCGCCTCCTCCAGCGGCACCCGTCGATAAACCCACTCCGTAAAGTCCGCCTCCGCGCCCGCGCCCTCCACAAACATCCCGACGAAGCATCCCGTCCACCCGCCCGCGACCTC
>DFYA01000196.1:0-1329 GCA_002382525.1 Opitutaceae bacterium UBA4094
GTGCGGGCAACGCCGTCGGGCGTGACGTTGATGGCACCGTTGTTGACCTTGTGTCCGCAGCCCCACGCGGAGGAGGCGGCGGCGGAATCGGTGACGAGGGAGTTGGCGGAGGTCGTATCCATCAGGACACGACGAATGTCGGGTCGGGCATAGAGCCCGAGCCAGTGGGTGCCGCGATCGTGGTGGGTGCGCAGATAACGTTCGGCCAAGGTCAGGGTGCCGAGGCTCATGCCGTCGCTGACGAGGACGATGATGTTCTTGGCGTGTCGGGAGGGTGCGCCGCGCGGGGTGGTGACCGCGCCGGGAGGTGAGGAGCGAAGCGTGGTCGAGAGAACCAGTGAACCGGCGAGGCCGGCACGGAGGAAGTCGCGGCGATTCAAGGGGGGCATCGCGCGATGGAAAAAGGTGTGCCACGGCGCTGCAAGCGCGGGGACGCTCGGACGTGTTACGTTCTCGTCCCGATCCCCGTCAGCGCAGCATTTGGCTGATCTGGGTGCGGAGGGCGTGGAGCGAAAACGGTTTTTGGAGGAAACTTACGTGGTCGTCGGTGCGGAGTTCGAGCACGGCGCTTTGGTTATAGCCGCTCATGAGGATGACCGGAAGGCGCGGGGCGAGGGCCCGGATGGCGCGAAGTGTCTGTTCGCCGCCGAGTCGCGGCATGGTGAGGTCGAGCAACACGAGCGAGATGACGGGCTGGTGCTTTTTAAACTGGATCACGCCCTCCATGCCGTCGACGGCGATAAGCGTTTGGAGTCCAAGGGTGCGCAGCATAACCTCGGCGACGGAGCGCACACCGTCTTCATCATCTACTAAGAGAACGGTGCCGGAAAGCGGGCGGGCGGATGCTTCCGTGGCGAGGGGAGTTTCGCGTTCGATTCCCGGGGTGGTCGTTGCCGGGAGTAGCAGGGTAAACGTGGAGCCCGCACCCAAGGCGCTGCTGACGAGAAGGCCACCGCTGTGGCTCCGAACGATGCCGAGGACGGCGGCGAGACCGAGTCCGCGTCCCGCGAATTTGGTGGTGAAAAACGGATCGAAAATCTTTGCGATGGTCTCCGGGGTCATGCCGCTTCCGGTGTCGCGCACGCGGAGGCAGGCGAAGTCGGCGTCGGCGGGCGGTGGGGGGATGACAGCGTGGTTGAGTAGCGGGTCGGTGCGCCGCATGACGCCGGTTTCCACCGAGATGACACCGTCGTGGTCGCCGAGCGCGTCGGACGCGTTGACGACGAGGTTCATGATGATCTGGCGTATCTGGGTGGCGTCCACCTCGATGTCGGGCACGCCGGGTCGGAAATCGAAGTGGAGGGTGGCGCGTTTGCTGATGGAGTGTTC
>DFYA01000196.1:1510-14040 GCA_002382525.1 Opitutaceae bacterium UBA4094
GCGGCTTTGTCGGCCTCGGCTTGTTTGCGTCCGGTGATGTCGATGGCGAGACCCTCGATGAAGAGCAGCTTGCCCTCGGCGGAGTAGATGCCTTGGCCGCGGTCGAGCATCCACTTGACGCGGCCCTGTTTGTCGCGGAGCCGATATTCGCTCTCGTAGGCGGACTGGTTGGAAAGGGCGATCGCGACGGCGGACTGATGGCCCGGGCGATCTTCCATGAGGATAAGATCGTCGTAGCGCACTTTTCCTGAAGTGAGTTCGTGCGGCGTCAACCCGAGGATCTCAATGGAACCGCGGCTGATAAACGTGGCGGAGGGCGGGTCATCGTGGAGGTAGCGATAAGCCATGCCGGGCATCTGCCCGAGGAGGCTGTCGAGCTGGCGGCGACTTTCGCGCAACTCGGCCTCGGCGGTCTGGCGCTTGTGGATGTCGGCCTCGAGCAGCCGTTGCGTGTGACGCAACTCGGCGGTGCGTTCGGTGACCTGGTGCTCGACCTGCTCGGAGCGGCGTCGGACGCTGAGGAAGTAGGCCGTGAGCACAAAGGTGAACGCGAGGCCACCGGCGAAGACCATGCGCGGGGTGGCGCTCACTTGGGCGGCCATCCACCCAGCGGCGGGGGCGTAGTGGCAGCGCCAAATGCGGCCTCCAATGGGTAAATCTTTGATGTGGAGGTATTCTTTCGGTAGATCGGCGAGGCTAAGCAGGGGCGAGGAGTCGGTGCCCGAGGCGGATCGGCGACTGTAGAGGTGTTGGTCCGCCCCGTCTTCGTGGGTGACGTCGAGCACGAGGACGTCGAGAGCGTTGGCGGGGTAGTTCACCCACGATTGATCGAACATATCGTCGATTTTAAAGACGATCTGGACGAAACCTAGATGATGCTCGAGGCCATCGGATACTCGGAACACCGAGCAGTTCATAACGGTGCCGAAGCGGTTGGCGCCCGCCTGTTCCTGCACGAGGCGAACTTTGCGAGTCATGACCAAGTTGCGCGTCTTCAGGCCGCGTGCGAGGTCGGCGTGGGACGGTCCTACGCGTAGATCGAAGCCGAGAGCGAGTTCGTTGCCGAGCAATGGAGCGGTGTAGAGAATCGGGTAGTAGACGGGACGGTTGGCGGCAGGGACCAATGCTCCGTCGGCGGTGCGTTCGGTGAACGTAAAGTAAGGTGCGATTTCACTGCGCGCCCACGCTTCTACCTCGGCGCGATGTTCGTGGGAAACGGAAGGAACCCATTGCAATGCTTGGATGCCGTAATGGCGGGTGCGGATATCGCCCGTGCTGGCGACAAACTCGTCCAAGGTGACGTCGTCCGAATTGGCGAAGAGGTTGCGGAGGCTGTAGACGCATTCCTCGTAGCCGCGGATGTTTTCGCGGATAAGGGCGTGGCGAACTTCGGCGCGTCGATGGAACTCGTCGTGAATGCGGCGTTGTTCGGCGAACTCGGCCAGGCAATAAGCGATCACGGATGCGGCGAGACCGGCGAGCACCACAAAAATCAATCCTAGCTGGCGTCGTAGCATCGGTTTCCTCGGATGGGCGGGGGATTTCATGAGAATGACCAACGCGGACTCATTTTCACGATGCGGTGAACGGAGTCCGGCACGAGTTTGTAATTGAAGTGCGCGAACAAAAAAGCCGCCCCGGGCGGGGCGGCTTGGAGTGGACGAGCGCGTGCGCGGTCGATCAGAGTTGGTAGGGCAACGGGTATTTGGCGGCGAGTTTGGCGACACTCTCTTTGGCGCAGGCAATCGCTCCGGCCTCGGCGTCGGTGCCGATGGCTTTGAGCACGGTGTCGACGGCGGAGGCGATCGCGTCCATATCGGCTTCGACAAACCCGCGCGAGGTGATCGACGGCGTGCCGATGCGGATGCCGGAGGCCTGGAACGGCGAACGCGTCTCGAAGGGCACGGTGTTTTTGTTGAGCGTGATGTGGGCGAGGTCGAGGGTCTCCTGGGCTTTCTTGGCGGTGAGTTCAGGAAGGTTGTGGCGGAGATCGACGAGGAAGAGGTGGTTGTCGGTGCCGCCGGAGACGAGCTTGTAGCCGCGGTTGACGAAGGCGGCGGCAAGGGCCTGTGAGTTTTTAACGACCTGTTGCGCGTAGGCCTTGAACTCGGGCTTAAGGGCTTCGCCAAAGCAGACGGCCTTGGCGGCGATGACGTGCATGAGCGGACCACCCTGGTTGCCGGGGAACACGGCGGAGTCGAGGGCCTTGGCGTGCGCGGCCTTGGCGAGGATCAAGCCGCCGCGAGGACCGCGCAGGGTTTTGTGGGTCGTGGTGGTGACGAAGTCGGCGTGCGGGAATGGCGACGGGTGCACCCCGGCGGCGACGAGGCCGGCGATGTGGGCGATGTCGGCAAAGAGCAGGGCGCCGACGGAGCGGGCAATCTCGCCCATGCGGGCGAAGTCGATGATGCGCGAGTAGGCGGAGGCACCGACCGTGATCATCTTGGGTTTCTCGCGTTCGGCTACGGCGGCGAGTTCGTCGTAGTCGATGAGGCCGGTGTCTTCGCGGACGCCGTATTGGACGAAGTTGTAGAGTTTGCCGGAAAAGTTGGCGGGGTTGCCGTGGGTGAGGTGGCCGCCGTGGCTGAGGTTCATGCCGAGGAGCTTGTCGCCGGGCTGGAGGCAGGAGGCGTAAACGGCGGCGTTGGCTTGGGAACCGGAGTGCGGCTGGACGTTGGCGTATTCGGCGCCGAAGAGCTGTTTGGCGCGGTCGATCGCGAGCTGCTCGACCTTATCGACGTATTCACAACCACCATACCAACGCTTCGCGGGGTAACCTTCGGCGTATTTGTTGGTGAGCACGCTGCCTTGGGCCTCCATCACGGCGGGGTAGGTGAAGTTTTCGGAGGCAATGAGCTCGATATGGCTCTGTTGACGGCCGAACTCGGCGGTGATGGCCGAGTAAATTTCAGGATCGAGGGTTTTGAGCGGCGTGGCGTTGAGCGACATGGTGGGAAAGATTTTAAGAAGAAAGCGGTGATTCCGAATGGCAAACGCGCCGGGCACAAACGGAAAAACGAGGTGGCTGGCCCGCGCGGATCGTCTAAGGGGAACGCCGGATGGTTTGTCACTTATTAAGTGACAAATGGGCTGGGGCGGTTGGGGCCCGTAGTGCCGGAAGGGTGTTGAGGGCGTGCGCGTGGAGAAGCGGATTCACGGAAGGCCGGAATCGGCGAGTAAGCTCGTTTCCCACCACGGCGGAGGGAAGCAGGATCAAAGTTTTACCTCCCCAACGGCGGGGGCGAATCGTGAGCAGGCCCGACTTCTCGCCGACGAAGCCGAAGGTGCGCGAACCTCGCGTCGCATGGGGCGCGGCCCGGCGAGGGAACATGGGGGGCGGGTTGCTGGCGGCGGCGGCCGCAGGCAGGGGCCTATTTCTTGGCGGCGAGTTCGTTGAAGAACTCGATCAGGCCGGGGATGGCTTCGACCATCTCGTCGCGGCAAGCTTCGTATTCGGCGAGCGGACCGCCGTAGGGATCGCAGATTTCCTTCTCGGCGGTGCGGGGCATGAACTCGCGGAAGAGATAAATATGACGTGGCGCGGGATCGAAGTGGAACTGGATCATCGCGCGGTGGCTTTCGGTCATGCACAGGACCACGGTCGCATCGTTCAGTAGTTGGCGGGTAAGGGGTTGGCTCTGGTGACCTTTGAGGTCGATGCCGACTTTCTTGAGCGCGGTGACCGAGTTCTCCGAAACGCGTTCACCCCCGCGCGCGGCGACGCCTGCGGATACGATCTTCCACGATTTTAGGGGTTCGGGCTGACCGCTTAGCGCGTGCTTTAACAAGGCTTCGGCCATGGGGCTGCGGCAAATGTTGGCGGTGCAAACGGTGACGATGGTTCCGGGCTTGGCCATGGAGGTTCAGGGGAGCGCGTTTTAGGGGAAAGGCAAGACGCAGTCGAGGGGCTGTAATGTATTAGTCATGACGGGCGGGGGAGTTTGGTGAGTCGGGTTTCATCTACGGAATATCTCCTTGCGACCGCAGGCGGGGTGGGAGTGACTGGCCGTAATGTTAGTGTGGTCCGAAACTTGCCCCGGGTCGGATTTTTCCGGCACTTTCTCTGCGCGTTTTTTGTGATTAAAAATAAACGGTTGTCCGTGATCGCAGCGATCGCGGTGGTCGCTTGGCTCGCCGTGGTGTTGCCCGGCGTGTGGTTCATGACTGCGGATAGCTTTGTGCCGGGAGAGGCGGGAGAACCGGCGGTTATGTGGCCGGTGGAGGCGACCTCGGCGCGGAATAATGCAGGGCACACGTTGGTGGTCGCGCTGCATCCGGAGTGCCCGTGTTCGCGCGCTACATTGGAGGAACTCGACAAAATCATGGCGCGCTCCGAGGGGCGGCTGATCGCGCAGGTGTGGTGCGTGCAATATGCAGAGATCGAGGAGCCGGCGGAGGCGTCCGCGTTGTGGGCCCAGGCAAAACGGATCCCGGGTGTCGAACTTGGGGTGGATCGCGACGGCGAAGAGGTGCGCCGGTTCGATCTGCGGGTGTCGGGTGAAACGCGGCTTTATGGACCAAGCGGAGAACTGTTGTTCCAGGGCGGGATCACGGTGGCTCGCGGGCATGCGGGTGAAAGTCCCGGGCGGAGGACGATCTTAAGCCTAATTGAGGGGCCCATGTTGGTCGGGTCGGTGAACGTCGCGCCCGTGTTTGGCTGTTCTTTATGGTGACGATTGCACACACGATCGAGGCCCTAGAACCGGCGGACGACGCACGGACGCGGGAGCGCGCCCAGGAGCTTTTGGATGCTCATCGAGCAGAGATTTATCGGCGGACGGATCGGCTCTTTGCGGTGCTGCTGGTCGTGCAGTGGGTGGCGGGAGTCGGGTTGGCTTTGTGGCTTTCTCCACGCACGTGGATCGGCGGCGCGAGCGAGACGCATGCGCACGTGTGGCAGGCGTTGTTGTTGGGCGGGGCGGTGGCGATTCCGCCAGCGGTGATGGGCTGGTTTTTTGCGGGCCGCACTCACACGCGCTACGTGATCGCGGTGGCTCAGATGCTGGCGTCGGGATTGTTGATCCATGTGACGGGCGGGCGTATCGAAACGCATTTCCATATTTTCGGGTCGTTGGCGTTCCTGGCTTTTTATCGCGACTGGCGGGTGTTGATCGTGGCGTCGATCGTGGTGGTCGGGGACCATTTTGTGCGCGGTATGTGGTGGCCGCAGTCGGTGTTTGGCAGCGCGAGTGTGTCGCCGTGGCGTTGGCTGGAGCACGCGGGTTGGGTGGTGTTCGAGGATGTGTTTTTGATTTATGCGTGTCTGCGCAGCCAGCGGGAGATGCAGGAGATCGCGTCGCGGCGGGCGGAGTTGGAGGTAAGTAAAGACCGGGTAGAGCACGCGGTGGCGGAACGCACGGCGGAACTGGCGTTGGCAAATCGCGAGCTGCTGATCGCGAAGGAAGCGGCGGAGGCGGCCAGTTTGGCGAAGTCGGCGTTCCTCGCGAACATGAGTCATGAGATCCGCACGCCGATGAACGGCGTGATGGGCATGACGAGTTTGTTGCTGGAGACGCCGCTCTCGGAGACGCAGCGGGGGTTTGCGGAGACGATTCGCACGAGCAGTGATTCGTTGCTGACGATCATCAACGACATCTTGGATTCCTCAAAGATCGAGGCGGGACGGATGGAGTTGGCGGAGGAGCCGTTCGAGTTGCGCAGATGCTTGGAGGAGGCGTTGGATTTGTTCAGTTACAAGTGTGAGGAGAAGGGCATCGAACTCGCGTATCTGGCGGACGAGGTGCCGGCGTTCGTGGTGGGGGATGTGACGAGGGTGAGGCAGATCGTCGTCAACCTCGTGGGCAACGCGGTGAAGTTCACGGAGCGCGGCGAAGTGGTTTTGACGGTGAAATCGCGTCAGGTCGCCCCGCCGGCGAAGGCGAATGCGGAGCCCGGTGCTGACGCATCCGCAGCGTCGCGAGACGGACGGACGGCGCGGTGGTTCGAGTTGCAATTCGCCGTGAAGGACACGGGCATCGGCATCCCGGCGGACCGGACGGATCGTTTGTTTAAAGTGTTCAGCCAAGTGGATGCCTCGGACACGCGGCGGTTTGGCGGAACGGGGTTGGGGCTGTCGATTTCGCGGCGNNTCGACGTTCCGGTTCAACCTGACGTTAAGGGAGGCCGAGGCGGTTAGCCCGCCCGTCGCGATCGCGCCGCGCCTCCTCGTCGGGCAGCGGTTGCTCATCGTGGACGACAGCGAGGTGAACCGCCGGATCTTGCGGATTCAGGCGGAGCGTTGGGAGATGGTTCCGCATGAGGTGGCCTCGGGCGAGGAGGCGCTTTCCTGGCTTGCCGACAATCGCGCGGATGTCGCGGCGCTGGATATGCACATGCCGGAGATGGACGGTCTGGAGCTGTCGAGCCGCATTCGCGAGCTACCGTCAGGCGTGGACCTCCCGTTGGTGCTCTTCAGTTCGGCGGCGTCATTACGGAGTCGTTTGGATCCGCGGTGGGCAAACTTTGCGGGCAGTTTCACGAAGCCGGTGAAAACGGCGCAGCTGCGCGACGCGTTGTTGCAGGCGTTGGGGCAACGCGGTCTGCCGTCGGGGCCGATCACGCGAGCGAGACGCGCGGTTCTGGCGGAGAGCTACCCGCTGCGGCTGCTGCTGGTGGAGGACAACGTCGTGAACCAAAAAGTCGCCAGCCACTTTCTTGGGCAGATGGGGTATCGGCGGGACGTGGCGGCGAACGGGGTCGAGGCGCTTCTCGCGTTGGAAAAACAGGATTACGACGTGATCTTAATGGACATTCAGATGCCCGAGATGGACGGCTACGAGGCGACGCGCGAAATCCGTCGGCGTTTCAACGGACGGCGTGGGCCTCAGATCATCGCGTTGACTGCAGGGGCGATGGAAGAGGATCGCCAGAAGTGTCTCGCGTGCGGCATGGACGACTACCTGAGCAAGCCGCTGCGAATCGAAGACGTTGAAGAGAAGCTGCGGCTCGCGGCGGAACGGTTGAAGGTGTGAGCGACCGGCGGGCGAGCGTCAGGTTTTCTTGAGAACCACCAGGCCGCGATAGATGTGGACGGCGCGTTGGAGAACGGCGTCAAACGGGGCGGATTCGCTCTTCGGCTTCGACGCGCGCGCGTCGGTATCTTCGGCGTCCGCAGGCGTGGAGGCTTCCGGCGTGACGAGGGGCTCGGGGCCGACGGTGTGCTCGCGGATGAGCATGGCCTCGTCGTAACGGGGTTTGTCGGCGTTTTCGGTGAGGAGCGTATCGGGCGCGGTGCCGGCGGCGAGCGCTTCGGAGGCACGTTGGTCGGCCTCGGCTGTAGTGGTAACGGCGATGTGCGGACGGAACTCGGCCTCGGCGCGTCCGACGGTGAGGCAGCGAGGGAGGGCCGCGAGTTGGCGGCGCACGCCGACGGGCGTCTCGGGGGAGACGAGGGCGAGGACCACGCGGTTCGGGTTGGCGGTGCCGGGCTCGACGGCGGCGAGCAGCGGGGCGGCCGCGTTGTCGTCGGGGAGTGTGCGCAGGTCGAGGATTACGGAAGCAGTTTGCGGGGTGATATCGGCGCCGGGTCGCAGGTAGGCGAGGCCGGGGGCGAGTTCGACGGCGGTGAGCAGCGGGGCGGCGAAAGCAAGAGTTGCCGTGAGCGCGAAGATGAGCCGGCGAGGGCGGGCGCGAGCACATGGTGGGCGGTTCATGAGCTCACGCTCAAGGCCATGGGTGCGGGTGCCGGTGCGGAGGAATGCGAGGTTCATCGGCGGTTGAGTTGTTTGGCGCCGATGTCGCGGCGGAAGACCTTGCTGGCGCACTCGATTTGATCGCAGACGGCGTAGGCGGCGTCGGCGGCGGCGCGGAGGGTGGAAGCGGTGGCGGTGACGCCGAGGACGCGTCCGCCGGCGGTGACGACGTCGCCGGAGGCGTTGAGCCCGGTGCCGGCGTGGATGATGTGGACGTTGTCCGGGAGGGGGGAGGGGAAGCGGATGACGTCGCCTTTGGGATACGCGTCGGGGTAGCCCTTGGCGGCGACGACGACGCAGATCGCGTGGTCGGGTTTGATGCCGAAGCGAACGCCGGCGAGGGTGCCTTGGGCGGCGGCGTAGAGGAGGGCGAGCACGTCGGTGTCGAGGCGCGGGATGACGACCTGGGTTTCCGGATCGCCGAAGCGGGTGTTGTATTCGAGCACGCTCGGGCCGTCGGCCGTGAGCATGATGCCGATGAAGAGCGTGCCACGGAAGTCGAGGCCTTCGTCGGCGATCGCGTTGACGGACGGTTTGACGATCTCGAGATCGATGCGGGAGAGGAGCTCGGGCGTGACGACCTCGGCGGGCGAGTAGGTGCCCATCCCTCCGGTGTTCGGACCTGTATCCCCTTCGCCGATACGTTTGTGGTCCTGCGAGGTGGGGAGGACGATGTAGTCGCGTCCGGAGGTGACGACGAGGATGGAGGTTTCCTCGCCATAGAGGCAGTCCTCGATGAGGATGCGGCTGCCGCTGGAACCAAATTTGTTGCCCTCGAGCATGTCGTGGACGGCGGCCTCGGCTTCGGCGAGAGTTTGGGCGACGATGACGCCTTTGCCGGCGGCGAGGCCGTCGGCTTTGATGACGATGGGAATCGGGCGCGTGCGCAGGTAGGCGAGCGCGGGCTCCAGCTCGTGAAAAAAACCGGCGGGCGCGGTCGGGATGTTGTGCTTCAGGAGGATTTCCTTGGTGAAAACCTTGGAGGCTTCGAGGCGGGCACCGTCGGCTTTGGGGCCGTAGGCGGGGATCTCGATTTTGGCCAGCGCATCCACCAAGCCGAGAGAGAGCGGCACCTCGGGGCCGACGATGACGAAGTCGATGCGTTCGCGTTGCACGAGGGCGACGAGGCCCGGGACGTCGTCTGCGGCAATGGGGAACACGGGAACCTCGGCGGCGATGCCGGCATTGCCCGGCGCGGCGATCACGCGGGGTTTCGCGGGGGACGCGAGCACGGCTTTCACGAGGGTGTGCTCACGGCCGCCGGCTCCGACGACAAGGACATTTTTAGGAAGTTGGGAGGAAGCGGGGGACGCGGATGACACGAGCTGAGGAAGGAGGGAGAAAGATAAAGAGGAAGAGGAAAGAGAAAGATTTTGGGAGCGCGGGTTACAGCACCTGGAGAGTCTTTCGGTAGAAGGAAATGACCTCCTCGGGGTCGTCCGTGAACAGCATGTAATCGAGCATCCAGGCGGGCGTGCGTTTGCTGCGGACCATTTCGCGAACCTGTTTGCGAAGATCGCTCCAGTATCTGGAGTTGAAGAACACGTAGGGCGTGCGCGGACGAATACCGAGTTTTAGGTTGCACAACTCGATGCCCACCTCCTCAAGCGTGCCGACGCCGCCGACGTTGAAGACACAAAAGTCGGCGACCTCGAACCACTTTTGACGGTAGTGGCGCGCGGTCTCCTGAAACGTGTTGAAAAAATCGACGCCGAGCTCGGGCGGCTGCGCCTCGAGTTCGAGGAAACAGGCGCCGGTGAGTGCGCCCTTGGAGCGGGCTTGGTCGGTCGCGAGGCGCATGACTCCGCCGCCGCCGCCGGTGAGCACGCCTACATTGGGCCCGATGAAACCGGTGAGTTTTTCGATGAGGCCGGAGATACGGTCTGTATCCGCTTTTTCGAGACCGACGGCGGAGCCGTAGAACGCGAGGATGGTGCACTCTTGGAAGACGCGGCGGAGTTCCTCGCGCACAAAGAAACCGTGGTTCTTCTTGTAAGTGTGCCGGTAGAGGTCGCCCATCGCGGTGTTGAACCAATAGACGTCGATGTCGAGATCGTGAAACCCTTCGAGGCGACCGTGGGCATTGTTGGAGAGGAAAAAACCGTGGGTGCGCGACGGGCGGCGAAAGATGATACGGCGCAGCTTGAGTTCCGGGAGGCGCGAGAGCAGCTCCATGTGTTCGAGCAGATTGGGGAAATAGTCGATGAGCAGCGTGTCGGCGTCGGCCGGGGCGGCGGCGAGCGCTTCGACCAGCGTGCGGTAGCCAAAACTTTCGAGGTCGGTGGCCTTGGGGAGCGCGCGTCCCGACGTGCTAATGAAAACGCTGAAGTTTTCCATGAGCGCACTCTGGCTGCGGACGATGATGCGGGAGCGCGGGCGGGCGGCCGGATCCACCTTGGGCGGGCGCGCGTCGATGCGGGTAAACACGTCGGTCGCGGTCGTCAGCAGGCGAGTGCGACGGCGACGGAGAGATTTGAACTCGGGATCGTCGGGGTTGTTGCCGGCGATGGCGGACGGCGGCGCGCGGAAGATTTCGACCGAGACCATCGGATTCACGACCGGTTGGGTGCCGGTGTTATAGATTTCCAGCATGATGTTTGTGCCGAAAGTCTTCACCGGGTCCAGGAGCACGGCGCTGGTGTGGATGCCGAAGTTGCCCTCGCCGCGGTTGAGCAGAACGTAGTGCTCTTTCAAATACATCGAGCAGCTGGTCAGCACGCCGGAGCGCGGGGCGATCGTGAGCAGGTCGGTGTCTTGGCGCACCTGGACCTTGTCAAGGTAGGAGCGACCGGCGTCGCCGCTCACAAGACGCTCGAAGTCGGGGCGCTTGAGGCGGGGGTTGAGCGTATAGCGAACATGATGCGGCGTGAGAAACACGCGCCCCGCGCGGTCGATGCTGATGGTGTTTGGAAGCTTGATGCGGTTGGACTTAATGGCGTCCCAGATCTCGCCAGTGGAGAGTTTGGCCTTCTCGGGGGCGTAGAACAGGCGACCGACGGGAGTGCCGGGGCGGAGAAGTTTTTTCCAATATGAGGCGTTGGGGAAACTGTCGTCGAAAACGAAAGCCTCGGCCTCCAAAACGAGCCGTCCGGCTTCGAGCACTGCGGGCTCTCGGGTGATCATCTCGATGCCGATGCGGGCGAGCGTGCTGCGTTCGGTAAATTGCAGCTCCTCAAGATGCTCTTTGAAGAACGCCAGCTCGGCCGCGTTACGAGGCCAAAACGCCAAGGTAAGGCTGACGGTGCGGGCGTCTTTATTTTTGATGGTGAGGATCTGGCCGTCCTGGCTCGTCCAAAATTGGTCGGGGTGCATGAGAGGTGCTAAGACNNGATGCAGGAAACTTTCTCTTTTGACGGCACAAATCCCTTCGCGCCGTTTCTAGTTCACCACTCCAACCCATGAAACTCACCTCTACGTTCAAGGCCGCTTTGCTTGCTATTGGCACGGTTGCCTCAGTGTCGGCCCAAGAAAACATGCCGGCGGCCGAGATCTCCGCTCCGTCCGCCGAAGCCCCCAAGTTCAGCGAGGCTCAGCTGCTCGAAACCTTTGGCTGGTTCGTCGGCCGTCGCATGGGGCTTAGCGAGCTCGGCTTCACCGCTGATCAAACTGCCGCAATCATCAAGGGGATCCAATCCTCCGCGAAGGGCGCCGAGGCCCCTTATAAGATCGAGGAAATCGGGCCCGAACTCGACAAGTTCATGCAGGCGAAGCAGGCGGAATACACCGCCAAACAACGTGAAAAGAGCGACGCCGACAGCTCCAAGTTTTTTGGTGAGATCAAGAAAAAGGACGGCGTGAAATCCCTGCCGGTTGAGACCGAGGACGGCACCGTCACCATGTATTACGAGATCCTTAAAGAAGGCTCCGGCGAATCGCCGAAAGCGACCGACACGGTGAAGGTTCACTACACCGGCACGCTGGTGGACGGCACGGTGTTTGACAGCTCCGTCGAGCGCGGCGAGCCCATCGAGTTCCCGCTGAACGGAGTGATCAAAGGTTGGACCGAAGGCGTTCAAAAGATCAGCAAGGGCGGAAAGGCGAAACTCTACATCCCTTATCAACTCGCCTACGGCGAAGAGGGTCGTCCGCCGACCATTCCTCCGGCTGCCACGCTGGTGTTCGAAGTCGAGCTGTTGGACTTCAAGGCGGGATCTCCTGCCGAAGACGGCGCGATCTCTATCCAAGGTATGTAATCCGACGACTTTGTTCGTTGATCGGGCCTCCGCTCCATGGGCGGGGGCTTTTTGTTGCCCAAAAGTCACGCTTGAGAATCGGCTCGCGCGCATCGATCGCTACGGTTGCGTTTGATCGTTGTATGGCCGTTACACGGAAACTCTTCATCGCACTCGTCACCGAAACGTTTCCGCCCGAGGTTAACGGCGTCGCGATGACGTTGAGTCGGTTGGTTGATGGCATGCGCAAGCGGGGGCATGAGATCGAGGTGGTGCGGCCGCGGCAAAAAAGCGAACGCGCGGGCGATACGAAGGATGCCGCCAGCGGTGGTGCAGGGATTTTGGATTACGTGGTGCCGGGCATGCCGATCCCGTTCTACAGCGCACTGCGTATGGGGTTGCCGGTGACGGGGCAGTTGAAAAAACGCTGGCGCGAACGGCGGCCGGACGTGGTTCACGTGGCGACGGAAGGCCCGCTCGGGTTGGCAGCGTTGCGTGCGGCGCATCTGCTCAAGCTGCCGGTGACGTCGAGTTTTCATACCAACTTCCATCAATACGGCGGACATTACGGGCTCACGCTCGGGCGCGATCTGGCGTTGCGCTATCTGCGCTGGTTTCACAATCGCACGCGCAGCACGATGGTCCCGGCGACGGACCTCAAGGAGCA
>DFYA01000241.1:0-626 GCA_002382525.1 Opitutaceae bacterium UBA4094
CGCGTTGGACGGAGGCGAAATCGAGATCCTCGTTGCCGGAGCCGCTGGCCATTGAGGAGGCCGCGCCGCCGCCGAGCCCGATCAACATGGCGGGGCCGCCGAGGACGATGAGGTGGTCGCCNNGGATGTTGCCGAGGCCGCCGGCGAGCATGATGGGTTTGTGGTAGCCGCGGATTTCGGTGGTATCGGGCGTGATGGCGGAGGGGACCTCGGCTTCGTAGGTGCGGAAGTAGCCGTTGATGTTGGGGCGACCGAATTCGTTGTTGAAGGCGGCGGCACCAAGCGGGCCGTCGATCATGATGTCGAGGGCGGAGACGATGCGGGCGGGCTTGCCGAAATCTTTTTCCCAGGGCTGGACGGCGCCGGGTAGTTTTAAATTGGATACGGTGAAACCGGTGAGGCCGGCCTTGGGTTTGGAGCCGCGTCCGGTGGCGCCCTCGTCGCGGATCTCNNTCTCGACCTTGCAGAGGATGTGGATCGGTTGCTCGTGAGCGGCGTATTCGCCGGTCTTGGGGTTGACGTAGAAACGACCTCCGACGGTGCCGGCGAGGACGGCAGCGTTGTCCTTGTAGGCGGAGAGGATGCCTTCGCTGTGGAGGTTGTAGGTGTTCTTGATCATCTGGAAC
>DFYA01000241.1:635-1585 GCA_002382525.1 Opitutaceae bacterium UBA4094
AGGCGGTCACGAGGTAGTCGATTTCGTCGTCGGCGAGAGCGAGGCCGAGAGACGTGTTGGCGGCGACCAGGGCGGCGCGGCCTTGGGCGAGAACCGGGACGCTCGTCATCGGGCGCGGTTGCTCATGGCTGAAAAGGGTGGCGCAAGCGTCGAGGTTTTCCAAAACGACCTGCGTCATGCGGTCGTGGAGCTTTTGCTGAAGTAGCGAGTAGTGGGTAGCGGGTAGCGAGTAGTCGGACTCGGAGGCGGAGCCCAGATCGATCGTGTAGGCGATGACGCGCTCGATGCGTTTGACGGCGGTGAGACCGCAAATGTGGGCGATGTCAGTGGCCTTGGAGGACCACGGGGAAATGGTGCCGGGGCGGGGGGCGACGATCTGGACGAGGCCGGTGACGGCGGTCGAGGCGCGGGTCGGGCCGTAGGTGAGGAGCTTTTCGAGGACGCTGTGCTCGGCGGGCGAGAGATCGCCGGTGAGTTCCGCGACGTGGACGAACTCGGCGGAGACGGCGCGGACGGGAAGGCCGGCGGCGACGAGGTCGTTAAGCAGCTTGTTGAGGCGGAAGTCGGAGAGGGCGGAGGAGCCGCGGAGGATCAACATGGGAGGAAAAATGGACGCAATCTGAACAGGGGCCGGGCCGCCTTGGCGATAGGGAAAATGGGGCGGTCGCCGGCAGATGCCAGCGATTGACGCAAGTCGGCGGAGGCCTGACTCGGGACTCTGAATCGGAGGGGGTATACAGAGCCGGAAGGGAGGGGGCACAGAGCGCCACGGAGATTACGGACGCCCAAGCCGCCGTCCGCAGTGGCGGTGTGGGTTTTGCCGTCGGAGGCAGTTATTCGAAAATTAAGAATAACTGAGTCCTCGGACAGTTCCTTGTCATCGAAGAACTTTTTCAGGTGATAGTTGATGGTGTGGGTGCGACGTCGTAGAGCACTCCCATTATTTTTTT
>DFYA01000241.1:1619-18009 GCA_002382525.1 Opitutaceae bacterium UBA4094
GGTTTTCTTTTTGGTCATGGGGTTAGCGTTATCTCACGCGGTAGGGCAACCAATGGGGCGTTCCGGTTCTGCTCGACCGGGAAAACAATAAAACTCGGCCGGACCCCGCTGGCCTGTCGGTCCCGGGAGCCGAATTATTTTGTAGGGCCGGCGCTTGCGCGGTGCCTTGTCGGATGTCGCCTCGCCTGGAGGCGCGCCGCAAGCGGCGGCCCTACATGACCGGCGAGTTCGTCCTCTGAGTTCATTTTTTAGGAGCTCCCTCCAGACAGGCGGCCGACCCACAAGGTTGGCCGCTTTTTTGCCACCAGCTCCTTGTCGCGTTTTCTTGGTGCTAAGGAATGCGGCGGCCGGAATTCCTGCCGTAAATTGAGCGAAACGAATAATCGATTGAAGTGGCCGACGGATTAGCTGATAGCTACAGAACATTGTTGTTTTTGTATGACGAATCCGAGGCCGTTGCGCTCCTGTGATCTTGTTTCCTTCCCTGCGCCGGTCATCGCCCGCTGCGCCCTGGTGGGAGCCGCGATCTTTTTGGGACAAGGTGCTGCGCGTGCGACCACGATTCACGACCTCGCCGATCTGAGCATCGAAGAACTGATGGCGGAGTCGGTCACCGTGACTTCGGTTTCCAAGCGCGAGCAGAAGCTCTCCGATACGGCCTCGGCGGTGACGGTTCTCTCGAACCAGGATATCCGCCGTTCCGGCGTGACGACCGTCGCCGATGCATTGCGCCTCGTGCCGGGGATGAATGTCGGCTCGGCCAATGCGAGCGAGTGGTCGATTTCCACGCGCGGGTCCAATTCTCTCTACGCCAACAAACTCCTGGTCGTCGTCGACGGGCGCGCCGTGTATTCGCCGATGTTTTCGGGCGTGTATTGGGATATCGAGCAGACGCTCCTTGACGACGTCGATCGCATCGAAGTCATCCGCGGCCCCGGCGCGACCGTTTGGGGAGCCAATGCGGTCAATGGCGTTGTCAACGTCGTCACGCGCAGCGCCAAAGACACCCAAGGCGGACTCGTTTATGGCGCCGCTGGCGACGTCGAAGACTTGGGCGGAGGCATGCGTTTCGGCGGCCAATTGGCGGAGAACACTTATTACCGCGTCTTCGCCACGCATCTCACGCACGGCGACCATGTGCTCGCCAACGGCAAGGACGCCGGCGACGGCTGGCAGGCGCAACATGGGGGCTTCAGGATGGACCACTATCCCGACCCGGATACGCAGCTGACGTGGTTGACCGGTGCGACGACGGTGCGAACCGACGACACGCTCACCGACGCCCGCAACGCGAATACCTTGGCCCGTTTTCAGAAGCGTTTGGCAACCGATACCACCTTCGAGGTTCAGGCGTATTACGACCAGCGCGTGCGCGAAGAAGTGCAGCGGGTGAACTCACGCATCGATACGGTCGATCTCACCGCGCAGCATACCTTTCCGATGGGTGAGCGCATCGACGTGATCTGGGGGCTCGGCTACCGGCATATGGAGGCCACGTTGGAGCAAACCTCGCCCGTGTTGGAGGTGCGTGATGGCGAGGTCAGATCCCAGCTTTTCAGCGCCTTTGTGCAGAATGAGTTTAAGGTCATCCCGGACCAAGTCGTGTTCACCGCCGGCGTGAAGATCGAGCACAACGACTACACCGGGGTGGAGATTCAGCCGAGCGTGCGCGGCATCTACAAACCCACCCGGCGACAAACCCTGTGGGCAGCCGTGTCGCGTGCCGTGCGCACTCCCGGCGGGGTTGAAGGAGACGACATCCTCGCGGTGGCCATCAGCCCGCCGATCGTGGGGCCGGACGGCGGATTGTATGTGCCGCGCATCGTGGGCAACCCCGAGACCCGCTCCGAGGTCTTGTGGGCCTATGAACTCGGCTATCGTATCCAAGCCAGCAGACGCGTCCACGCGGACCTCGCGCTCTTCTACAACGACTACAGCGACCTGATCTCGATGGGAACGACGCGGGAGTTTATTCCGGGAACGCCGGTGGGCTCCATGGATATTCCGGGCGCCAATGCGTTTGGCGGGCAGACCTACGGGGGCGAGGTGTCGGTTACGGTGGCACCGACCCCTTTTTGGAAACTCACCGCGAGTTATTCCTTGTTGATCGCCGATATCATCGACCCGGCAAACCCCCAACCCGACAGCATCGAACGCGGTTCCCCACGCAACCAAGCCGCGCTCCGCTCATCGCATGACTTCGGCCGTTGGAGTGTGGACGCGACCGTTCGTTATGTGGACGCGATCCTGTTTGTGCCGTCCTATATCACCGCGGACCTGCGCCTCGCTTATCGACCCAACGACCAATTCGAGTTCGCGCTGGTCGGCCAAAACCTCCTGCAAGATCAACACCGCGAGCAAGGCCCTCCGCTGCTTTCTTCGAACTCGGAAGTCCCCCGCGGATTCTACGGAAAGATCACCTGGCGTTTCTAACGCCCAGCAGCGCGTATCTGTGGCGCTCCGAAGACTCCATCGGGCCCGTTCGGTGCTCGCTACCCGGCGGGACGCTGCACGATCAGCACCACGTGTTGTTCGGGCCACTGGTCGTATTCAAGATGTCGGCACACGCAGCCGCATTCGCCGATCAGGACAAGCAGGTGGGGAATGCCGAGGACGCTGTAATAAACCGTCGGACCCATCGCCGAATCGGCCTTCTCCTCGGCGTAATCAAGTCCGCCGATGGTGAAGATGAAAACGCCTCCGGGCGTGAGCGCGCCCAGAATTTTGCGCATCACCGGCTCCTGCGCGGACAACGGCAAGTGCCACAGGCTGTCCCAACCCGTGATGAAGTCATAACGCCGGAGCCACTCCCACGTGCAGATATCGGCGTGATGAATTGTGATCTGCGGATGCAGGGCTCGCGCCAGCTCGATCATGCGCGCCGAAACGTCGATTCCCTCAACGGCCATGCCGTTCGAGGTGAGCAGTTCTGCGAAACGCCCGCTACAGCCACAGCCCAGATCGAGGGCGTGTCCATCATTGCGGCCCAGAATCGCAAGCGCGCGCCGATGCACGGCGAGACCGTTCTCGCGGTTGAAGCCATCGCCATTCCAAACATCCGCGATCTGGTCGTAGCCCTGACCGGTAATGGGATTGGCGGTTCGTGGCGATGGTGGGCCGCCATGCGATCCCCCGGCCATCTTAATGAGGTCGAAGACGAGCTTGGCGAAGGCGGCGGCTTTCTTGGGGGCGGAGAGTAGCCGAAGGCGTGGATCGGGAAGAGCTTTGCGGAGAAGGTTTTTTCCGGTTCGGCGGTGGGGTTGGCGGCTTTGCGACCGCGAGTGGAGCGTGGCACAGGCATTCCTGCCTGTGTTTCGATCGCACAGACAGGAATGTCTGTGCCACCACCGAAGGCGCGGGTGATGGTCTTGATGTGGTCGTCGCTCATTCGAGCCGAGGGATTTGCGCATCTTGCCGTGGAGGTGGCCGCCGTTGATGAGTTGCACGCGGCCTTTGCGGTCGGCGGCTTTCTGGGCAGGGCTGGCGGGAAGAGGAAGCGCGCTCGGGGACGAACGTGATGCGGGACGTCGCACGTTTTGGGGAGCGCGATGGGATGCGGCAACACTGGTCCGGGGGAAATCCGCTGGCGGGGAATGAAGCGCGAGTGGGCGAGGCGGGACTGAGTCCGGAGCTTTAAACCACGGAGGGCACGGAGGGCTGCGTTGGGGGCGGAAGCGGAAGACGGTTTGAGCTCGGATTGGTCTCCGTGTCCTCCGTGGTTAATAAACGGTTTGGAGCCGAGCGGGCTCGCGGCCTACGGGGGTTGAGGCGCTGCGGACGACACGGTCGGGCGGCGCGTTTATTGCCGTTGGCGAAGGGGTGGATGCGCACCCATTCGGCGTGCGCCCACGCACAGGCTTCGATGACGGCGGAGAGTTGGAACGGGGTCGGGGTCGCACCCGGTGCAACGTGGGTATCGAGATGCGTGAGAATCCGCGCCAGCGTCGCGGCGAATCGCACGGTCTCGGCGGCGACTTCGGCGTCAGTCACGCCCAGATACGAACCGACGAGGACTTCGATTTCCGAGAGCGGAGCCGAACCGCGGAAGCGCCCAACCCAAGCGGGATCGGGCGGAGTGAGGCCGGCCATCATCTCGCGGTGCCCGGTTTAAGCATCGGCGAGCGCGGGGATGTGGCGTGCGCGGGCTTGGTCCCGGATGGCGGTCAGGATCTTGATCAGATTTCGACGCAGCCGGGGGCTGTCGGCATCCCAATCAGGCATCGATGAGTTGACGCAGTTTCGGGTGACCGGGCCGACGGTGGTGGTCGGACGGCCTTCCATCGGATCTTCGGCTTTTCCGGGAGCGGCTTCGGCGCCGGCAAAGGCGGCGATGCCCGAGGCGAAATCGGGGTCCGACTTCTGGTAGGCTTTTACGCGGGTGAGGATGGCTTGAAGCTCATCCTCGGTCTGGAGCGCGTGGCGGGTGACGTATTCGGCGACGGCCTCGTTGACCAACTTGTTCTTGGGGCGGTGCTGGAGCTGGCTGATCAGGTCCAAGCCGGCCTGCACGTCCTCATGAAGGCGGAGGGTGGAGGCTTTTTTCATGAGGTTAACGTGGGCGCGGTTTTGGTGGCACAATTGGTTCGGGGGCTGTGCGAGGTAGGTTCGGGCAGCGTAGCGCGAGCGAGCTCGCGGCCTACAGGCGGAGGCGCGGCGGACGACACGGAGGTCGTCCCTCCCGGTGGCGGGCCGGAGGAAAGAACGAGAACGAGTTGGGGCGGGCGTGGCGGCTACTACCGGATTGAACCACAGGGGGCCCGGTGCATGGTGGGCGGTTTATGACGACCCTGGATTTCCGGAACACCAATTCGCTGTGGTGCAGCGTGCTTGTGGAGACGTTGGTGCGGTGCGGGGTGTCGAGGGCAGTCGTGTCTCCGGGGTCACGTTGCACGCCGTTGACCATGGCGCTGGCGCGGCATCAGGGGATCGAGGCGGTGCCGGTGCTCGATGAGCGGTCGGCAGGGTTTTTTGCGTTGGGGATCGCCAAGCGGACGCGGACGCCCGTGGTGCTCGTGTGCACGAGCGGGACGGCGGGGGCGAACTACTTTCCGGCGGTGATCGAGGCGTTTGAGAGCGGGGTGCCGCTCATCGTGATCACGGCGGATCGTCCGCCGGAGATGCGGGATTGCGCGTCGGGTCAGACGATCGATCAGCAGAAACTGTTTGGCGGGTTTGTGCGGTTTTACCATGAGTTCGCGGTGCCGGAGGCGAAGGTGCCGCTCTTGCGTTATCTTCGACAGACGACGGCGCACGCGGTGGAGCGGGCGTCCACGGGGCCGGTGCATTTGAATGCGCCGTTTCGCGATCCGTTGGCGCCGGTGGCGGATGAAACGGCGACCGCGCTGGCGGGAGAGGAGTGGGAGGCGTTTTTTGGGCATGTGGATGCGGCGGGACCGGAGACGGAGCCGGCCGATGTGTGGATGCGGTTGGAGAAGCGCGGCGTGATCATTGCCGGTCCGGATGATGTCGAGGACGTCGAGACTTACGTGCGCAGAGTCGGGGAGATCGGCGCGGTGTCGGGCTGGCCCGTGCTGGCGGATGTGCTGTCACCGGTGCGGCATCACGCGACGGACGCCGGCGTGGTGGTGGCGGCTTACGATGTGATTCTGCGGAACGAGGCTCTGGCGCGGGCGCTGGCGCCCGAAGTCGTGCTGTGTCTCGGCGGGTGGCCGACAAGCAAGGTGTTGCGCGGGTGGCTGGAGACGTGCGGGGCCGAGGTGTGGCTGGTCGGCGATGGCGCGGGGGGGAATCGCGACGCGCTGCACGGACGGACGCGGTGTATTCAAACTTCGGTGACGGGGTTGATGGTGGAGCGCGGCGGGCCGGTGGACGAAGCGTATGCGGAGGCGTGGCTGCAGGCGGAGGCGCAGGCGTCGGGCGCGCTGGCGTCCGCGGTGCGGGAGGAGGAAGCGTTTGTGGAGCCGAAGGTCACTGCGGTGTTGGCGGAGCGACTGCCGGCGGGCGCGGCTTTGTTTGTCGCGAACAGCATGCCGGTGCGGGATCTCGAATATTTTTGGCCGGCTAACGATCGCGGTGTGCGGGTGTATTTTTCGCGCGGGGCGAACGGGATCGACGGGACACTATCGACGGCGTTGGGCGTGGCGCATGCGGGCGGCGAGGCCGAGCCGACGGTGTTGCTCACGGGCGACCTGGCGCTGTTGCACGACACGAACGGGTTTTTGTCGGTGCCGCAGGTGCGGGGCTCGCTGACGATCGTGGTCGTCAATAACGACGGCGGCGGGATTTTTAATCACCTGCCGGTCGCGCAGTTTCAGCCGGAGTTTGAAAAATACTGGGCGACTCCGCAAACGGTGGAGTTTGCGAAGCTCTGCTCAGCCTATGGTGTCGAGCACGTCGCGGTGAAGGATGCGGAGGAGTTCGGCGCGCTGGTGAGCGTGTTGCCGAAGCAGGGGGTGCGTGTGCTAGAGGTGCGCACGGAGCGGGAGCGGGATGCGGCGTGGCGGAAGCGGGTGTTTGCGGAGGTGGCGGGGCGGGTGGGGTGATGAGGCGGAGTTTTTCACCACGAAACACACGAAATACACGAAAGAAGATCGGCCCGGAACGACGGGGCAAACTGTGCTGGGGCTGTGCGCTGTGAAGCTCTGTGCAACCTCTTTCGGCCTCTGTGACGAAGATTGTTTTCGGAGGGCGGGCGGGATCGGGTTTGTGACACAGAGGCGGAAGGGGGGAGCACAGAGCGTCACGGAGGCGGAGGTGACGAAATCGCGAGCAAGCTCGCTTCCCACTGGACGGAACGAAACGATTCCGTCGTTCCGCTACGCGGTAGGCACGGGGCGGGGCGTGAGAGGGCGGGTGAGGAGGGCGCCGTTGAGGCCGGGGAGGCGCTCGGAGAATTCGTCGTGTTCGTTGGCCTGGCGGAGCGCGCGTTGGACCATGCCCATGCGGGCGTCGAGGTTGTCGATCATCGACACGAAGACGGCTTCGGGCGTGGCGGCATACACGGCCGCGCCCCACTCGGGTTCGCCTTGGTGGCTGAGGACGATGTGCTCGAGCCGCTCCAGACGCTCGGCGTCGAGGCGGGCTTTGATGCCGTGTTTGCGGGCGAGTTGATACCCGAGCACAACGTGGCCTTGAAGAATGCCTTTGCGGCTGCGGCGGGTGGCGAGGCTGCCTTCGTATTCAGTGGTCTTGCCTGTATCATGAATCAGGATACCGGCCATCGCGAGGTCGCCATCGACTTCAGGGTAAAGCGGGAGAAGGGCTTTGCAGGCGCGGGCCATGCGGATCGTGTGCTCCAGCAGCCCGTGGCGATAGGCGTGGTGCATCGAGACGGCGGCGGGCGTCCAGCGGAAGACGTCGCCGATTTCCTCGAAGACGCCGCGGACGGTCATGCGGAGTTCGTCGTGGCCGATCGCGTCAATGAAGGCCTGGAACTCGGTCCACATGGCTTCGGCCGGTTCGGGGGCGACTTCGACCAGGTTGTCGATCAGGCCGGGGGCGCCGAGTTCGTCTTCGGAAAGCGGGACCACTTTGAGAAGCTTGGGCGAGAGGCGACCTTGGTAGTAGTCGATGCGGCCCTCGATGCGGAGGACGCCGCCCTCGCCGGCGGCTTTGACGGTGTCGAAGACGGCGCCGTCGTTAAAGAGCGTGCAACCGAAGGAGCCGGTGCGGTCGCCGAGATCGAGGATAAGAAACGGGTTGCCGTTCGATGCGGTCTTGGTGCCGAGTTTTTTGACCACCAGCACGCTGGCGAAGGGGCGGCCGGAGGCGTCGGTGAGGGCCTTGAGTTCGCGGACGCTGAGCAGCGGGAGTTCGTCGGACATGGGGGGCGGGAGGAATCAGGCGTGTTTTTTGACGAGTTGCGTGAAGCCCTTGAAGAAGGGGTGTCCGGCGTCGTGGAGCAGGGCGTAGAAGACCGTTTCGGACGGCAGCACGTGGATGCCGGCGCGCACGAGGCCACCGAGGCAGATCTCGGCGTCGGCGGGGCGGCGCGCGCCGATGGCGTCGGAGAGCACGGTGACCTGGAGGTTGGCGTCCACGGCGCCGAGGGCGGTTTGATAAATACAGATCGGCGTTTCGATGCCGCAGAGGATGAGGTGTTCGATGTCGAGGGACCGTAGGGCCTCGGTGATGCCGTCGTCACCGAAGACGGAGAAGGAACTCTTGGCATAAACGTCGGCGCCGCGGGCGAGGGCGAGGAGGTCGGGAGTGGTGCCGCCGAGTTTGCGCGGGAGTTGTTCGGTGAACGCGACGCGGATGCCGAGACCGGCGGCGGCCTCGATGGCGAAGGCGCAGCGTTTCACGACGGCGGCGGAGTCGGGGATGGCTTTGAGGAAGGGGGGCTGGAGATCGACGCAGAGGAGCAGGACGCCGTCGAGCGGAGCGGGTGCGGGAGCAGGCATGATGAGTTTATTGGTAATAACGGCGGCGGGCTTTGACCTGCACGAAACGTTTCTCGGGAAGAATGTAGGCGGTGAGATGGCCGCCCATGCAGCAGGCGGTGTCGATGCCGACGGACCATTTGAGTTTGTAAACCTCGGGGCGCGGCGTGTGGCCGTAAACGACGAAGGGCGGGCCGTTCCAGATATCGGCCCACGGCGGTGCGTTGGGCGCTTCGGAGCGTTTGCGGGGGCGCCCTTCGGAGTCGATCGATTGGATGCGCGTGACGACGGAGGCGGGCTGGCGTTGCCACGGCTCGTTGGGCAGGAAACCGCCGTGGACAAAGACGGTGTTCAGTTCCTCGACGTAATAGGTGAGGGGCATCGCCTCGAGGTAGGTCCAGTCGTCGGGACGAAGTTTGAGGTAGGTGTCGCGATCGGTCTCGCGCGGGATCGCGGCGGCGGGCGCTTTGTTTTTGCGATAGGTGAGCAGGCGCAGCTCGTGATTGCCGAGGAGGGAAATGGCGCGGTGCTGGCGGGCGAGGTCGATGACTTTGCAACTATCCGGGCCGCGGTTGACGAGGTCGCCGACAAGAATCAGACGGTCGTCTTTGGTGAGGGCGAGGCGCTCGAGCAGGTCGGCGAACTCTTGGTGACAACCATGGATGTCGCCGATTGCGATGATGCGTCCGTTCATTCGTGCGTTTGCGGAAATTTGCTAGCGTCCACCCCCTCGGGAAGTAAACAAGAAAGCCTATGGAACTGAACCTGCAGCCGCTCGCGACGACGTGTTTTGTGACGGGAAATCCGTTTGTGGAGGGCGACCGCGTGTTGAGCTTTTTGGTGCGCAACGAGACCACCGACGAAGTGATGCGCTACGATCTGCTGGAGTCGGCGAAGGCGGAGTTCAACGTGACCGGGTTCGTGGCGTGCAGTTGGGGGCATGTGTTTAAGCCAAAGAAGGCGGGCGAAAATCCCGAGCGCGAACTGAAGCTGACGGCGGAGAATCTTTTTGTGACGTTGGCGGATCCGTCGGCGGAGATCGCGCCGGAGAACGAGCGCTTGGTGCAGTTCCTTGCGATGATGTTGGAGCGCAAAAAGCTGCTTCGTCCAAAAGGGAAGTCGGCGGACGGGACGCGGAATCTCTTCGAGCATGCGAAGACGAAGCTGATCTACGCGGTTCCGGCGGGTGAGTTGAACCCGGAGTTTTTTATGTCGATCCAAGAGCAGTTGAGCGTGCTGGTGGGCGGATCGAAGAAGGCGGCTGCGGCGGCGGATGCGACCGCGAAAGCCGAAGGGGAGGCGGCGAAGGTGGCGGGGACCGAGGGGGACGCGGGGGTTAAGACGGAGGGTTAACCGCGAAGGGCGCGAAGGAGCGCGAAGGGGGGCGGAACTTGGAACGGAGAGGGGGCCACGAAAGACGCGGAAGTTGGAGAAGGAGGTCGGAGGAAACGGGCGCGGAGGAGGTGCCCACGGAATACACGGAACACACGGAATTCGGAACTGAGGGCGCCGAATCGCGAGCAAGCTCGCTTCCCACGTCGGAACCGGCGGCGCAATCAGGAGGGAAGCAGGAGGGTGTCGAGGGCGGCGCGGAGGGCGGCGGTGTGGGTCGCGATGCGTTGGGGTTGGGGAAGGAGCGAGGCGGTTTCGAGCGTGTAAACCAAGGGGCAGTGGTGGCGGAGCAGGTAAAGCGCTTCGGGCCATTGTTCGCGGAGGAGCGGGGCGGCTTCGGGGTGGATGATACCCGGGGCGTGCGAGGGGTAGCCGTCGATGTGAGCGGTGGACTCGATGGGGCCGTGCTGGCGCGCGGCGGTGATCATCGCGTCGGCGAGGGAGGGGCGGGACTCGGGGTTGAGTTCGTAGAGGTAGAAGCCCTGCGTTTCCCAATCCTCGTGCAGGCAAAAGGCGGCGTCGAAACGGGGCTGGCGTTGCAACCAGCGGACATGTGCGGAGATCTCGGCGGATTTGAGGTCGAGATAGTCGCGGTTGAGGTCGATGCCGGCCTCGTTTTCGCGCGTGCCGCGTAGGTAGCCGGTGGGGTTGAGCAGCGGGCAGAGGAACCAGGTGGCGCGGTCGTCGAAGAGGCCGGACTCCAGCATGTGCAGGAGCGAGTCGGGGGTGGCGGGTTCGTCGCCGTGGATGCCGCTGGACACGTAGATGCGCGGACGGGGACCGGGTGTGCGTTTGGTGTAGGCGACGAGCGGGACGCCGGCGACTTCGGTGAGCGGTTCGGCGCGGAAGCCGCGATTGTGCGCAGCGGCGGCGAAGCGTTGCGCGAAGCCGAGCGGGTCGAATGCGGAGGCTTTGACAGCGGCCATAGCGTGCTTCTTGCTGACCTTTTTCTCCGCTCACAAGCCGCAAGAATTTTTCGCCCACCATGTCCCACGTTCGCGTTCGTTTTGCTCCCAGTCCGACCGGTTTTTTTCACATCGGCAGCGCCCGCACGGCGTTGTTCAACTGGCTTTACGCGCGGCACACCGGCGGCGTGTTTGTGCTGCGGGTCGAGGACACCGATCAGGCGCGCAACAGCGAAGAGTTCCTGAACGTAATCTACGACAGCCTCACGTGGCTGGGGATGAGTTGGGACGAAGGTCCGAAGGTCGGCGGCGAGTATGGTCCGTATCGCCAGAGCGAGCGGGCGCACATTTATAAGGAATACTTGCAGAAGCTGCTCGATAACGGGCGCGCCTACGAGAAGGACGGGGCGATCTGGTTTAAGCTGATCGGAGAGCGTTCGGAGGTGTTTGATGATCACCGCAAGAAGACGGTGACGAAGGTCGCCAACACGCCGGCAATCATCGACGACAAGATCCGCGGTCGCGTGGAGCGGTTGGAGGACGAGGATTTTGTGATCTTCCGGTCGGACGGAAATCCGGTGTTTCACTTCGTGAACGTGGTCGATGACATCGCGATGAAGATCACGCATGTGATCCGCGGTGAGGACCACCTTTCGAATACGAGCAAACACGTGGAACTCTTCAAAGCCTTTGGCGTGGAGCCGCCGGTGTTTGCGCACATTCCGCTCATCTTGAAACAAAACGGGCCGGGCAAGATGTCGAAGCGCGACCAAGGCGCGCTGATCGAGGAGTATCAGAAACGTGGATACTTGCCGGAGGCGTTGGTGAACTTTTTGTCGCTGCTCGGTTGGTCTCCGAAGGACGACCGCGAGAAGATGGCGATCGCGGACATCATCGCGTTGTTCGATTTCCCTGGGATCAACCAGAGCAATGCGCGCTTCGACGACAAGAAACTCGCGCACATGAACATGGCTTACCTGCTGGAGCTGCCGGCGGACGACTTTGTGGCGCGGGCACGGGCGTATTTTGAGAAACAAGGCACGCCGGTCGCAACGGCGGCGCTGGCGGCGGACGCGGGGTATTTCCGCGAGGTGCTCCTAATCAGCCAGCCGAAGATCAAGTCGCTGGAAGAATTGCCGGCTTACACGGCGTATTTCTTTACCGAGGATTTTGTGGTGGACGCGAAGGTGCGCGACAAGGTCATGGGCAAGGGCGATCCGAAGGCGCGGTTGGCGGAATTGAGCGAGGCGCTGGCGACGGCGGATTTTTCGGATGACACGGCGATTGAAAACGCGATCAAGGCGCTGGCGGAGGCCAAGGGGCTTGGGTTTGGGGATTATCAGTCGGTCGCGCGGTTGGCGGTGAGCGGAACGAACGTCGGGCCGAGTTTGACGGGGATGTTCCGGGTGTTGGGACGTGACCGGGTGCTGGCTCGGTTGGGGCGGTTGGCGGGGTGATTGGCTTTAGCCACGGGCAGGGTGTTGCCCACGGAACACACGGGTTACACGGAAATCGGCCGCTGGGAGGCGACGGAATCGCGAGCAAGCTAGCTTCCCACGGCGGAGGACGATGAGGGCCCCGTCGTTTTTGTTAGCCGAGGGGGAGGGCGGCTTCTTGTTGGGCGGCTTTGCGCTCTTCCTTGGCGCGGGCGAGTTCGGACTCGTTGGCTTCGCGGCTCACGTAGCTGTAGATCGCGGGGATTACGAAGAGCGTGAGAACGGTGCCCACCACCATGCCGCCGATGACCGCGATACCCATTGAGACGCGGCTGCCCGAGCCGGTGCCGAGCGCGAGGGCGATCGGGAGAATGCCGAGAATCGTCGAGAGACTCGTCATGAGGATCGGGCGNNAGTTTGCGCTGGTTGGCGAACTCGACGATGAGAATGCCGTTCTTGGTCACGAGACCGATGAGCATGATCAGGCCGATCTGGCTGAAGATGTTGAGCGTCTCGTTGGTGAGCCAGAGGGCGCCGAGCGCGCCGGAGAGCGCGAGCGGCACCGAGATCATCACGATGGCGGGATCGCGGAAGCTCTCGAACTGGGCCGAGAGCGTCAGGTAAACGAGCAGCAGGGCGAAGCCGAAGACGAACAGCAGGCTGGAGGAGCTTTCCTCGAAGTCGCGGGATTGTCCGGCAAGCGCGGTGCTGAAACGGTCGTCGAGTTCGCGTTCGGCGATGGCGCGCATGGCGGCCACGCCGTCGCCGATGGTGCGGCCTTCGGCTAAGTTGGCCGAAACGGTGGCGGATGTGTATCGATTAAAACGATACAGAGTCGGCGGGCTGCTCGACTCGGCGATTTCGATGACGTTGTCGAGCGGGACCATCGCGCCGGAGGCGGCGCGCACGTAGATGTTGGCGAGGTCGGCGGGCTGGGATCGCACGCCGCGTTCGAGCTGTCCGACGACTTCGTATTGTTTGCCGCCGAGGATGAAGTAGCCGTAGCGCTGTCCGCCGAGGGTGAGCTGGAGCGTCTCGGCGATGGCGCTCACGGAGACGCCGAGGCTTTGCGCGCGGTTGCGGTCGATGCTGACGACGAGTTCGGGTTTATTGAAGCGCAGGTCTACGTCCACGAAGGTGAACGTCGGATCCTGGCGCGCGGCGTCGAGGAAACGCGGAACGGCTTCTTCCAACTGATCCAGCGTGGACGCCTGGATGACGAATTGCACCGGCAGGCCGGCGCGGCGGTCGCCGATGGTCGGCTCTTGGGTCACGGAGATGCGCGCGTCGGGCATCTGTGAAAACGCGCGGGTGAGGTTGGCGGCGATCTGGCGCTGGGTGCGTTCGCGTTCCTCGGCGTCAACGAGCGTTACGCGCACAAACCCGCTGTTGATCGTGGAGGCGGGACCGAAGCCGGGGGAGGTGACGGTGAACGCCTCCCTGGTCTCGGGAGCGGCTTCGCGGAGCACGATATCGATCTTGTCCATGATCTCGGTCATGACCTCGTAGGACGTGCCTTCCGGGGCGCTGGCGCTCACGCGGAGGCTACTGCGGTCTTCGAGGGGGGCGAGTTCGGTCGGCAAGGTGCGCGCCCAGAAGAATGTGATGCCGATGCACGCGAGCACGACGGGAAACACGATCCAGCGGGCGCGAAGGAAACCGCGTAAGGTGTTTTGGTAGCCTTGCGCGGCGCGAACGAAGAACGGACCGGTGAAGCGGTAGAACCAGCCGTGTTGTCCGCCGCGTTTGTTGAGCAGGCGCGTGCTCAACATCGGCGTGAGCGTGAGCGCGATGAACGACGAGATGATGACGCAGCCGGCGAGCACGACGCCGAACTCGCGGAAGAGGCGGCCGGTGAGTCCGCCGAGGAACAGGAGCGGAGTGAAGACCGCGGTGAGCGCGATGGTCGTCGAGATAACCGCAAAGAAGATCTCCTTGGTGCCGATGAAACCGGCCTTCACCGGGTCCATGCCCATCTCGATTTTGGCGTAGATGTTTTCGAGGACGACGATGGCGTCGTCCACCACGAGTCCGATGGCGAGCACGAGGGCGAGCAACGTGAGCACGTTGATCGAGAAGCCCGCCATATACATCACGAAGAACGACGCGGTGAGGCAGATCGGGATGACGATCACCGGGATGATCGTGGAGCGCCATTCGCGCAGGAACAGGAAGATGATGACGACGACGAGAGCGGTTGCGATGAGGATGGTTTCCTTCACCTCGGCGATGGAGGCGCGGATGAAGATCGTGTTGTCCAAGCCGAAGCTCAGCTCGATGTCGTCGGGCAACTCGCGCTGGATCTGGGCGACGCGCTTGCGGAACTCGTCGACGATCTCGATGTGGTTGGAGCCGGGCTGCGGGCGGAGCACGACGCCGACCATCGGCACGCCGTCGCGTTTGAGGATGCTGCGCTCGTTGAGCGGGCCGAGCTCGGCGCGACCGATGTCAACGAAGCGGACGAGCGTGGCGCCGTCCTGTTTGATGATGAGCTGGTTGAACTCCTCGGGCGTGCTGAGGCGGCTGAGCGTGCGCACGGTGAGGTCGACCTGGTAGCCCTCGATGCGGCCGGACGGCAGCTCGACGTTGGAGGCGAGGAGCGCGGCACGGACGTCGGCGGGGGTGAGCTTGTAGGCGGCGAGCCGCAGCGGATCGATCCAGAGCCGCATCGAGTATTGTTTCTCGCCCCAGATATCGACCTCGCTGACGCCCGGGATGGTTTGCAGGCGGGACTTGATGACGGTGTCGGCGAAGGCGGAGACCTCGAGGAGGCTGCGCAAGCTGCTGCGCACGCCGACGAAGACCACGGGCGAACTGTCGGCGTCGGCTTTGGAGACGCGCGGCGGTTCGGCGTCGGCGGGGAGTTGGCCGACGGCGCCGCTGACCTTGTCGCGCACGTCGTTGGCGGCGGTTTCGAGGTCCACGCCGAGTTCGAATTCGACGGTGATGGTGCTGCGCCCGTCGCGGCTGATGGAGGTGAGGTTGCGGATACCGGCGACGCCGTTGACCTCTTCTTCGAGTGGGATGGTGATCTGCGATTCGACGACCTGGGCGTTTGCGCCGGGGTAGGACGTCGAGACGGAAACGATGGCGGGATCGACGGCGGGAAATTCGCGCACGCCGAGGTAGTTGTAGCCGATGACGCCGAAAATAATCAGGACCAGCGACAACACCGTCGCCAGAACCGGGCGGCGAATGCTGATGGACGAGAGGCTCATGGCTGGACGTTCTCGGCGGCGGGGGCTGCGGCGGGCTCGGTGGAAGCGCGCTGGACGGCGGTGACAGCCATGCCGGGGCGGAGTTGCAACTGGCCCGACGTGATGACGGTTTCGCCGGGTTGTATGCCGGAGAGCACGAGGATCTCGCTGGCGAGACGCAGGCCGGTCTCGACCTTGCGGGGTTGGGCTTTGCCGTCGGTGAGCACGAAGACGCTCTTTTCGTTGAGGCCCGGGATGATCGAGCCGGCGGGGATGAGGATGGCGTCGGGGATGTCGCGCAGGGCGATCTCGACGGTGGCGAAGGCGCCGGGGATCACGCGGCCCTGCGGGTTGTCGGCGCGGGCGCGGAGGCGCAGGGTGCGGGTCGCCTCGTCGAGACGAGGCTCGATGGCGTAGATCGTGCCGGTGAAGGCGTCGGCGAAACCGGTGACGCGGACGGAGACGTCGGCGCCGGTCGCGAGGCGATCCATAAAACGCTCGGGGACGTTGAAATCGATTTTGAGCGTGGCGGTGCTTTGCAACGTCGCGATGCGGTCGCCGGGCGTGAGGTAACCGCCGGGGCTGACGTGGCGCAGGCCGACGGTGCCGTCGAACGGGGCGCGCACCTCGGTCTTTTCGATGCGGGCTTTGATGAGCGTGATGTCGGCCTCGCGCACGCGGAGTTCGTTGAGGGCGACATCGTAGGCCTCCTGGCTGGCGCCTTGGGAGGCGAAGAGTTGTTGCTGGCGCTCGGCTTGGAGACGCGCGAGTTGGGCGAGGTGTTCGGCGCGGGCGAGTTCGGCTTGGAGCTCGGTGTCGTTGATCTTGACGAGCAGGGCGCCCTTGGCGACGCGCGCGCCTTCTTCGATGTTGAGCGCGATGATGCGGCCGGACGTCTCGGCGGTGAGATCCACGCCCTCGTCGGCGAGGACCACACCGGTGGCGGTAATCTTTTCGGCGAGCACGCGCGGCGTGGCGACGTGGGTGTAAACGGGGAGGGCGGCGCGTGCGGCGCCGGGGCCGTTGTTGGCGCCCGCGCGTGGAGAAGCGTCGGAGGCGGAGCGCCCGGAGACGAACTTGAAAATCACGATCACCGCGATGATCGCGATGACGATGAT
>DFYA01000150.1 GCA_002382525.1 Opitutaceae bacterium UBA4094
CGCCTGTTTCAGGGGGCAGCATACCCTCGGCTTCCAGCAGTCGAACGGCGTCCAAGTAATAATAAAAGTCCTTGGTTTCGATGATGCCCGCGCTCGACCACCGGCCTTTTTTCGAGGTGAGGATAATCTGGGCGTAACGAAGGTGTGGGTTCATCCGCGATGCAGGTTCGGTGAACCAATGCGCCAACTCCATCGCGGCATGCCGGGCGTAGTGCGGGTTGCCGGTGATTTTCCACGCGAGCGTCAGAAGCGTGCCGTCGTCGAAGAGTCGTTGAAGGCGGCTGCGATCGTATTGTTCACTGCCTTTTTCATAGAGGCCGGTGCCTGGCGCGCGCTGGCCGTCCCGTTTGATATAAGGAATACCCGTTGGGGTCTTGGGATTTGGCCAATAATACGGAGCAGGATGCCAGTAATCGTGCGGGTCGCCGCTTACGGGCAACGTGGTTTTCTCCACCACGCTGTGCGGTCCGCGAGCCAATGCTTCGTCGGCTAAGCGGCAGATCGCTTGGGAGACGGCATACAGCGGGCCACCCCCTGTGGAATGGTCCGCGGCGGCGCACTGGATAAGATGGAGATCGTAGGTGGCGAGCCGCTCAGGATTCAGGGAGCGCCGGACTAGGTCTGCATCAATCGAGGGTGCGAAAGCCCTGAACGGTCGCCTGATCAGCGTGCGATACCCAAAGCTCCTCAGCCGGCGCGAAATGAGGGAGGAGAGCGGACGTTTGGGTGGCATGACGTGGATTTGGGCGGTGTTGTGAGGCTCAGCCGTGAAGGGCTCAAGTTCCTAGTTCCGGCGGTTTGCGGATATTGCCAGTGCGGCGGAGTGGCCGCTGGTGCATCAAGGAAGTGTTTCGAACAAGTGTGCGGCTTTGGTGCTCATGAAGTATTTCGATAATAATGGCGAACGGCGGCTTTCTTATATGGCTGAAAAACTGAAATGAGTGCAGTCAAGTCGGAGCGGCACGAGGTTGAAATCGATATCATGGAGTCATTGCTGGCTCGGATTTGCCCATAGGTTATCCGTTTGGCGCCGGGCGGTTGCTGCCGCTATATCGATGAGAATGCATTTATCGCATTAATAGATGGGGCGGGGTTGGTGCTTGTGACAAAGGACTTGGCGTTCGGGAAAAAAGAAGGTGTTATCTATATATATCGCCTGGTGGGCAGGGCGGGGAATTGAGGGTTGACAGGGCGGATTTGGGGATTCCAGCGTCGCGGATATGAGGATCGCTTATCTGCATGCCGGGCTCCACAAAACCGGCACATCATCGCTTCAAGCGTTCGTGCGCACAAATGCCGATGTGCTTGCCCAGCTAGGCGTTGTCGTGCCTTCGTTTCACGGTGAGCGGCGCTATTTTCATCGCAACCTCGCGTTTGAACTTGGCGACGCGGGCGGCTTTGATCCGAGCCTTGGCGGGTTTGAGCACTTGGCGGGAGAGGTGCGGAAAACGGATAAAAATATTTTTGTATCCCACGAGATATTCTCGACCCGCATTGACCAGCCCAAGCTTTTGCAATGGCTTGTGGATTTTTTTAAGAAGCTGGGCTGTCGTTTACATGTGATCGGATACGTCCGGAATTATCCGGAATACCTGAATAGTCGTTATTCCCAAGCGACGAAGCGGTTGTATAGGCATGAGGATTTTGCGGCATTTATAGAAAATTCGATGGGGCACGCGCATCACGAGCTGAATCAGGTTTTCGGCCCGGCGCTCGATCATCCTGAAGTCGATGTGACGATCCGGCACTTTGATAGTAGCATCGTCACCGGACTCGAATGGTCTCTGATCGATGCAATTTTGCCGTCCGGTTATGACCGCTCGGTGTTTTTGCCGGGCGAACGCAAAAACGAGGCCGTGCATCCGAAGACCGTCTATTTGGCCCGTTTGGTGACGCGCGCGCTGGAGGCCGAGGGGCTTCCCAGACGGAAACCCCGTTCTTATGTTCGCGCGGTGAAGCGCATGGCTGAAAAGCAGGGATGGACCGGGGCGAAGTTCTGCGGTCTGACCGACGAACTTGTGGCGCGCATAGAGGCATTCTATAAGGAACGAAATGACGCTTTTGGAATGCGGGTGTGGGGGGCGCCTTGGCCTGACGCGCCCAAGCGATCTTACGTATCCAACGAATTTGACCCGCAAGCAGCCTCGGCCGAGGAGATTGCAGAGATGAACGCGTTGGTGGATAAAGTTCTCAAGCGTGGCAGGCCTGCGGATGCGCGAGCGGAAGACGACCTAACGCCGAACTCCGACATCGAAGGTTAATCATTTAGGTTTAGAAATTATGAAAACAGCTTTTCTACACGTCGGCATGCATAAAACTGGCTCCACTTCTTTACAGAAGTTGGTGAAGTCGAACGCCAAAGTGCTGAAGCGCCATGGGGTGCTGGCGCCCGCATTTAACGGATTGATACAGGCCTTTCATCGAAGCGTATCGATGGAGCTATCCAAGCATAAGCGCTTCAATCCGGCAGACGGCACTTTCGGGGACCTTGCGAAAGCCATCGCCGGTTGGGGTGGGAATATTTTCCTGTCCTGCGAAATGTTCTCGGTGCATATCGCGGACAAGGAGCACGTCGAACGCTTGGTGACGTTCTTCGAAAACAATGGCTATCGCATGCACGTGATCGGATACGTGCGCAATCAGCCAGAGTATTTTAATAGTCGCTATTCTCAGGAGGCGAAGCGTTTGCTGCGCCGAGGCGATTTCTCGGTGTATCTGGGCAAACAAGTCGGGGCGCCGTTGCATAATCCTCAGCACTTATTCGGGCCCGTGTTAGCCGACCCGCGCGTGGATGTGACGATTAAACACTTTGATACTTCTATTGCGGAGGGCTTGGAGTGGTCGTTGCTCGATGTTGTTCTGGGGGCTGGATACGACCGGGGACAATTCGATATAGGAAAGCGTAAAAACGAGACGCCGCACCCCATGGTGGTGTATCTGTCGCGGCTCGTGGCGCGTGAGATCATTGGATCCGACATGATTCAAGACGGCGACCGGCCTCTTTATTGGCGTCACATCCGTCGCATCTCTGAAGCGGAAGGCTGGGTGGACGTGAAGTTCTGCGGCCTAACCGACGAGATCGCCGCGAACATCCGTGAGGTGTATCGGGAGGGGAATGAGGCCTTTGCTCAAAAGGTTTGGGGCAAGTCGTGGCCGGCGTCTGCGCCGCGTCAGTATGTATCGAACGAGTTCGACTCGGCCAAAGCCTCGCCGGAGGAGTTGGCGAAATTGGAGCGCTACGCGAAGGAAGTGATCGAGCTCGGGCAACAGGATCGCGCCGCGCGTGGGGCCGAGCCGGTTAACCCTCGATGAACTCCCGAATGCGGGCGGCACGGGCGTTCCACGTATAAGCGGTGGCAAAGTTGTGCATCGCTTCGGCGGCGAGGCGCCGGCCGAGCTCCGGTTCGCTTTGGAGGCGGCGAATGCTGGCGGAGAACGCGTCCGCAACCTCCGCGGGACAAAGCAGGGCGTTGCGTTCGTGATGCAGGGTGCCGCTGAGCACTGGCAGGTCGGAAGCGATGATGGGACGGCCGGCCGCCATGTATTCGAACATCTTGAGCGGGGAGGTGTAATGACCGATGTCGGCGCCGCTCCGAATGATCACCGACGGCTGGTTGGGGAGGAGCAGGCAATCCGCGCTTTTGAGGAGGCCGAGGGTGGTGCGGTTGTCTTGGCGTCCGTGGATAATCACGTTGGGCCCCACGGGACCGAAGCGTTGGCACTCCTCACTGGTGGGGCCGATAACATGGAAGCCGACGTCGGCGAGGCGTGCGGCGCAGGCGGTGACGATCTCGAGGCCTTTGCCTTTGAAAGCGCTGCCGGCGTAGGCGGCGTTGAAGGCGTAGGGGGAGTCGAGTGGCCGCGCCGGGAGCTTGAGGAGCGCGGAATTGGCGCCGCCGCCCGCGACAAAGATCTGGTCGGGGGCGAGACCGACTTGAGCGATCAGATCGCTTTTGAGACGCGATGTGGTGGCGACGAGTTTGAGCGACGGCTGAAGGCGCGCTTGGCGTTGCAACCATGCGGCGTAGGGGGCGATGAGCGGATCGTGGAGTTCGATCACGGTTTTCAATCCGGCCAGCGAAGCGGCCCAGGCAACGCGTCCGCTGCGGGTATAAACGAGTGTGCCAGGCGGTTGTCGGCGGAAATAGGCGGCGAAAGCGGCGAGGTAGGTTTGCGCCCAATCGAGCGCGGGGGTGGCGCGGACGAGGTGCGGGTTGCGGGGCGGCGTGAGTTCAAAGGACGCAAAGACGGCGGGAAGATCGTCGGTGCATGTGCTCGGTGAGCGGAAGATGGTCGAGAACGCGGGGTAAACCTCGGAGAACGCGCAGGCCATGTTGGCGGACTGGACGGTGTTGGCGAACCGGGAGGGGATCACCGAACGCGTGGCGTAGACGAAGTGGGCGGGGGCGCCGTTCATCTCGCGGCTTCGGAGGCTTGAAGAAGAGATTCCGAGAGCTGGCGGATGGAGTCGCGGAAGAGTTGTGCTTGGGCACGGGCCCGCTCGAGCGTGTGGTTTCTCCAGTGGTCCCGGTCGTGGTCGATGGTTTTTAGCGCCGTGAGGATAGGAGCGACGTGGCGGTCGAGTTCCAGATACGAAAACATCGGCCACGGGTAGCCCAAGATTTCGTGCAGAGCGGTGGTTTTAAAAAAGTTCGCTTCGCCGAGCAGGCAGGGTGTGCCGACCGTGGCGGCGAGGATGGAGGCGTGCCAACGGCCGCTGATGAACGCCACGGCGCCTTCGAGCAAGGGCAGTAGGATTTCCGGTTGAAGCGAGGCGGAGATCAGGGGGAGCCGGAGTTCTCCGGCCAGCGGACGAAGGAGGTAGTTGTCACCACCATCGGCGGCGAACAGCACGGGGGCGAAGCCGGCTGCGGCGATCTCACGAAGAAGGATCTTTAAAGTTTCTTGGTGGTCGAAGCGGGGGCGATCGGCGCGGCAGATGCCCGAGGAGCCGGAGACGATGACGTAGCGTTCGGGAAGGGGGCCGGAGGGGCCAAGGAGCTCGTCGGGATGGAGCTGTGCGTAGCGCCAGCAGTCGGCGCGGGTGAAGGCCGCGTTGCGCGGAGCGGTAAAGGCCGCGTCGGCGGCGGTCACGTAGCGGCCGGAGATGCCGTGGTGGAGGAGTTGGGCGGGAGACTGGTGTTCGCGGAAGGAGATGAAGTCGAGGCGCGGGTAGAGTTCGGCGATCCAGCGGCGGGTGGTGTCGTGGTCGATCGACGCGCTGTGGTTGATGAGCGCGACGTATTTTTTTTCGTCTTTGGCGTAGGCGGCCATCACCAGCTTGAAGAGCCCTTTGGTGGAGTTGTCGTAGAAGCTGCCCTCGCCGTTGATGATCACATGGTCGGCCTTGTTGAGCAGCCGGCGATAGGCCTCAAACACGGGAGCCGTTTTAAAGCGCGAAAGGAGCTGGGCGAAGTTGTCGGGTGAGGCGGGCTCGGTTTTGAAGAGGTAAGGGGCAAGGATTTCGACCTCCCCGAGGGTGATGGTGGTGTCGAGGCGCAGGCCAATCTCGACGAGGGCGGCGGCGAGGGTCGTGGAGGTCGCGCGGCAGCCGATGTTGTTTTGGGTGCGGGTGTCGTTGATGAAAACCGTGGAGCGCGGACCGGGAGGCGCATCGAGGGTCGAGAGATGCCGGAGGATGTGTTGCTCGATGGGATCCTTGCCGAAGACGAAAGCCTGTTGGCGGTAGTCGTCGAGGGCCTCCGGGGATTTTACCGCGAGAGCGCGCCGACGCGCTTCGTCAAAGGCGGGGGCTTCCGCATTCAAATACCGCACGGCGAGGCGAGCGCTCTCCCGCGTGTTTTTGCGGGCTGCGTCAAAGGCGTTTCGCGCGCGGCTCTTGAGGTCTCGATTCTCGGAGTGTGCGGCGACGATGTGGAGGATGCGGCGTGCTTCGAGGATATCAGCGGATGTGGGGCCAGTGAGGAGTTCGCCGATGTGGCGGGCCGTGGTTTCGAAGAAGGCGGTCTCTTCGGATGCGGGGAGCGCCTTGTAGGCCGCTTCCCAGTCGCCACGCGCACGTAGAGCGCTGGCTTGGTGGGTGGCGGCCTCGCGAAGTCTTTCGGAGAGATCGTCGGGGATGCTTTCACCGGAGGCCTCGCAGGCAGTTTTGACGGCGGTCCAGTGCTCGACCGCGGCAGACCAGTCCTTCTTGTGCGACGCAAGCCGCGCGAGGCGCAGGAGCAGCGCGGGTTCGCTGGTCTTCTCTTGGCGGATTTCGGCCAGGAGTGATTCCGCAGCGTGGGTGTCGCCGGCTTGGATTAGCTGATCGGCGTGGTGGAACCGGGCTTCGCGCAATTGAGTCGAGGCGGAACGTGGAAGCTTTTTGTCGTTTTGACCGGCGAGAACGCGGGCTTGGCTCCAATAGTCGATGCAGGGTTTCCAGTCGTGGCGTTCGAACGCGATTCGGGCGAGGCAGCTCAGGGCTGCCAAGGAAAGTGGACGTTCGTGCGCGAGGGGGAGCGCGACTGCTTCGGCCCCGGAGAGGTCTTGGGCGTCGAGCAATTCCTCGGCGCGTTTAACGCGGGCTTTGCGGAGGTCTTTGACGAGGTGGGCCGGGGGAGAAGCGTGGACGAGCTTGGCGAGGCGCTCGAGGGTGGCGGCGTGTTCGACGGCGAGCGCCCAATCTTTTTGCGAACACGCGATGGAGGCGAGAAGCACGGTGGCGTCGAACTTGACCCGCGAGTCTTTGGTGATGCCCCGCAAGACCGCTTGGGCGACTCGGTCATTGCCTCGGCGGTGGTGAAAGCGGGCGAGCAGGAGGTGGGTTCTCTCAAACATCGGAATGGGCGGGGCAGGCGGGGAATGGAAATCCGCGTTTGCGGACAGTGCTTCAGGCAAGCGAGGTCGTCGCCAAGTTGTCGTGGAGGTTTTTTTGGTGGTAGCGAATGATATCGGTGAAATGTGCGGCAAGCGCGGGATTGCAATATCCGGCCGGCGGCTCGAAACACCGCAGTTGCACGTTTTCACCGAGAAGAATCGCCAAGTTGTCGAGGGCCGAGGAGGCGATGGAGGCGACTTCGCGAGGAAGGGTGTCTGCCTGGAGAAGAACGATCTCCACGGGCAGCGCCGAGGGAGCGAGCGTAAAGCCGAGTCGTGCGACGTGGGCGAGTTTATCCGGGTGTTCGTCGCGGTGCGGGCGGTAGAGCACGGGGCGGTTGCCGTAGTGGGCTTTGATCGCCGTCATCGTGCGGAGGTAGCGGTCGAGGTCGGTAAGGCCTTTTTCGACGTGCGACATGCCGAGGACGAGGATGTCATCGCTGGTGCGTGGCGCGGCGTGTCTGAGCCGCGAGCGCCAGAAGGGGTAGCGGTGGCGGAGCAGGGAGTCCTGAGGCGGGCAGGTGATGTCGTAGTGCGTGAAGAACGTGGCGCGTGCAATCGCGGGAAGTTGCACGCCCCAACGGCGGAGGCGGCGCGTGCGCGCGTTCTCGGTCGGGAACATGGGCGCGACATCGGAGGAGGCGGGATTGCGGCGGTATTTGGCGATCTGGTGCGTGGCGGATCCGTCGTCGAGGAGGACGAGCCGGGTGTCGGGCGACGCGGCGACGCCGGCGAGATGGCGGCACTCGCGGCTGCGAAAATCCCCGACCAGCAGTTCGGTGGGGGCGGGCGTGTCGGCGAGATAGTGGGCCACGCGCTTCACGAAGTCACGGGCGCGGCGGCGTTCGCCGAAGCGTTCCCACCAAGGCCGTTCGCGCGGGACTCCGTGGCCGAGGTGAACGGTGACGCCCGGGAGCGAGGAGCGGAGCAGCTCGACAATGAGGTCGTGGAGATCCGTGGGGCGCGGTGTGGGCGTGAACAGCACCGCGGTGACCGAGTCCGCGGCGGGAAGACCGGGCGCGGAGTGGCAATACTCGATCGCGTTGATTGCTTGGAGCGGAGACTTGAGCGCGAGGAGCAGGTGGCGCGGAGCCGACATGGGCGAGCGGGGCGGGCGTCGAGACAAGCCCGCCCCGGGTGCGTTACGGGTTCAGCACCACTCGGGCGCTGATGGCGAGCTGGTAGAGAATGCCGGTGATGTCCTTGGCGAATTGCAGGCGCTTGGTGTCCGGCTTGGGCAGCACAAAGACTTCGTCGCCCGGATCGGGGCGGTAGGACTTGGCGGATTGTTTGGTGAGCGCGAGGTTGACGATGGTGCCGTCGGTTTTGACGACGATCAGGTTCTCGAGGTCGGCGGTGGCGGTGTAGCCGCCGGCGGCTTCGATGTAGTCGATGAGGCGGTGCTTGGCGCGATGCGTCTGGGTGTTCGGGAAGCGGACTTCACCGAAGACGTTGATGAGGGTGGTGTGAGCCGGGACGTAGATGATGTCTCCGTTTTCGAGGGCCACGGCCTCGCCGTCGTATTTGGAGCCGAGGAGAATCTGGCCCTTGGGTTCCACTTTGCGGGCGCGTTCGACGAAGGAGAGAATCGTCTGGGTTTCGACCTGCCGGAGCTGGGCTTCCTCCAAGGAATCGGAGGGCGTGCTGGTGATGCTGCGGGCGAGGTTGTCGAGGGCTTGTTCGAGCTGGGCCTTTTGGCGGGCGGCGACGGATTTACGGAAGAGCTGGACGTGGTCGAGGTTGGAGCGCGGCGCGAGGA
>DFYA01000287.1:0-11113 GCA_002382525.1 Opitutaceae bacterium UBA4094
GGCGGGCGAGTTGAGGAAGGTCGCGCAGGCGTGGGTGGACGGCGCCGACGTGCCTTGGCGTCGATTGCCGGGTGCGGAGAAGCGGCGGCGGGTGAGCCTGCCGACCTATCCGTTCGCGAAGAAACGTTACTGGGTGGAGCTGGCTCCGCGTGCGGTGGCGGCGGAACGTCCGCGGACGGCGGCTCCGCTGGCGAAACCCACGGGGATAACGCTGGCGCCGCTGCCCACGGTGGAGAGTGTGCGGAAGGCGGAACCAGTGCCGGAGCGGACGGTGGAGATGGAGCCGTTGAAGGTCGCGGAGAAAACCGCAATCCAATCACTGCCAGTCGCGCCGGTGCAGTTGGAGGTGGCGCCGACCGCGTTGCTGGACGAACTGCGCGAGAGTTTGGCCAAGGCGCTTTTTTTGGAGGAGCACGAACTCGGGTTGGACAAGCCGTTTTTGGAGATGGGGCTCGATTCGATCGTGGGCGTGGAATGGGTGAACGCGCTGAACAAAAAATACGGCCTCACGATTCCGGCGAACCAAGTTTACGAGTATCCGAGTCTGCGGAAATTCACGGACTTCGTGCATCGTCAGTTGCAGCCGGCGATGCCGAAGTCGACGGCCAAGGTGGCGGAGCCGGTCGCGGCACGAGCGGCAGAGGCGGAACCGGTGCGCGTGGCTGCGGCGCCGCACGAGCAGGCGGCGGTGCGTGCGGTGAAGACGGTGGAAACGGAGCGGGCGAAGACGACGGACATCGCGATCGTGGGCGTGGCGGGGCGGTTCCCGGGCGGCGAAACGCTGGATGCGTTCTGGGAGCTGTTGGAATCCGGCCGGACGGCGTTCTCGGGATTCCCGACCGACCGTGATTGGGATTTTGGAGGGCTCGGGTCCGGGGAGAATTCACCGCTCGCGAAGGTGATGGAGTTCGGCGCGTTTCTGAAAAACGTGGATCGCTTCGACCCGTTGTTTTTCCAGATTTCGCCCAAGGAGGCGACGACGATGGATCCGGGGGAGCGGATCTTTTTGGAAGAAACGTGGAAAGCGATCGAGGACGCGGGCGTGGTGCCGGCGGAGCTCGAGGGGCGGCGCTGGGGCGTGTTTTGCGGGAACGGCGGGGATTATTCGCTGCGCATCAAAGAGGCGGTCGGTTACTCGCCGCATGTGACGCTGGCGCAGGTGCCATCGCGCGTGTCGCATTGTCTGGGGCTCACGGGTCCGAGTCACGCGGTGGACGCCGGTTGCGCGTCGGCGTTGCTGGCGATCGCGCAGGCGTGCGATCACTTGGTGGCGGGCACGTGCGAGGCGGCGATCGCGGGCGGGGTGTTTGTTCATTCGACGCCGAACTTGATCGTGAGCGCGTCGCAAGTGGGACTGCTGGCCGGCGCGGGCGCGGGGGGGCGCGCGCTGGATCGAGCGGCGGGCGGGATGGTCGCCAGCGAGGCGGCGGGCGTGCTGGTGTTGAAGTCGCTGGCGGATGCGCTGGCGGCGGGTGATCGCGTTTACGGCGTGATCGAAGGGTGGGGCAGTAACCATAACGGCAAGACCAACGGCATGGTCGCCCCGAGCGTGGAGGCGCAGGCGGCGCTGTTGAGCGATGTATATGGACGCTTTGGCATCGATCCGGCGGGCATTAGTTTTGTGGAGGCGAACGCGGCCGGGTTGCCGCTGGCGGACGCGGCAGAGGTGCGGGCGTTGGCAGAGGTGTTTGTGAAGGCGGGCGCGGGGCGGCAGGTGTGCGCGCTCGGCAGCGTGGAGAACAACATTGGGCATGCGTTTCATGCGTCGGGCATGAGCCATGTGATGAAGGTGCTCTTAAGTCTTAAGCACGGGCGGATTCCTGGGATGGTGAACGTGAGCGAGGTCGATCCGGCGCTGAAGATCGAGGAGAGTCCGTTTTTCGTGAACGCAACGACGATCCCGTGGGCGGCGCCGGCGGGCGGGCGTCGGCGGGCGGCGGTGAGCTCGTTTGGTGCGACCGGGGCGAACGTGCATCTCGTGATTGCGGAGGCGCCTGCTGTGGCGACGGATCGGCTGGATAGGAATGGGACGGATGGGGCTAATGGGACCAATGGGACGAATGAAGGCGCGCGCGTGGACGGGCGCGGAGCGGTGGTGATTGCGGTGTCGGCGAAGACCGAGGCGGGACTGCGGCAACGCTGCGGCGACCTTGCTAAGCAGGTGGAACGCGGGTTGGCGTCGGGTGGAATAAACCTGCGCAGGATGGCGGCGAATCTGTTGCTGCGGCGAAGCCAGTTCGCGTGTCGGCGCGAGCTGGTGGTGCACGACGCGAGGACGCTGCTGAAGCGGTTGCGCGATGTGGCGGCGGGCGTGGAGACCGCGGGGCAACCGGAGGGCGAAGGCATGGCGCGGGGCGTGCGCGAGGACTTTACGGACGAGGAAAAGCGACCGATGTCGTTGCCGGCGTATCCGTTCGAGCGGCGGCGCTGTTGGATCGAAACGCCGCGTCGGGCTGGGGACGGCGGAGGCGCGACCGCGCTGCGCGCGACGACGGAAGGCAAGGAGGCGACGGCGGCGGAGCGTAGTGAAGTGCTGAATACGTTGATCGGGTTTATCGCCGAAGTGACGGATCTGACGGCGGCGGAGATTGATCCGCAGGCGAAGCTGAGCGCGTATGGGGTCGATTCGTTAGTGGGCATGCGGCTCTTGAATCGGGTGAACGAACGCTTCGGCGGCGGGTTTGATGCGTCGTTGCTGGTCATCGAGACGATTGCGGGCGTGGCGGGGGAGATCGGCCGGCGCGGGGCGGTGATGCGGCGTGGAATGGTGAAGACGGATCGCGAAGGGCGTTGGGCTGAGCCGGGATTTGTTGAACGCGTGATGATCCCGGTGGAGGCGGACAAGGGGCGGAGCGCGAGCGCGGGCGAGGTCGGGGCCCAAGAGGCGGGGTTGCGGCAGCTTGAACGCTTGATCGAAACCGGCGTGGGCGTGTGGCGTGACGCGGGCGGGGTGTGCTTCGAGTTTTTGCGCGGCACGCAGACGCGGGAGAGCGTGGCGGCGCTCGTCGAACGATCAGCGGCGCTTCACGCGGCGCTGGAGACGGGGCGCCGTTATTTTCCGGTGAGCGACATGCAGCGGTTTGCGTTGCAGGAATCGGAAGTGAACCGACGGACCGCGTTGAACCTGTGTCAGGGTTTTCGCATCGACATGCCGGTGAAGACCGACGCGTTAAACGCGGCACTCAACGAACTCGTTGCGCGTCATTCGATTTTTCGCACGGGAGCGCGGCGCGCGGGCGAGCGGTGGATGCAGGTCGTCTATGACGAACTCGCGGTCGCGTGCCGTGAAATCGTTTGGCCGGAGTGCGGCACGGCGGAGGCGTTTGCCGCGGCCTTGGCGCGATTCCAACGGGAACGGAACGGTGAACTCTTCGATGTAGATCGGGCTCCACTGTGTGACGTTTATCTGGTGCACAACGGGCGGGGTCTGGGCGCGGTGGTGTTTTGCGCGCACCACTTCCATGCGGATGGTTTCACTCTGTATCGGTTTTTGCAGGAATTGTATGAGCGCTATGTGGCGCGGGTGACGAGTGGAGCGCGGACGGGGACGGACGCGGTGCCGCGAGCGGAGTATGCGCAGTTTGCGTTGACGCAGTTTGCGCCGGAGAGCGCGGAGACGGGTCGGTATTGGTTGGAGAAACTGCGGGGCAGGGCGCGCGCGGGCGGATGGGTGGATCGCACGGTGAAGGTGGAGTTTGGCGAAGGCTTGAAGGCGGGCGCGCGCGAGGTCGCGGTGGCGCCTGAGCTGGTGGCGAGGTGGCAGGAATTTAACCGCCGCAATCGCATCACGCTCACGCAGCTGGCGACCGGGGCGTTGGCGGCCCTGTTGTATCAATTAACGGATACGAGCCAGCCGATTCAGATGGTGTATAATCTGCGGGATCGGGTGGAATTCGAGGACGTGGCGGGCGACTTCTCGTCCTCGGTTCCGATGGTGTTGGCCATGGATGAGGAATCCACGGGACGCGAGGTGTGGCGCGCTTACGAGAACGCGGTGCTGGATATCCAGCGGCACAAGCATTTCGATTTCACGATGCTCTTGGATGCTGCGGGTGGCGGCACGGGCGGCGGAGTCGGCCAAGCGCGGCTGGGGGGAGACGTGGCGATGGATAGCAATGATCGCGATGCGATGGGCGGGGTGACGGCGTTTGCGGAGCGGTTGATCGCGATCGAGATGGAGGAGCGTCCGCCGGTCGCGCCGCTGCTGGTGTGCGTGGTGAAGACGCACGGGCGAGTCACGCTGCCGATGATGTATGACCGCGCGCGTTTCGCGGAGCGGACGGTGGAGTTGCTCGCCGAGAATCTGGTGTCGGTGATCGAGCAGATGGTGCGCGATCCGGACAGGCCGGTGCGCGAGTTGGCGGTGGCGCGGGAGTTGATCGAGCGGGTGGGGCGGCGCTGAGCGGGGCTCCGGTTTAGGAGCGCTTGAACAACGCGCGCAGGCGGCCCCACCAGGCTTCGAGGCGCTGCCAAAAGGAACGGCGCGCGGGGGGGGCTTTGGCCTCGGTTTCGACCTTCGCGGCCTTGGCCGTTTTCGCCGCGGGCACGCACATGATCTTGATGAACTCGTCGATTTTGAAGTGCGAGAAGTAGGGGAAGATGTGCTGCACGAGGGCGTGCGCGACGAAGCCGACGGTGCCGACCACGTTCTTGGCGCCGAAAGGATTGAGGCGTTTGACGAGGTTGGAGACGTTGTCGATGAACTCGAAAAACGGCTGATACTTCTCGCCGGAGAGGTCCTCGATGCGGAGGAAGGGCGTTTGAAAACCGGCCGCGTCGGGCAACACGTTGAGGTAGTGGTTGCCCACCGTTTCGCGGCGCAGGTTGGTGATCAGTTTGACGATCGGTGGCTGCGACGCGATGTGCGGCTCGTAGAGCGCGGGGATCTTGAGCAGCAGGTCCTTTTCGTAGGCGAACGCCACGATATCCAGGGCACTGTAGATGCGCGCACTGGTGGCGCCGAGCTTCTCGCCGTAGTAGCGGGAAAAGTCGGCGTCGCCGGGGGATTGTCCGGCGGTGTTGAGGCAACTGATCTCGACCGAGCCGGACGGGTCCCACTCCGAGCGGGTGTCGTCGAGGAAAAGTGAATACACGGAGGACAACGCGCCGCCGAGGCTGTGGCCGGTGACCATGAGGCGCTTGATCGTGGGCGTCGCGGCGAGGAAGTCGCGCGCGGACACGGCGGCGCCGGTGGAGGGATCGCGTTCGGCGAGCTTCTGGAGCTTCTCCAAGCCGTAGGCGACGCCCTTGGAAATGTGCGGGTTCAGTGCGGTGCTTCCGTAGGGCCACGCGACTTTGTCCTTCACGTTAAAGTCCTCGATCATCCAGCCCATGAGCGAAATGCCGTTGGTGCCCGCGATGGCGAGAACAGCTTGCTCCGGGTGCGCGGCGGGCACGGCGATGAACATGCTGTTGACGGACGTCTTGGCGCCCACGAACGCGTCTGCGTAAACCACCGGTCCCCAAACGAGCGTCCACGTGCCGATCAGGTCGCGGGCGGCGGGGTTGTTGAGGACGTTTTCGACCAGCGTGCGAAACTTCTTCGTGATGGTCGCCTCGGACCCTGTGAGGTTAAAGCTCAGGCAGGTGAGCATCGAGAGACAGAACGCCTGCTGTTGGAAGTCGTAGCGCCCGCCGTTGTAGCCGATGGACGTGTCGTTCATTGGGAATCCGACGGCTTGGGGGTGTCTTTGTGAAGGGCGGTGCGCGTCAGCGTGACATCGGATCTAAACCGTGCCCGCACGGATAGGACGATCATCAGGATGCTTATCGCGCAGCCGACACCGAACCCGAAGGCGATATCCACGATTTCAGTGAACGCGTTGTAGGAACGTCCGATCCACCAGCCGACGACCGCGCCTAAGAGGGGTGATGAGTAGAACAGGAAGTTCCGAAGGGTTTGCATAAGTAAGAGGTGACGAGGAACGCGGGCCTTTAAAACGGGCGATACGTCGGAATCCCAGCAAAACCGCGCCGGGCCAGGAACGGCGCGTGTTTGCCGGAACGGCGGGCGGGTAGGTCTGGCGATAAACATCCGGCTTCCGGCGAGGCGTTTCGGTGTAGCTACCCCAATGTGAATAAGTTTGGACCCCAAAGCGGCCTTAACGCTCGGAGTTGTCTTGACCCTTATGGGGCAAAATGGGTTGAAATGGGGCGTTGTGGGGGATCTGGCGGTCCCTCTCGCGTTAATGGCTCCTTCCGGCACAGCTTTTTACACCGGCCTCTTCAGGCACACGCTCGATGACAAAAATCGTGTAACGATCCCGTCTGCATGGCGTTCTGCGCACGGGGAGGGGGAGCAGTTTCTCGCCACGCCGCACCCGGACGGCTACATCGCGATTTTGCCTCCGGCCGAAGTCGCCAAGTTGCGCGCAAAGATCGAAGCCATCGCGTTGTCCGACGGCTCGGGGCAGGATTTCGCCGCGCGGTTCTTTTCGCAGACGCAGGCCCTCGGCTTCGACAAGCAGGGTCGCATCATGGTCAACGGCGACCTGCTCACGCATGCCGGCATCGCGAAAGACGCCGTGCTCGTGGGTTCGCTCACCAAGTTCAGCCTTTATAGTCCCGAACGTTGGAGTCGGGTGGAACAGCGGACCGCCGGGGAGAACTTCGGCGATCTCATGCGCCGGATCGGGATCTAAGCCATGCGCCAATCCCGTCCTCTTCTTCCGATCCGCCCGCTGGCACTCCCGGCCCGACTCGGGCGCCGCCGCCATACGGTTCTCGCGAATGCCGCGGCCGTCCCCGCCAACGCGCACCTCGCCGTTGGCGCGACCGTGCACGCGGACGTGCGCGTTCGTTTCCAGCAGAGCAACCTCGCGGTCGCCCGGGCCTCGCGCCCGGTCTGGCTGCGCGGGCCGCTGTTTCACTCCACGTCATCGCAACGCTCGCCCGCGTTCACGCGGCGCGCCGCCTGAGGGCCCACGCATATGACGACCCCCGGCCACTATTCTGTTTTGCTGAAAGAAACGCTCGACCTGCTCGCGCCTCGCGCCGGCGGTCGTTACCTCGACGCGACCTTCGGCGGCGGCGGCCACACGCGCGCCATCCTCGAAGCCGCGCCCGACGTGAATGTCGTTGCCCTCGATCGCGATCCCGCCGCGCAACCTCGCGCCGAGATCCTGCGCCTGGAATTCGAGGGTCGGTTCGCGCTCATCGACCGCGACTTTGGCCAGCTCGGTGAATTGCCTGTGGATAAGTTCGATGGCATCCTCTTCGACTTCGGGGTCTCCTCCTTCCAACTCGATGATAGCGAGCGCGGGTTCTCTTTTCGCAACGACGCTCCGGCCGACATGCGCATGGATCCGCGCAATGGCATGCCCGCCTCCGCCTGGCTCGAAACCGTCTCCGAACAGACGCTCGTTCGCGCCATCCGCGACTACGGCGAAGAGAAGAACTGGCGCCACGTTGTCCGCGCCCTCATTGCGGCCCGTGGCACCGGCACACTCGCCCGCACCGGTTCGCTTGCGACGCTCATCTCCGAAGCGATTCCGCCTCGCGACCGCTTCACCTCGAAAATCCACCCGGCTACACGCGCCTTCCAAGGCATCCGTATCGCCGTCAACGACGAACTGGGCGCCATCGAGCGGGCGTTGCCGGCCGCCTTCGAGCGTCTCGCCCCGGGCGGCGTGCTCTGCGCGATCAGCTTCCATTCGCTCGAAGATCGCATCGCCAAAAACTACTTCCGCCACCTCGCCGGTCTGCCCGAGGGCGAGGACGACCACCGTCCGCAGGACCTGCGTGTAAAACACGCCGAGCTCCTCACGCGACGCCCGATCACGCCGTCCGCCGACGAACTCGCCGCCAATCCCCGCAGCCGCTCCTCCAAGCTGCGCGCTCTCCGCAAACTGTAACTCAACCCAACCGACCAACCCCCACCTCCGCCCAGGAACTCCTCTCGCGCCCGACGCGCCCCCCGCCATGAACAAAAAAGACACCCACGCCTTCGTTAACCAGCTCCTCGTTTATACGCTGGTCATGATCTGCTTTAGCGGATCCGTCGGGCTGGGCGCGGTCTGGCTGCGTCACCAGATTTCCACTACGGCGAACAACACCAAACGTCTGGAGCAACGCATCGTTGAGACCGAGCGCCGCCTTTCCGAACTCAACACGCAGGTCACCGCCGAGCAGTCCATCGACGTGCTCGCCCGCCGCAACAGCGAGTGGCGCCTCGGCCTCGTGTTGCCCAAGGAGCCGCAGGTCGTCCGCGTGAGCGAATCCCCCGAGCGCCGCCTCGCCGAGCGCAACGCCGCCGAGGTGTTCGCCACGGAAAACGTGCCCGCGCTCACCATCACACCCGTGCAGTTCCGTCTCGTGAACCGCTGATCTTCCGCCACCCGCCGCTTTTCGCCTCCCGCACTTCGCTTCATGTCCAAGGGTTTCGCTTCCAACTACCGCATCGTTCTCCTCGGAGCCGGCATTCTCGCCAGTTTCGGGTGCATCGGTGCGCGGTTGTTGGACTTGCACGTTCACGAGCGCGACCGGTTGATGAGCTACGTCGAGCGCGCCCGTCGTCAGATCACCGTCGAGCCCGCCAAACGCGGCGACATCCTCGATGATCGCGGCGACCGTCTCGCCACCTCGCGTTCGTTGATCGTCCTCGGCGTGGACCCGCATGCGCTCGTGCCGGCCGACGAAACCAAGTGGCCCGAGCTCGCCCGCCTGATCAACATGCCGTTGGGCGAACTCACCCGCGTTTTCACGACCAAGACCCGGTCGATTCCCGCGCAGGCAACCGTTTCCGAAACCGAAGCCGAGGATGCCGCCGACGCCGCCGAGCCCGGCCCGAAGGGCGAGCGCCTCATCCGTTGGGCGAAACTCAGCGAAACCGTCGAGGAGTCCACCTACGAGCAGATCCTCAAGCTCGGCATCAAGGGCGTTTACGGCAACCGCACCTATTCGCGCGCCTACCCGCACAACCAGCTAGCCGCGCACCTCATCGGTTTCGTCAACAAAGCCGGCGAACCCGCGTCGGGCATGGAGGCGTTCGCCGATTTCTACTTGCGCGGACAAGACGGTTGGCGCGAATCCGAGAAAGACGGTCTGCGCCGCGAACTCGCGCAGTTCCGCACACGCGAGGTCAACGCCACGCCCGGCTACAGCGTGCGTCTCTCCATCGACTCCGCCATCCAGCACATCGTCGAGCAAGAGATCGACGAGGTCGTCAAAAAGTTCAACCCCGCCAAGGTCACGATCATCGTGAGCGATCCGCACAGCGGCTTCGTGCTCGCGCTGGGCAACTACCCGACGTTCAACCTCAACGAATACAACAGCCTCTCGAAGGAAGAGATGGGCATGATGCGCAACGTCGCCATCACCGATCTGCTCGACCCGGGTTCCACCTTTAAGATCGTTCCCGCCGCCGGCGCGCTCAACGACGGTCTGGTCACGCCCACCACACAGTTCGATTGCTCCATCGACTCCATCGAATTCAAGGGCAAGCCGCGCCGCTTCATGCGCGACGATCACCCGTTCAAGCATCCGCTGAGCGTCTCCGAAATCATCAGCTATTCGAGCAACGTCGGCGCCGCCCGCTTGGGCATGCTGCTCGGCGAACACAAACTCTACGACTACGCCCGCGCGTTCGGATTCGGCGAAAAGAGCGGCTTCCCCTTCGGCGGCGAGGTCACCGGTCTCCTCAACCCCGTGGACAAGTGGAGCGGCATCGACATCACGCGTATCCCCGCCGGCTACAGCGTCTCGGCCACGCCGATGCAGATCCACTACGCGATGGCGACGATTGCCAGCGGCGGCCTGTTGATGCGCCCGCAGATCATCCGCCAAGTGACGGACAACTCCGGCGAGGTCGTCTACGATTTTACCGGTTCAGTTCGCCGCGAGGTGCTCACGACCAAGACCGCGAAGGAGATGGCGATGATGCTGCAAAAAGTCGTTTCGACCGAAGGCACCGCTCGCCACGCAGCGATCCCGCACTTCGAGATCGCGGGCAAAACCGGCACCGCGCAAAAACTCATCAACGGGCGCTACTCCGACCGCAACCACGTCGGTTCCTTCGTCGGGTTTTTCCCCGCCAGCCGCCCGCGCGTCGTCATGACGGTGATCGTGGACGACGGGCGCCCGCCCAACGGTCGCGTCGGTTACGGCTCGGTCGTGGCCGCGCCCAGCTTCAAGCGCATCGCCGAGCAGTTGATTCAATACCTTGATATCAAGCCGGTGATCGAACCGAGCCGCAATCTGTTGGTCATGGAAGGAGGCCGTCGATGATCGGCTATCTCACCCAAAACCACGCTCTTATTCAGGCTTTTAAAAGTCCCCGCGCCGCGGCCGCCGCCCGGCGTTCGACCGATTCCGTCAGCAACCGCGTCTTCAAAATGGCACCCAAACTCTCCGATTATCTCAGCGAGAACGAGGCGATCGCCGTCAAAGGCACCCTCGACCGGCCGATCTCGGGTCTGGTGATGGACAGCCGCCGCGTTGTCCCGGGCACGCTCTTCTTCGCGCTCCCCGGCCTGCGCTCCGACGGGGCCACCTTCATCGACGAGGCCATCAACCGCGGTGCGGTCGCCGTCGTCACCCAGAAGATCCCCGTGCCCACGCCCGCGAAGGTCACCTTTATCCAAGTCGCCGACGCCCGCGCCACGCTCGCAACCGTCGCCCGCCGTTTCTACAAATTCCCCGACCGCGAGCTCCAGGTCATCGGAGTCACCGGCACCAACGGCAAGACGACCGTCACGCACCTAATTAAACACCTCCTGAGCGACCAGCAACGCGTCGGTCTCATCGGCACGATCAACTACGACCTCGGCGCGCGCACCGTTCCTTCCTACAAGACCACGCCCGAGTCCCTCGACATCTTCGGCATGCTCGCGCAGATGCGTGACGCCGGCTGTAAACAAGCGGTGATGGAAGTCAGCTCGCACGGCATCGACCAGCAACGCGTGCGCGGACTCGAATTCGGCGCCGCCGTCTTCACCAATCTCACGCGCGACCACCTCGACTACCATCCGTCGATGGACGCCTACTTCGACGTGAAGACCCGCCTCTTCACCGGCCACACCGGCGCCGAGCCGAAGGTTGCGATCGTCAACGCCGACGATCCCTACGGCCTGCAACTCGTGGACCGCATCCACGCCGCCGTTCCCGCCGCGCGCGT
>DFYA01000287.1:11142-12395 GCA_002382525.1 Opitutaceae bacterium UBA4094
CTCGCCGCGCTGGCCACCGCGTGGGGACTCGGCCGCGATCCGCGCACGCTCCTCGACCGCCTGCAAGCCTTCGCCGGCGTGCCCGGTCGCATGGAGCGCATCGAGGAAGGCCAGGCGTTCAACGTGCTCGTGGATTACGCGCACACCGACGACGCCTTGAGCAACGCGCTCGGCATGCTCCGCGCGATCACGCCCGGACGCCTGCTCGTGGTCTTCGGCTGCGGCGGCAACCGCGACCGCGCCAAACGCCCGCTCATGGTCAAGGCCGTGCAAGAGCACGCCGACTTCTCCTTCGCGACCGCCGACAACCCGCGCAACGAGTCGCTCACCCAGATTTTCGGCGACATGCAGTCCGGCGTGACTGCGCCACTCAAGATCACCTGGATTGAGGACCGTCGCCGCGCGATCAGCCTCGCGCTCGATATCGCCAAGCCCGGCGACTGCGTGCTCATCGCCGGCAAGGGCCACGAGACGTATCAGGAGTTTGCGGACACCGTCAGCCCCTTCGACGACCGGCAGGTCGTGCGCGAGCTGATCGAGATCAAACAAATCAACCAACACGCGTGATTGGCCGTGCCGCTTTTTCCGCCAGACACTCTCGCCACCTGGACCTCCGGTAAATGGACCGCCCAGCCTTCTGCGCCGCTCGTCGGTTTTACGACCGACACCCGCCAGCTCCGCGCCGGCCAGGTGTTTGTCGCGCTAAAAACCGACAAGCGCGACGGACACGATTTTCTCTCCTCGGCGCACGCTGCCGGGGCTAGCGCGGCGCTCGTTGCCCGCGCCGATCCTGCGCTCGCGTTACCCCAACTCGTCGTCGCCGATCCGTTGGTCGCGTTTCAGACCATCGCCCGCGAACACCGCCGCTTGTTTCGCCTGCCCGTGATCGGCATCTCCGGCAGCGCCGGCAAGACCTCGACCAAAAACCTCCTCTCGCTCCTCCTCGGCGGCGAGGCCGCCGGCGTGCTCGCCACCGAGGGCAACCTCAACAACCACCTTGGCGTGCCGCTCACGCTCACGCGCCTTGATCCCGCGAAACATCGTTTCGCCGTCATCGAGGCCGGCATCAGCGGCCCCGGTGAAATGGAAGTGCTCGCCGGTATGATCGAGCCCGACTTCGCTATCATCACGCTGGTCGCGCCGGCGCACCTTCAAGAACTCGGCGGACTCGACGGCGTCGCTCGCGCCAAGGCCGCGTTGCCCGCCGCCGTGCACACCGGCGGTGCGGCGCTGTTTCCGCAGTCGTGCATGGC
>DFYA01000201.1:0-548 GCA_002382525.1 Opitutaceae bacterium UBA4094
TATTGGATGCCGACGGCGCCGGGGTTGCCGGAGCCGGTGAGGATCGTGAGGTTCACGACGCTCGTCATGAAGGCGTCGTTGGTCCACGTGGTGTTGAACAAGTCCAGGACGGGGCGGCGCGAGCCGGCGGCAAAGGAGAGCAGGTTGTCGTCGAGGCGGATGATGGTCGAAAAGCGCTCCTCGCCGAAGATCGTCACCGAAAGCGCGTTGGACGGAATGACGAGCGAGTCACGCACGCGGTAGGTGCCGACGGGAAAATACAGCGGCGGACGACCGATACCGGTGGCGGCGTTGAGGGCGGCTTGAAGCGCGGCGGTGTCGTCGGCGACGCCGTCACCGACGGCGCCGAATGCGGTTTTGACGTTGAGCACACCGGCGCCGGCGGGGAACCGGATTGTGTGGGCCGAGAGCGAGGTGAAAACAAGGCAGGCGGCGGCGAGGGCGCACGCGGCCCGGATGAGGCGCGATGACGTTTTCATGGGGCGGAGGGGGCGAACGGTCCAGAAAGAGGGGGATGACCGAACGGGCGCAGCAGAACAGCGGCGGGG
>DFYA01000201.1:585-5526 GCA_002382525.1 Opitutaceae bacterium UBA4094
TTGCCCGGTGCCCACCGGCCTTTGATCGTGATCCGTTTGGGTTTTTCGGGGAGTCCGTGTTCGTTGCGGAAAATCTGGGCGGTGAGCAAGTTCACCGCTTGGGCGCCTTGCTCGAAGAGGTCGGCGTCGATGCCGGCCCAGCCCTCGACGTCGGCGGCGAGGCCGGGATGGGCGAGGCCGATATCGCGAGGAATGTCCAGGCCGAGTTCGTTGAGCCAGCGATCCACCTGGTTGTAGTTGGCGATGACGGCGTCGGGGCGGACGTCGTGCACCCACTGTTTGAAAACCTTTTCCGAGGTCTCCCAGTTTTTGCTCCCGGCTCCGACCGGCACCCGGTTGGCCACGGGGGAGTGCCATTGCGCGGAGAGGTAGCCGCCCAAGGACTCCTCGCCGCTGACGCTCAATTCATAGTCGGGCGCGAAGAATCCGATGCGCCGGTAACCGAGGTTCCACAGCTCGCGGTAGCAAGTCGCGTAGTTATAAAAATGGTCCGGGAGAACCTGGTGAATCGGCAGGTCGAACGCCAGGCCGCCGAACGAGGCAAGGGCGAAGGTGCTCAGGTCGAACTTAAACTGCTTCGGGTCGCTCCCGGGGACGACGAGGAGGCCGCGGATGCCGCGGGCTTGTAGCACCGATAGCGTGCGTGCGGGCGACCAGCCCGGTTGGTTGATCCAGATATCGTCGAAGGCAAACCCGGTGGAGATCGCACGTTGGCGCGCGCCGTCGCGACTCGGGCGCAGATAGGGCAGCTTTTGCCAGTCCTCCTCGTGGCTGGACGAATTAAGAAACGCGATGGTGCCGATGAAGGCATTGGCCCGCCCGCGCCGCATCTCCGACATGATCTGCTGAACCATGGGGTTGGGCTGGTAGCCCAGCTGCTCGGCGGCGGCGCGCACGGCGGCCATCTTGGCAGGGCTCACGTGACCTTTGTTCGCCAGAACGCGGGATGCGGTCATCACGGAGACCTGCGCCAGTTCGGCAATATCCTTTAAGCTGACAGGGTGGGAGTGGGGCATCGAAATGACCGCGAGAGGCAAAACCCCGGGATGGGAAATAGCAATCGGGTAACCCATCGATTTGTTACGCTACCACCGCCGGCGTCGTTTTCCCGGGAAGCGCGGTGCTTTTGGTTTTGGCCATGAATCCTACCCTGGACGCCCCGCTCGTCGTTAAATGTCTGCCCGGCAGTGCATCGCTTCAGTCTCTGTTGGATAAGGCCGAGCCGGGCGCGCGCATCGTGCTGGCGCCGGGCGTCTACCGCGAGTCGGTGGTGGTGCGGTGCTCCGGCACCGCGGAAGCGCCGATCGTCATCGAGGCGGAGTCCCCCGGCACGGTGGTCATCACCGGCGCCGAGGTCGTGACGGGTTGGACCGAGACCGCACCGGGTTCTGGCACGTGGACGGTGGCCTGCGACCTGTCGCACTTCCCCGACGGCAACCGCTACGGCGTGCTGGCCGGTCGTTGCGAACAGGTGTTTGTCGACGGCGTGCCTTTGCGACAGGTGCTCCATCACGACCAGATGCTGGGCGGCACCTTCCGTTACGACGCGGTGGAGAGAGCGCTTTTTATCCGCCCGCAGCCGTTTACCGGCGAACTACGTGGTGGGCAGCAGCAGATCGATGCCGGCGCGATCACGGGCGGCGGAATCAAGGCGATCGACCGCGACGCGCCGGAGAATTGCTGGCAGTTCCTCACCGCTCCCTTCAATCCCGATGCGCACACCATCGAGGTCACGAAGCGCGCCCGGATTTTCTCGACCGAGGGCGATCACGACCGTTCGGGTGGTGTGAGCCACGTCACCATTCGCGGGCTGATTTTCCGCGCATCGGGCGACTTGCCGCAGCAAGCGATGGTTCGCTTCGGCGGCAATCATATCACGGTCGAGGATTGTTTGTTCGAATACGGCGCGGCGCGCGGTTTCGACGCTCGCGCCAACCACTCCGTGTTTCGCCGCTGCGTGACCCGGCTGAACGGTCAACTGGGCTTCTCCGGCTACGGCAAAGATGTGCTGATGGAAGACTGCGCGTTGCTCTACAACAACACCAAGCACTCGTCGTTTGTTTGCTTCGAGCAAGGGGGGTCCAAGATCTGCCGCGCCGGCCACTGGACCGTGCGTCGCGTGCGCGCGATCGGTAATGACGGACCCGGCATCTGGTTCGACATCGACAACCACGATGCCGTGATCGAGCAATGCTGGTGCGAGGGGAACAGCGGCCCCGGCATCATGTATGAGATTTCCCACGACGCGGAAATCCGGAACAACGTGTGTCTGAAAAATGGATACGCCTACGGGAAGGACGTGCGCTTCGACTCGATCCACAACTCCGTCGGCCATGCCGAGCCGGTTTACGGCCAAGGCATTCTCGTGCAGATGTCCCGCAACGTCCGTGTTTATAACAATACCTGCGTGGAAAACCGTCGCTGCGGAATCGAGCTGCGCCACCATGCCTACCAACAAGCAGGCAACCCGGGGCATTCGCCCGACACCTACCGCCTGCGCGAGGTCGAGGTGTTCAATAACCTGCTCGCCGATAATAGCTGGGATAACCTCATGATGACCCCGCCTCCACTCAACCCGTCCAAAGCCACCGAGGTGAGCGACAATCGGAGCGACTATAACCTATTTCACTCCAGCGCGGCGCTCCTCCAGCACGGGGGCGACCTCACGGCCTATTGTCGTTGGGGCAAGACGCAGCGCGCCGGTTCGCAGTCGCTCGAAGAGTGGCGCGCGGGCGAGCATCAAGACCTCAACTCCATCCAGTGGGATCCACTCTTCGTCGGTCGTGACGAAAAGGATTTCCGCTTGGAGCCCGGTTCCGCCGCCGCCGGCCGCGGCCGCCCGGTGACGGAGTTGACCGTGGATTATTCCGGTCGCCCGCGTCTTGCTGACCGCCCCGCCATCGGCGCGTTTGAGCCGGTTGCGTTCTCCGATTTGATGGCGCTCTGACGCCGCGTAGGACCTTCTGTTTCCCTTTATCCACACATGACACCCGCCGAGATTTTTCTGAAACACCAACGCCAGGTGCACCTGGATTTCCACACCTCGCCGCACATCCCCGGCGTGGGCACGGAATTCGACGCCAACGTCTTCGCCGACACGATGGCGCGGGCGCACGTCAACAGCGTGACGGTGTTCGCGAAGTGCCATCACGGCATGTGTTATTATCCGACGAAGACCGGCACGGTTCACCCCGGTATGGCGCCCGGCCGCGACCTGTTGGGCGAACAAATCGAGGCGTTGCACCGCCGCTGCATTCGCGCGCCGATCTACACCACGATCGTGTGGGAAGAGGACGTCGCGCAGCGTTTCCCCGAGTGGCGCCAGATGGATAGAGACGGACGTTTCGCCGAGTGGCGCGTCGGTCCCGATGGTCAACCCGGGCACATCGGCACGTGGAAATTCAACAATCCGCTCGACCCGCGTTACCAAGATTACATCGAGGCCCACGTGCGTGAACTGATCGCGCGTTATGGCAAAGACGTGGACGGGTTCTTCTTCGATATTCTCTTCTTCGAAGGCAGCGCGTGCTGGAGTGACGCGAGCGTGAAGTTCCGGAAAAAACACGGCCTGATGGCGGACGACAAACCGACCTTCGACCGCTTCCAAGGCCTGGCGCAGCAAGCCTTCGCACAAAAATTCACCAAGCTCGTGCACGGCCTTCAGCCGAAAGCCACGGTGTTCTACAACGCCCAAAACGACGGCAACATGCACCCGCAAGTCGGCCCGCGCACCCGCGCGATGGCGCAGACACACAACGAAATCGAGTCCCTGCCGTCGGGCTTCTGGGGTTACTTCCATTTCCCGCGCATGGCGCGCGCGCAGAGCCAGTGGGGCAAGCCGTGGATGGGCATGACCGGGCGCTTCCAAAAAATGTGGGGCGACTTCGGCGGCATCAAACCGCAGCCCGCGCTCGAGTTTGAATGTTTCCGCGCGCAGGCGCTCGGCGGCGCGAACTCGGTCGGCGATCAACTGCCGCCGCGCGGCACGCTCGACCCGGCGGCCTACGATTTGATCGGTGCGGTCTTTGGCCAGTGCGCCGCAGCCGAACCCTTTTACGCGAAGTCGGATTTTGTGAAGCCGCGCGTCGGCGTGTTCTCCGCCAGCTACGCCGGTCTCGACGGCGGCAAGAGCGAAGAAGGCGCCGTGCTCATGTGCGAAGAGTCGCACCACGATTGCGCCGTGCTCGACGCGAATGACGACCTGAATGGCTACTCGCTTTTGATCCTGCCCGACTCGACCGTGGTCGCCCCGGCGCTCGCGAAGAAGCTGGCGGCCTTCCACGCAAAGGGCGGCAAGCTGATCGTCTCACACCGCGCGGGCTTCGACGCGGACGGCAACTGGGCGTTGGATTTCCTACCGCTGAGTTTCCATGGCGAAGTTGAAAAATACCCGACCTTCTGGCGGGCGCGTCCGGCGTTCGACCGCTCCTTGAGCGCGAGCGATCGTGTGTTTTATCAGGCTGGTATGAACGTGAAACCGGGCAAGGGTGTGAAGGTGCTCGTTGATCGTGTGCTGCCGTATTTTAAGCGCACCGCGATCACGTTCTCCTCGCATTTCCAAACGCCGCCGGTGGCCAAGGCCGATGTGTTTCCGGCGGTCGTATCGGGCGACGGTTTCGTCTATTTCGCCGACCCGATCTTCCGCGAGTATCGTCAATCGGGTAACCTGGCGGCGCGTGATGTGTGGCGTCGTTCGGTCACCGATCTCATTGGCGCGGCGCCCTTCGGCGAAGGCTTGCCGAGTTCCGCGCTGGTCTATCCGCGCCGTCGCGGGAAAGACCTTTTGTTGACGCTGCTGCACTACATACCGGTGCGTAAAGCGATGGAGATCGACGTCATCGAAGAACGTTCGACCTTCGCGGGCGAGACGCTGCGCCTCAGCGGTGCGACGGACAAAACGCGCGTGCGCGTGTTTGGCTCGGGTGAAGAACTCAAGCGCAC
>DFYA01000246.1:0-13926 GCA_002382525.1 Opitutaceae bacterium UBA4094
CTCGAAGGCAACAACGTCGCCGCCGGCAAGGCCACCCTCGCCGCCTCCGGCCTCGCCCTCGTCTCCGGCGACACCATGGCCGACGCCGCCCAGAAGATCGTCAAACTCGTCGCCTGATAATTTTGCCCACGGAACACACGGAATACACGGAAACCTTCAGCGGATCGAATTCCGTGTATTCCGTGTGTTCCGTGGGCACCTCGCCTTAAAAAAATGAGTATCTTAATTAATTCCGAAACCAAGATCATGGTCCAAGGCATCACCGGTGCCTTCGGCGGCAAACACGCACAGCTCTCCCTCGATTACGGCACCCAAGTGGTCGCCGGCGTCACGCCAGGCAAAGGCGGCCAGTTCTTCGAACACAAGGGCCACAAGGTTCCGATCTTTAACACCGTATCCGAAGCCGCCGCCGCCACCGGCGCGACCGTCTCCGCCATCTTCGTTCCCCCGCCCTTCGCGGGCGATGCCATCCTCGAATGCGTGGACGCCGGCCTCGACCTCGCCGTGTGCATCACCGAGGGCATTCCGATCAAGGACATGATTCGCGTGAAGCGCGCCATGTCGGGTGCCAAGACCCGCCTCATCGGCCCCAACTGTCCTGGTCTCGTTACTCCGGGCACCGGCAAAGGCTCCAACGGCGGCTGCCGCATCGGCATCGCCCCCGGCTATATCCACAAGAAGGGCCATGTGGGCGTCGTCTCGCGCTCCGGCACCCTCACCTACGAGGCGGTGTTCCAAATCACGTCCAAGGGCCTCGGCCAATCGACGTCGGTCGGCATCGGCGGCGATCCGGTCAACGGCACCAGCCACCTCGACGTGATCAAGCTCTTCAACGAAGACCCCGACACCAAGGGCATCATCCTCATCGGCGAAATCGGCGGTAACGCCGAGGTCGAGGCCGCTCGCTGGATCAAGGCCAACTGCAAAAAACCCGTCGCCGGTTTCATCGCCGGTGCCACCGCGCCCGCCGGTCGCCGCATGGGCCACGCCGGCGCAATCGTCGGTGGCCACGAGGACACCGCCGAAGCCAAGATCGCCGTCTTCAAAGAGTGCGGCATCGAGGTCGCCGCCACGCCTTCCGACATGGCCGACGCGTTGCTCCGCGCCGCCAAAGCTAAAGGCGTCGCTCTGGACTGAGTTCGCCGAGTTCGCTCGCCAGAGGAGGTTCTAACCCTCCACAAAAAAGCCGCGCTGCAAAGCGCGGCTTTTTTCGGGTGGTGCGGCGGTGATCCTGATACTGCAGCCCGAAGGAGGGAGATGAGTAAGCTCGCGTCCCGTTCGGCCAATTCCGCCGGACGGAGTGCGTTACCGCTTCACGTTGATCGTTACATAACGAGGCACTCCGCGATACTGAACCAGCAGCAAGTTGAGCCCCTGCTTGATTGCAGCCTTGGCGCTCTGCACGTCGTTCACGGGACGACGGTTGATCTCCACGATGACCAACCCCGGGACCAAAATATCCGCGTAATCCGACGACTCGGCGATCTCGGTAATGACGACGCCGGTATCGACCCGCTGATCGATCCTGAACTGTGCGCGGACTTCCTCGTCCAATCCCTTGATCGTTACTCCCGGGATGAACTCACTCGAGGCGCCGGCCTGATCGTCGAGGTTTCCCAGTGTGACTTTAAAGGTGCGCTCTTTGCCGTCGCGCAGTGCGGTCACGGTCACCTCTGTTCCTGGAACGATCTGGGAAACGGTCAGACGCAGCGTGATCTGAGAGTCCACCGCGCGATCGTTTACGTTGGTGATGATATCGTTTCTACGGAGCCCGGCCTTAGCCGCCGGAGTATCCTTGACGACGTCGGTGATCGCCACGCCCTTGGTGCTCGCGGGCACGCCGAGACTTTCCGCGAGCTTCGGATCCAAGTCCTGCCCCGCTACGCCGAGGTAGCCGCGCTGCACTTTTCCGGTCGCGATGAGGCTGTTTAAAATCGACGCCGCGAGGTTTGTGGGCACCGCGAAACCGATGCCGATATTCCCGCCCGCTGCGGAGGAAAGGATCGCGCTGTTGATACCTACCAGTCGCCCCTTGGCGTCGACCAACGCGCCGCCGGAGTTACCTTGGTTGATCGAGGCGTCGGTTTGTATGAAGTTTTCGTAACCGCCGACTTGGTCGTTCGCGAGGATGCCCACGTTGTTGCGTCCTGTCGCCGAGACGATGCCCATGGTCACCGTCTGGCCCACGCCGAGCGGGTTGCCGACGGCAAATACGATGTCGCCAACCCGCAGTTTATCGCTGTCGGCCAGGGTCACGATCGGCAGGTCTTCGGCATCGATCTTGATGACCGCAACATCGGTCTTCTCGTCGGTGCCGATCACCTTGGCAACGAGTTCGCGCCCGTCGGCCAGCGACACCCTGAGTTCGTCGGCGCCCGCGATGACATGGTTGTTCGTCAGAATGTATCCATTACTCGATACAATAACCCCAGAGCCCAGCCCCTCGAGTTTGCGTTGGCGCTCAGGAATCTGTCCGCCGAAAAACTGACGAAAGAAAGGATCCACGCGCAGGCGTTCGCGCACAATTTTTGTGGAGTAAACGGAGACGACCGCCTGCTGCACCGGTTCAACCACATCGGCATAGCTGGTGACGATCCGCCCGCCGCCGTCTCCGACAGGCGAGGAATCCAGTTTGAGCTCAGGTTGCGGAGTCGCGGCTTTTTCCTGCGCACAACCAATGGACAGCAGCGAGGTCGCCAGCACGACGACCAAGGCACGGGGAAGGAACTGGGTTTTCATGGGTGGGTTCACGACAAAACGAAGCGCGCGATTGTTCCGCGGCAAGCGTTTGAGCGAAGTGTGCTGGCGCCGGCTTCCCGCCCGTGCTCCGACAGGCAAAATCCCCCAACCGGAACATCACGGGCTGGATGCCCGTCCTTGCTCAGAACCCCTTGATCTTAAACAGACTCGTCACGCTCTCGTTGTTATTGATCCGCACGATCGCGTCGGCCATCAGGCTCGCGATGCTCAACACGCGAATGGGAAGCCCTCGCGTTTCGATGGGCACGGAGTTGGTGGTGATGAGTTCGTCGATGTGGCCGAGAGCGAGGCGCTCGTAGGCCACGGGGCTGAGCAAGGCGTGGCTGACGGCAGCGCGCACGCTGAGGGCGCCGCTGTCGCGCATGATCTTGGCGGCGTTGGCCAAGGTGCCGGCGGTCTCGGTGATGTCGTCCACCAAGAGAACGTGTTTGCCGGCGACCTCGCCGACGACGTTCACGGTTTCAACCGTGGTCGCATTGGTGCGCTTTTTCCAAACCATGCCGAGTTGGGCGCCGAGAATGCCGGCGTAGGCCGCGGCCATCTTCATGCCACCGACGTCCGGTGAAACGACGACCATGTCGTCCCCGCGGAACTGCTCGAGGTATTTAAAAAAAACGGGCGACGCGAAAAGGTGGTCCACCGGGATATCGAAGAAGCCTTGGATCTGCTGCGAGTGCAGATCCATCGTGAGAATGCGCGTCGCACCGGCGGCGACGAGCAGGTTGGCCACGAGCTTGGCCGTGATCGGAACGCGGGGCTGGTCTTTGCGATCTTGGCGAGCGTAGCCGTAAAACGGCATGACGGCGGTGATGCGTTGGGCCGAGGCGCGCTTGGCCGCGTCGATCATGATCAGCAGCTCCATCAACGACTGATTGGTCGGTGTGCAGGTGGGCTGGACGATATAGACATCGTGACCGCGCACGTTCTCGTTGATCTTCACAAAGGATTCGCCGTCCGGGAAGCTGGTCACCGTCGCCTCACCCAGCGGCATCCCGATGTGTTGGCAAATCTCCTCGGCGAGCGGGCGATTTGAGTTACCGGAGAAAACCTTAAGTTGAGGCGCGCTCATGTAGAAGGGCGGATCGTGTCAGGATTGTCACGAGGCGGAAGACTTTTTTAGGGAATCGGCTAGCCCCTCGAGGGCGTCCACTCGTTTAAACAGGTCGGGGAGCTTTTTCTTAAGGACGTTGAAGCGCTGCTCGAGGTTGTAGGGCATGCAGGGCGAACCTTTGACGAAACTGCCCGGCGCGAGATCGGAGTTGATGCCCGTCTGGCCGTCGGCCTTCGATCCTTTGCCGATCGTGAGATGTCCGGCGACGCCAGCCTGCCCGCCGAGGACGACGTAATCTTCCACTGTTGTGCTGCCCGAGATGCCGACTTGGGCGCAGATGAGGCAGTGCTTTCCGATGACAACGTTGTGCGCGACCTGCACGAGGTTATCGATCTTCGTGCCCTCACCGACCGTCGTATGGCTGAAACGGGCGCGGTCGAAGGTGGTGTTGGCGCCGACCTCAACGTCGTTGCCGATGACGACGTTGCCCACTTGCGGGACCTTCTCATGACGACCTTGCACAAACTCGTAGCCGAAGCCGTCCGACCCGACGACAACGCCGGGCTGGAGTCGCACCCGGTCCTTGAGCACGCACTCGGTGGCGACGGTAACGCGCGGCATCAGCCAGCAGTCCGCGCCGACCCGTGCGGCTCGACCGATGAACACCTGCGCCTGGAGATGCGCGCGTTCGCCAATGACGGCGTCGGCCTCGATCACACACAACGGGCCCACCGTGGCCGTGGCGGCGATTTGCGCGCCGGGATCGATCACTGCGGTGGGATGGATGCCCGGAGCGGGCTTCGGCCAGAGGAGTTGCTCGATGCGCGAACACACCTTGGCCAAAGCGACTGACGGTTTTTCGACGAAGAGAAACTGCTGATCCGGTTTGGGCTCGCCCACATAATCCGGGGGCAACAACACCACCGAGGCGGCGCTGGCGGCGACCTCAGTCTTGTATTTGGTGTTGCCCAGAAACGAGAGATCGCCGGCTTGGGCGGAACTCAAGGCCGCGATGCCGCGCACGGTGGCGGCGGTCGCGCCCTTAACGGAGATGGGTTGAACAATGGCCGCGATGTCGGCGGCGCTGAAGGCGAGCTGCATACGGCGCAGACGGTGGGCGGCGCACCGCAGCGTGGCAACGGTTGACGGGACTTGGGCACAAAAAAACCCGCTCCGAGTGGAGCGGGTTAACAGGGAAAATCCTGCTTCGCAAAAGGGCGTTACTTCTTGGCGCCGGGGAACGAAACCGAAGGCGTGTCGCCGGAGGCGGCCGGGGCAGCGGTCGAAGCCGAGCCGGCCGGACGGTCTTTGCTGACCTCTTTGGACACTTCGTCGGTGATGTCGTAAGCGGGATCAAAGTAGAGCAGGCTGGGCAGACCGATCAGCGTGGGGCCGGACTTGTCGATGAGGAGGGTAGCGCCCTTCTTTTTGGCGATCTCGACCGCCGTTTTGCTGATTTCCTCGAGGAGGAACTGCTTGAAGTTGTTGATGCGCTGCTGGAGCGAGCGCTGGGTGTTGGCGCGAAACGCATTTACCTCGTTTTGCTTGCGCTGGATCTCTTGGCCTTTGGCCTCGAGGTCCTGCTGAGCCTTCGCCTTGCCGTCGGCGGAGAGCGCGGGGTTGTTGGCCTGTTCCTTGAGGTCATTAAACTGCTTCACGAGCGTGTTACCTTCAGCGTTCAACTTCTGGAGTTCGTCCTCGGCCTTCTGTTGGTCGACCTTCAACTTGCCATTCTGCTCTTCGGTTTTCGGGTGGGCGTCGTAGAGCTTGGCCATATCGACGACATAAATCTTGGGAGCGGGTTGAGCTTGAGCGGCGACAGCCAGCAAGCCGGCAACGGCCAAAGCCAAGAATGATTTAACGGAGTTTTTCATAGGGATGTCTAAGGGGTTGAGAGTGCCAAATTAGAAGCGGGTTCCAAAAGAGAAATTAAACTGACCGCCGTTGTCGTTTTCGTCGTCGGAGGTGATCGGGATACCGTAGTCGAGACTCAAGGGAGCCCCGGCAATCAGAAGGCGGATGCCAAAACCGAAGTTGTCGTTGTAGCGCTTCGGACTGAATTCGTAAGAACCCGCGTTCACGAAACCGGCGTCATAGAACACGGCGAAACGTAACGGTTCGACGATATCGAGCGAGTATTCGAGGCTGATAAAGCCATAGGTATTGCCGCCGACGGGCACCGGATCACCCGGAACAGCCGTGTTCTTAGGCCCCACGTCGCGGTATTCGAAACCACGCAGCGTATAAGGTCCGCCCAAATAAAAGCGGTCGTAGAACGGCACTTGAGCGGTGTCGCCATAGGCATCAAGCACGCCCGTGCGACCAATCAGGGATAGAACTTGGTTTTGGGCATCGAAGAGCGGCACGAACTGCGAGCCGCGGAATTCGAGCTTATAGTAGTCCGCTTCGCCACCGAGCGCGCTGGTGGTCACTTCAGAAATGAGCTCAAGGCGGTTGCCTCGCGTGGTGTTGATCAATCGGTCGCGGGTATCGCGGAGCAATTGAAACCCGACCTTCGAAAGCGCGGTGCTCTCTTCTGGATAAACTACTTCGTAACCTGCATCGACGTCGCGGATGTCCACGATCTCGTAACCGTAGGAAAGACGTCCTTCGACCAGCTCAAACAAACGCTTGCGAAGGTAAACCTCCGCGCCGGTGCGGATCTCTTGGTAATACGAGCTGTTGTAGTCCGACTGAGAACGGAAGAGCGAGAAGCCGAGTGCGAGTTGTTGCTCGAACAACCATGGCTCCTCGAACGAGAGAATGGCCTCGCTGGAGCGCGAGCCGACCTGGAGACGCAGACGGAACTTTTGGCCGTCACCTTGGAACATCGAGCGTCGGTTAAAGAGGTCGAAGTTGGACTGGGTGAGTTCGGCGAACACCACGGCGCGTTCGAGAGAGCTGAAGCCGGCGCCGAAAGTCAGATTGCCGGTGCGGCCTTCGCGCACCGCGATTTTTAGGTTTTTGCGCCCAGGGATCGTGGTGGTTTCGGGCGTTACGTTCACCTCTTCAAAGAAGCGCGTATTGTCGAGGCGCTGCTTGGAGGTCTTCATGCGAACCGAGTCGAAAATCTCGCCCGGACCGAGCGCGAGTTCACGGATGATCACGATGCTCTTGGTCTTTGTATTTCCCTCGACGCGGATAGACTCGACGTAGAACTGCTCGCTTTCGCGAATGCGATATTCGACGTCGATCGCCCCGGTATCGAGATTGGGTTTACGCACCAACTGGACGCGCGTTTCAATGTAGCCGTCTTTTCCGTATGCGTCTTCCAGCGCGGTGACATCGCGGTCAATCAACGACGGCGCGAAAATCGTGCCGGCGGTCTGTTTGAGCGCGCCGCGAAGGGTTTCGGTGGGGATGATCGTGTTGCCGGTGATTTCGATGTCGCCGACCTTGTATTGGCGCCCCTCGTTAATCCGGATCGTCAGCACGAGTTTGCCGGACTTGGGGTATTCATAGGAAACCTGATTGGAGGGCACCTCGACGTCGAGGTAGCCAAGTTCGCGGTAGTAGTCGCGCAGCTTGTCGAGGTCGTCTTGAAACTGGTCGTCTTTGAAACGGCCTGAGCCGGTGATCCATGAGAAGATGGTCCACTTTTTCGTCTCCATCGCGCCGCGAAGTTTACGCGCTTTGACGCTGTCGTTGCCGACGAAGTTCACGCGGGAGATCTTCACCTTGTCGCCTTCGTCGATTTGGAAGGTGACGGTGCCGAAACCGGTGGAGCGGTTGCGCTCGATCGCGTAGTTGACCTTAGCTTGGTTGTAGCCGGATTTCTGGTAATACTCGCGGATCTTGGTGACATCCTCCTTCACTTGGCGTTCGTCCAGAGCGGTGTTGGTCTTGGTCTTAATCTCCTTGTCGAGACGGCTGCTCTTGACCTTGACGTTGCCGTCATAACGAACGCTGAGCACACGGAACTTGGGCGTCAGCTCGAACACCAGATTTACCACGCGGTCAGGACGGACATCGCGCTTCACTTCGATGAACTCGAACAAGCCGGTCCGATAGAGGGATCGGATGTCTTGATCGATCATCGTGTCGTCGAGGTCGGCCCCTTCGCGCACCTGCATGTTGGCAAGAACCACCTGTTCATTAACGTTGGCGGTGCCGATGAACTTGAGCGACAGGTCTCCGACTTTATAGGCCGCGCCAGAGGCTTGGGCCTGCAATGCTCCGCCCGTCGCAACGAGCAGTGCAATAGCCAGAAGGAAACGAACGACCCCGAAAACGGGGTTACTGGGTGTAGTTTTCAAAGCGTGTAATGTCCCGTAGGAACGTAAGTTTCAGTTCTCCTACCGGGCCGTTTCGTTGCTTGGCAACGATTAACTCGGCGGAGTCTGCGGCCACTTGGAATTTTTCGTCCGCATCCTTGGGTCGCGCAAGCATGAGAACAACGTCTGCGTCCTGCTCGATCGAGCCGGATTCGCGAAGGTCGGAGAGTTTCGGGGTGCGGTTTTCTTTTTCGGCGGAACGATTGAGCTGCGAGAGCACGATCACTGGCACATCAAGTTCCTTCGCGAGCGCTTTCAAGCCGCGCGATATTTCGGCCACCTGCTGTTCGCGCGGCGTTTTTGAATCCGTNNCTGGAGTCGTCGATGAAGATGGGGGATTTAGAAAACTCGTCGGCGGCTTCAAGGAGGCGTTGCTGCTCCTCGCCGTTCTTCGAGAGCAGACCGTCGCGCAGCAGCTTCATGTTCACCTTGGCGCGGGCGCACAACATACGCAGGGCGAGCTGCGCGGAGCCCATTTCGAGCGAAAAGATGAGGATGGGGACGCCTTCCCCTCGCCTCGGCATCGCGGCGGCCTCGGCAAAGTTCAGCGCGAGCGAGGTTTTGCCCATCGAAGGACGCGCCGCGAGGATGATCATTTCCTGCCGCTGAAAGCCGTAGGTGAAGGCGTCGAGATCTTTGAAGCCAGACGACACTCCCGTGAGTTCGCCCTTCTTCATCATCATTTTCGTGATGACCGCCATCGCCTCGCTGGTCGGCCCCTTCATCTGCACGGCGCCGTCGGATACGCGGTCTTGGGTGACCTTAAAAATGTCCTGCTCGACCTTGTCGACGAACTCCTCGAGTCCGCCCTCGTAAGCGTAACAACTCTCGACCGCCCCGGTCGCCACCTTGATCAGCTCGCGCAGCAAATGGAGTTCACGCACTTTTTCGATGAAGTAGTTCGATTGTGCGGTGGTCGGAATGCGGCTGCTGACCTGCGTGAGGTAGGCGTAGCCGCCAATCTCGTCGAGTTGTCGGCTGGTCTTGAGCTCCTCGGCGAGGATCTGAAGGTCGATCGGAACACCCTTGTTGTAGAGTTCGACCAGCTTCTCGAAAATCAATCGGTTCGCTGGAGAATAGAACGCGCTCGCCGTAAGTTTTCCCTCCAAGCAGCGCGCGACAATATCGGCGCCATCAAGGAAACAGCACGAGAGCAGATACTCCTCGGCCTCGATGCTGTGCGGGGGGGTGCGACCGATGACGGAGGCGACGTCGCGCGGATCGTCGTTGTCGCGGTCGCGGCGTGGGCGGCGCGGGGATTTTTTGAAGTCGTCAGCCATGAAACGGAACAGAGAGGCAAGGGCCTGCCGTCCGAGAAGCAATGCCGCGGTGGGAATTTTTGTTGCCGTTGTTCACACGAAAAAGCCGCAGTCTTGCGACTGCGGCTTGATAAAGAGACTCGGCGGATCGAACGATCCACACAGCCTTACTTTTTGCTGCGTTTGGCTTTTTCGGCGCGGCGGGCGGCCTGCTTCTCCAGAGCGGCGTGCTCGGGATACTCTTCCTTGCTCTTCGGCGCTTCTTCGGCCGCAGCCTCGACGATCGGGTTTTCAGAAACCACGTCAAAGGACACGTCAACGGAGACGTCGGAGTGCAGTTTGATCTTCACCTCGTGCTTGCCGAGGGTCTTCACCGGCGTGTGGAGGTGGATCTTCTTCTTGTCGATTTCGATGCCGGCCTCGACGAGCTTCTGATGGAGGTCTGCGGAGGTGATCGCGCCGAACATCTTGCCGCCTTCGCCCGTCTTCACGGCGAACGCCATGGAGACCTTGGCGATCTTGTCGGCCAGCGCCTGCGCGCCGGAGAGTTCGGACGCCTCGCGCTCGGAGCGGCGCTTCTTCAGGGCGTCAACGCGCTTGCGGTTGGCCTGCGTGAGGGCGACCGCGTATTTTTGCGGGAGGAGGAAATTACGGGCGTAGCCGGCGCGGACTTTGACCTGGTCGCCTTCGGCGCCCAGACCGTCAACGGGCTTGAGGAGCAAAACTTCGTTGTGAGCCATGGTGGTGTGTGTTTTTGAATTTTATTTTGAGAGTGCGAACGCGGAGTGCGCTTAAAAGGGAACGTCTTCGTCGATGTTGTCCTGCGGAGGCGGTGTGGGCCGGGCAGTGGCGCGAGGAGGAGGCGTGTGGCGTTCGATCGTTTGATCGACGCCCTCGTCGCCACCGGAAGAAGCGGCGCGAGGAGCACCGCCGCCTTCACCGCCTTCGCGGCCGGCCAAGAACTGGAAGTTCTCAAGCACGACTTTCATCTTGCTGCGCTTCTGGCCGGTCGTCTTGTCGTCCCAAGTGTCGAGCTTGAGACGGCCTTCGACGAAGAGCGGACGACCTTTGGCGCAGTATTTGGCGACGGTTTCGCCCTGTTTTCCCCAAGCCTCGATATCAACAAAGGTGGTCTCATCGCGGGTCGCGCCGGACTCGTCCTTAAAGGTGCGGTTAACCGCAAGGCCGAATTGGCAGATGGCCGTGCCCTTTGGCGTTACCCGGAGTTCCGGATCGCGCGTAAGGTTGCCGATAAGCATTACTTTGTTGAGGGAAGCCATGGGAGCGTTGCGTTCGCCCGGACTCAGACGGTCTGGAGGAAGGTGCGGTAAACGGTGCTGTTGAGACGGAGGCGCTCTTTAAGGGCGGCCGGGCCGGTGGCAGGAGCGGAGAAGGCGACCTGGACGTAGGTGGCGCCGGGGAGGTTGCGGTCGGTGACGCGCGCGAAATCGCGACGTCCGAGGGTCTCGACGGCGGACACTTCGCCATCAACGGCGAGGATGTCCTTCTTCACGCCTTCGATGATTTGATCGAAGGTGTCTTCCTTGCCGCGGTTATCGAGGATGAAGGTCGCGCGGTAGTTGCGTTTGGTGGTGGTGCTCATTGTGAGTCTCTGCGGTTGAGTTGGTTCATGGCCCGATCAGCTCCGTGGTCGAGGACCAGACGGAGGCCGGACACATAGCGTTCTAAATTTTGGTCGATGAGGAGGAGTTGTTCGGAAGTAAATTTGCCGAGGACGAAGTCTTTGATGTCCATCTGATGAGGGTCTTTCGGCCCGATGCCGATTCGATAGCGGGTGAACCCGTTGCCGAGTCGCTCGAGCAGGCTGGCCACACCATTGTGGCCTCCGGCGCTGCCGCTCACGGTGACTTTCACGAGACCGAGGTTGATCGTGAGGTCATCATAAACAGCGGTGACCGCAGTGCCCGGGATCTTGTAGAACCCGGTCATCGCCTGCAGGGCTCGACCGCTTTCGTTCATAAACGTAAGCGGCTTCGCGAAGTAGACGGTGCGACCTGGCTCAGGATCCCAGCGGGCGACCTCGGCCTCGAACGACCGTTGCTTTTGCCAAGCAAGGCCGAGCTGACGAGCGAGCGCTTCAACGACGACAAAACCCACGTTGTGGCGGGTGTTGTCGTAATCGCGACCAGGGTTGCCCAGACCGGCAACAAGCGAGATGGACATGACTCAAAGAACGAACGTCCGGCCCTTCGCAGTAAAGCGGCGGGCCGAGGCGGAGGGTGCTTACTTCTTGGCGGGCGCAGCGGCGGGCGCAGCGGCTTTGGCCCCGGCGGCGGGAGCGGCAGCCTTTGCACCGGCGGCGGGAGCGGCGGCAGACGCACCACCCTGAGCGCTGGCGGAGGCGATTTCGCCCACAGGCTCCACGCACGAAACGACAGGCTGGCCCTTAGGATCGAGATATTCGACTCCTTCGATCGCTTTGAGCGTGCCGACCTTGAACGCTTCGCCGACCTTCAACTCGGTCACATCCAGCTCGATTACCGGAGGAAGATCCTTCGGGAGGCAGCGAACGCGGAGGGTATGGGTGGCGACTTCCAACACGCCGCTTTGGTTCTTCACGCCGAACGACTCGCCGACGACCTGAATAGGCACGCGGATCTCGAGCTTTTCGTCAGCCTTGACCTCTTGGAGGTCGATGTGGAGGAACTTGTCGGTGATCGGATCGCGCTGGACTTCCTGGAGGAAGGAAAGGGCTTTCGAGGAGGAGTCCTTGCGGTTGAGCTCGATGAGGAGCGCACGACCGGAGACCGACTTCAAGAGGCGGACGAACTCGGGAGCATCGACGGCGATGGCCTCCGGGTTGGTGTGCTTTCCGTAGAGGATCGCAGGGATCTGGTTGGCCTTGCGGACGCGGCGCGAGGCGGAACGACCGGTCTGAGGACGGGCCGTGACGTTGAGGATCAGTTGTTCTTTGCTCATTGGATTCGTTCCCCCTGTTCCTCCGGAATTAGAGGCAGGCGTATTAGAAAAGAGGCGGACGACACCGGATTCCCCTCGGGATGGCAAACAAAACTTTGGAAATCTCCGGCAAACTGGAAAAGGAGCGTTGACAACCTGCTTAAGAGAACTGTTTTTCTGCCCTCCCTCACACGAGGGATTTATTGCCTGGTAGCTCAGTGGCAGAGCAGGTGACTGTTAATCACTTGGTCGTAGGTTCGACCCCTACCCGGGCAGCCATTTTGGCCCCAAACTCTTTGAAGTTTGGGGCTTTTTTTGCCCTCTCGACAGACGCGACTATCGCCACCGGCAGAATTGATAGCACGGCGCGACCGCTGGCGAAACGAAGTGGGCAAACGAACAGGCCCTGTGCGCTGCGGGATGTCCTGAAGCCTCAGTCTGCTCCGGCCGAGAAAAAGTCACGCACCGCTGCGGCAACCTGATCGCGGGGGATCTCCATCTCGGTGCGCGCTGTCAGGTCGCGTATCTTGACAACCCCCTTTGCCAATTCGTTACCTCCGTAGATGAGCGCGAGTTTTGCACCTGCTTCGGTGGCCGCTTTAAACTGTTTACCGAACCCAAGATCCTTGAGCGGGTAATCCACTCGGAACCCGTCGGCCCGCAGCGCATGGATATCGCCGAAAGCCGCTGCGCGCTCTGCCCCGCCTTCGCCGATGACAACGTAGACATCGGCCAGATTTGCGAACGACGGCATGAGGCCGCGCTGCTCCAGTAGCAGGCCCATGGTAACATCACCGATAGCGAACCCCACGGCCGGAAGCGGAGGGCCTCCAAGTTTTTGAACCAAATCGTCGTAACGGCCGCCGCCAGCGATGGCGCGCAGTTCGCCCTTGCGGTCGAACGCCTCAAACACAAAACCCGTGTAATAGGCGAGCCCGCGGACCACGCCGAAATCGACCTCGATGTAATCCGAGAGCCCCATCGCGCTTAGCCCGCCGAGCAACTTGCGCCAATCAGCCAAGCGCGAGTTGATTTTTTCTCCGCTGAACGCAGATAGCGCCAATTCCAAAGCAGGAAGGCTCTTCACTCCTAAAAACGCGGTGATTTGCTCTTTTTGGCGCGAGGTAAGCACACCAAAGCTCTCTTCGTAGCCCTTGAACGCGTCTGCACCCATCTTCTCATATTTATCGATGGCCCCGAGGATGCCCCGAGTTTGGACTTCTCCAAACCCGATGGCTTCCAAATAATAGAACCACAGGTTGCGATCGCTTAAACGCACATAGAAATCGTCAGAGCCCAGACCGAAAGCCCGGATTGATTGAACGAGCAACGCGATCAGCTCGATTTCAGCCTCCGGCCCGGGCTCGCCAAAGATGTCGCAGTTGTATTGAAAAAATGCCCGCTCCCGGCCTTTCTGCGCACGCTCATAACGATAGAACTCCGCGATGCTATACCACTTGATCGGACGCTTGAGCGCATTGGCCTTTGCTCCGACCAACCGGCAAACGGTCGGAGTCATCTCGGGACGGAGTGCGACCTCTCGACCACCTTTATCAGTGAAGCTGAACAACTGCCCCTCGATTTCATCACCCGACTTCGCCTTATATAGGTCCAAGGGCTCCAAGACTGGCGCATCGTATTCCTGAAACCCGAAACTGCGTGC
>DFYA01000246.1:14017-27338 GCA_002382525.1 Opitutaceae bacterium UBA4094
TAAATCAGCGAAACGCGGGATTCCTCACAGCTTCGAGATGTCGATCTTCTTCAGCATCTGCTTGAGGATCTTGCCCGCCTTGAATTTCACCACGGCGCGCTCGGGGATCACGACTTCCGCCTCGGGCTTGTTTGGATTGCGACCAATCCGAGACTTGCGGCGCTGAACCTCCAACACACCGAAGTTTCGGAGTTCCACATTTCGTCCGTCCGCCAAAGCCTTCTGAATGATGTCGAGGGTGAGCTGAACCGTGGCGACCACTTCTTTCTGGGGGAAAGCGGTCTTTTCGTAGATTTCGAGAACGATCTCTCGTTTGGTAAGGTTATTGGACATATGGTCTCCTTTTTAGATTTGGGGGTGCGTTTTGCTAAGTTATTTTCCGGTCTGGAATTACGTCAACCACGAGAAACACTTTATTTGAAAAAAAAGCGTAAAACACCACTCCGTCGCAGGGAATAACTCACGCTACTGAGGTAACTTCTGGGAAAAGGTTCCCTCCTGAGCCTCTTTGTCAATTGGGAGGACCGAAGACTGCCGAGATGTTCCCTCACGCAAAACTAGCGCAACCATTTTATGTGCAGGGAGCTGAAGATACATACCCAACCAAATCGAATCCACCGGCCCTTTGACACCACACAAGTTGCTGGAAATGCCCCCAGTTCCCGCACCGAGGTTGCACGGAGGTCGTCTCACGAACGTAAGGCTCGTGAGACTCGTCCGTCGCGTTGCACTTGGATTAGCGGGTCGCGGGAGGCGTTACGGCGTTTCCGGTCGGTGTCGCCTGTTGCAGATAACGCAGATACTCCATCTCCGATCCGAGCATCAGCGTGGTCTTGCCGGCCAGCGAACGGCTGTAGCTTTCCAGCGTGCGGAAGAACGCGAAGAACTCCGGGTCGGCTCCGAAGGCTTCGTTGTAGATGCGCGTCGCCTCGGCGTCGGCTTCACCGCGGATGAGTTCGCCTTTGCGCTGCGCCTCGGAACGCACTTGCGCGAGTTGACGCTGCGTCTCGCCGTCGATCTCGGCGGCGCGGCCCTGGCCCTCCGAGCGGAACTGCTCCGCGATGCGCTGACGCTCGGCGATCATGCGCTCGAACACGCGTTGCTGCACCGCCTCGACATAATCGACGCGCTTGATGCGTATATCCACAAGTTCGATACCGTATTCGGGCATCTGTAGACGGGCTTTCTCCAAGATGGAACGCACGAGTTCCTGACGTCCGGTGGAGACGCGCTTGAGCAGACTTTCCTCGTCGTCGGGGCTCACGGCTTGAGCGCGGGCAAGGTCCTCGGCGGAGACCTTCCAATCCTTCGAGCGCACAATTTCCACGAGGTCACTGGCGGAGATGTGGTCGCGCACCACGGAATCAAGGATGTCGTTCAAACGCATGGTGGCGCCGCGTTCGTTTTGCACGCGCTGCAGAAACAACAGCGGATCGGCGATGCGCCAGCGCGCCGTCGTGTCCACGGAGATAAACTGCTCACCGCGCGTGGGGATCTGGTTCGGATCGCCGTCCCATGAGATGAGGCGCTTGTCGAAGCGGCGCACCTCTTGGACGAACGGTTTTTTGAAATGAAGTCCCGGCTCGGTAACCGGTGCGCCGACGGGAGCGCCAAGTTGCACGACGATCGCCTGCTCGGTCTCGTCGAGCGTATAGACGGACGACGAAAGGACGATCACCGCGACAAGAGCCACGATGCCAAAGGAAACAAAATAAAGAGGTGTGCGGTTCATCGGGATTGGGTGGCGCGGACGTTGGCGTTGGAGGCGGGAGCGGTTTGCACGGAGGGTTGGTCCGGTTGGCCGTCACGTCCGAGGTTGAGCAGCGGCAGCGGCGACATCTGGCCTTCCGGCAACACGTAGATCTGGCCGGCGCGCGGGAGCACGGTGTCGATCATCTCCAAGTAGAGCCGGCGACGCGTGGTCTCGGGCGCGAGTTGGTATTGTTGAAGAATGGAGGTAAAGCGTCCGGCTTCGCCGCGCGCGCGGTTGACGCGTTCGGCGCGGTAGCCCTCGGCTTCGGCGACGATCTGGCTGGCCTGACCTTCGGCGCGCGGGATGACCTGGTTGCGGCGTTTTTCGGCTTCGTTGATGAGGCGCTCGCGCTCCTGCTCGGCTTGGTTGACCTCGTTGAATGCGGGTTTCACGAGCTCGGGCGGAGTCACGTCTTGCAGCTCGATCGTGCTGATCTGGATACCTACGTCGAAACTATCGAGGAGGTCCTGCAACTCGTGCCGCGCCATGGTGGACACCTGCACGCGTTTCTCGGTGAGCACGTCGCTGCCGAGGCTGTTGCCCACGATGCGGCGCATCACGGCCTCGGAGTTGTCGCGCAAGGTCTGGCGCGGGTCGCGCGCCCGGTGGAGGAACTTGCTGGGATCGCTGATGCGGTATTGGACAACCCACTCGACGTCGATGACCTTGAGGTCGCCGGTGAGCATGAGCGACTCGACGCGATGCGTGCGCTCCTTGCGGTATTGGGTGCGGCCCTCGCCGCCAATCGAGCGGAAGCCGAACTCTTCCTTTAAAACGCGCGCGGTCGGCACCGCTTGCACGGTGTCGATGCCAAACGGGATCTTGAAGTGGATGCCGGGCTGGTTGATGGCGATCACGCGACCAAATCGCTTAACCACGGCCTCCTCCTCGGGCTGCACGATGTAGTAGCTGGTGAATACAGCGGCGAGCACCGCGATCATGATCGGCGCGATGATCAGAATTTTTCCGTATTGGCGGAGAAAATCCTGAATCGGGTCGATCCCTTCTGAGGCGGGATAGGGACGGTATGACATAAGTGTTAAAAGAGAGGGGATTGACGAAGATATCCTCGAAGGGGTCACCGTGAAGCCGTCGAAGTTGATGCCAAGCATAACCGAACGGCGCCGCGCATCGTTTGCCTTCGGTAACTTCGCGGAACACTTCGCCAGCGCAGGCTTTCATTATACGGCGCAACTGTGCATGTTGTCCGCTCCCTTGTCATCCATGTCCGCCGAAACCCCCGCCATCGAAGTCCGCGACCTCGTGAAAATCTACTCCGGCCACACCGCCGTGAGTAAAATCAGCTTCACCGTCGCCCGCGGCGAGATCCTCGGCTTTCTCGGCCCCAACGGGGCTGGCAAAAGCACCACGATGCGCATCCTCACGGGTTACCTACCCGCCACCGCCGGCGAGGTCAACGTGTGCGGCGTGCCCGTCGCCTCATGCTCCGCCGATATCAAAAAACTCATCGGCTACATGCCGGAGAACAACCCGCTACCGGAAGACATGCGTGTCTCCGAATACCTGCATTACCGAGGCCGCCTCAAAGAAATCCCGCGTCGCAAACTTTCGCTCCGCATCGACGAGGTCCTTGAACTCTGCGACCTCACGCGCGTCCGCCATCGCATCATCGGCAAACTCTCCAAGGGCTTCCGCCAACGCGTGGGTATCGCCGAGGCCATCCTCGCCGAGCCACCCGTCATCATCATGGACGAGCCTACCATCGGTCTCGACCCGCACCAGATCCTCATTGTTCGCGACCTCATTGCCAGCCTGCGCGGTCGCATGACGGTCATCATCTCTTCGCACATCTTGCCCGAGATCGAAATGACGTGCGACCGCGTGCTCATCATCAATCAAGGCCGCGTGGTCGCCGCCGGGACGCCCTCTGACTTGCGGCGCGAAGTGTTCGGCCAGGCCCGTTACCACATCGAGATTTCAGGCGACGTCTTGGTCGCGTTGCCCGCCGTGCTCACCCGAATCGAATCGTCGCTCCTTATTGCAGAAACAGGCGAACCCGACGCCGCCGGCTTTCACAAACTCGTTCTCACCACCACGCGCGAAGAGGACTTGGGCGCCACTTTGCTCCCCGCTCTCACCACCGACGACCGGTTTCGCGTGCGCGCCTTTCATCGCGTGAACCCGTCGCTCGAAGACGTCTTCCTCGCGGCCACCCGCCGCGGCTGGGAAACGGTCGACGCTCCCGTTGCCGGTTCGAAATAAGCCTGGTCACAAGACCCGCACACCCATGAAACATTTTCCGACCATCCTCAGCCACGAAATCCGCATGCTGCTGGTCAGCGCCAGCACCTACATCGCGGCGGTTCTGTTCCTCGCCGTGATGGGCTTCATCTTTTCCGGCGTGCTCGAAAACTACAGCGCCGCCCCCCAAGAGACGTCGCCCGCCGCGGTGTTTTTCCAACTCTTCTGGCTGCCCGTCTTCTTTATGGTGCCGCTGCTCACCATGAAGTGCCTCGCCGAAGAACGTCGCCTCGGCACCTTGGAGACCCTCCTCACCGCACCCGTCTCGACCGCCGAAGTCGTGCTCGGCAAATACTTCGCCGCCTACTTCCTCTACCTGCTCCTATGGGCCTCGACCGGCGGTTTTTTCTACATCCTCCACCGCTTCGCCGGCGACGCGCGTTTCATCGACCTCGGCCCGCTCATGGGCGGGTATTTGTTTATCGCCGTGTCGGGCCTCCTCTACGTGGCCCTCGGGGTCTTCGCCAGCTCGCTGTCCCGCAACCAAGCGGTCGCCGGCATCGTCGCCTTCACCTTGCTGTTCGCCGTCATCATCGGCCTGCGTTTTGTTAGCACGCTCGAAGTGCTTAACCTCGCTTCGATGGAGCAACTTCGTGCCGCGGTCGATTATACCATGGTGTTTCACCACCTCGACGACTTCACCCGCGGGGTCGTGGACACCCGCCAGCTTCTCTTTTATGTGAGCGGGACCGTGCTCGCCCTCATCTTCAGCATCCTCGGCGTCGAGGCCAAACTCATCCACAGCTGACCATGGGCAAGCCTCCCTCTTTCCGCGCCGTCCGCTGGACGCGCACCCTCAATCTTCTCGCCCAGGCTGTCCTGTTCGTGACGCTCTTCGCCGGGCTGAACTACCTCGCGGTCCACTATGCGTGGCGCTTCGATCTCACCGAAAATCGCAGCCACTCCATCTCGCCCGAAACCCGCGCCTATCTGCGAAACCTCGACAAACCCGTCCGCGTTGTCGTCACCCTCTCCGAGAACAGCGAAAACGAGGAGATCGCCCAAGCCTTCCGCGACGTGAGCGGCCTTCTCCGCGAGTATCGTTTCGCCACCGCCGGCACCCCCCGCGCCAGCATCACCGTCGAGTTCATCGACGTTTTCCAACGCCGCCGCGATGCCGAGGCGCTCGGTATCGAACAACCCAATACAATCCTCGTCATCTGCGAAGATCGCACGCGCGTCGTCCGCCTCGACGAACTCTACGAGGTTCGGAACCAGCAAAAACAAGCTTTCCGCGGCGAACGCGCCCTCACCGCCGCCATCCTCGACGTCTCGAGCCCGCAGAAGAAAAAAATCTATTTCCTCACCGGCCACGGCGAGATGTCGCTCGACGACGTCAGCCCCGACCGCGGTCTTTCCGCGCTCGAGGCCGAGCTCACCGCCCGCAACTTCGCCGTCGAGCCCCTCGACCTCGCGCTCGCCGGCCACATACCCGAGGACGCCGCCGTCATCGTCATTGCCGGCCCCCAGGGCCGCTACGACGCCGTTGAAGAGGAGCTGCTCCGCCAATACCTCTCAAACCGCGCCGGCCGGGTGCTTGCCCTCCTCGCCCCCGGTTTCCCGCCCGGCCTTGCGGACTTATTTTACGATTGGGGCGTCCTCGTCGACGACGTGCTTATTTACGACCGCAGCCCCACCGGCCAGAGCGAGACCGGCGACCTCATCCTGCCCGCCCTCGCCAACCATCCGCTCACGTCCTCACTTCTTGGATACAAAATCCCCCTGCGTTTCGGGCCGTCGCGCTCCGTCCGCCCCGATCCGGGCCGCACTCTCGATCCCAACCTTGAGGTCACTCCGCTCGTCGCCACCTCCGAACAGGCCTGGGGCGAGCGCAACTACCGCGAACGCGTTGTCCCCGTCTACGACGTCGGCGTCGACTTGCCCGGCGCGCCGCGCCTTTTCGTAGTAACCGCCTCCGAACGCCGCGCCGCCCGCAAGATCGCCGACACCGACGCCTTCAGCATCCCCAGCGGCCGCCTCGTCACCTACGGCAGCGCCGACTGGATCGCCAACGGCCGCCTCGGCGTCATCGGCAACCTCACGTTCTTCCTCTCCGCCATCAACTGGACCACCGACCGCGATCCCGACCTCAACGTCCCCGCTCGCCCCATCGCGCAATTCCAGCTCGCCCTCAGCCAACAGCAGCTCCAACGCCTCCGCTACAGCCTGCTCTTCGTCCTCCCCGGCCTCGCCGCTCTCCTCGGTATCGTCGTCTACTGGACGCGCCGCAACTAAGCCTCTTCGTCTCCCGTCTCTTCATGCGCACCAAAGTCACGCTCGTCCTGCTCCTCCTGAACGTCGCGCTGCTGGCCGTCATCCTCTACGCCCGACGCGAATGGCGCGCCGACCAAGACCTCGCCCGCCTCAGCCGCCGCGTGCTCGGCAACGAGGTCATCGGCATCAATTCCCTCGAGATCACTTCCTCCGGCAGCGACCGCAAAATCCTTCTTGAACGCGCCTCCGAGACCGCGCCGTGGGAACTCAAATCCCCGGTCAATTGGCCCGCCAACGACCACGCTGTCCGCCGCATTATCCACGAGCTCGAGTTCCTCGAACCGCAAACGAGCTTCCCCGTGGACGGCTTGGAGAAAAACAATCAATCGCTCGCCGACTACGGACTCTCCCCGCCCCGCCTCACGCTCGCCTTCACCCGCCCCGCGCGCACATCCGGCGAGGCGGACGTCGTCACGCGCCTCCAGATCGGCGACCCCGCCAAGATCGGTGATCGCCTCTACATTCTCTCGCCCGACGAAAAAACGGTGCACGTCGTGAAGCGTAAACTCGCCGACACCCTCGTCGTCGGCATGGAAGAACTCCGCACCGACACCCTCTTCACCATCCCCGTTTTCGAGCTCCGCTCCCTCGGCCTGCAAAACGCCTCGCCTGCCCCTCGCGTGCGCCTCCGCCGTGAGGGCAACCGCTGGTCCTTCGAGGCACCCATCATCGCCCGCGCCTCCAAGGCCGACGCCGAACGCGTCGTCGCCGAACTCAACACCCTCCGCGCCCTCGACTTTCTCACCGACGCCCCCGTCTCCGACACCGGCCTCGACCGCCCCTCCCTCCGCGTGACCATCGAGGGCAACAGCCGCCGCGAAACCCTCCTCCTCGGAAAACCCTTCCCGCTCGACCCTGCCGCCAAGCTCGACCCCGCCAAGCCCGCCGCGTTTTTCTACGCCCGCATGGAGGACCGCCCCCAGGTATTCATCACCTCGATACCGGACGGCGAAGACGGCCTCCTCGACACGCTTCGCCGCGCCCAAGAAACGCTCCGCGATACCCGCATCCTCGACTTCGATCCGGCCGCCGTCACCGCCGTCTCCCTCGCCGCCCCCGGCCAGCCCGAGCCGCTCGTCCTGCGCCGCGACGACTCCGCCCCTGGCTCGACGAGTGCCGTCGAGTGGCGTATCGAGCGCCCCGCCGGCGCCCCCGCCCTGCCCGCCGAAACCAAAATCGTGAGCAATCTCCTCCAGCGTCTCTCGCTCCTCACCGCCACCCCGCACACGCCGAAGACTTCCGCCTTCCTACGCGACGCCCCGTCCGACGCCGAGGTTGAGGGCTACGGCTTCAACCTTCCCCAACGCGAAATCACGCTCACCTTTGCCGGCAACGCGTCGCCCATTACGCTCCAACTCGGCGTGAGCGGCGGCACCGGCGGCACCGTCCAGGCCCGTGTGGTCGGACAACCGTTCATTTACGCCGTCGCTCCCGACACCCTAAACGCGCTCCCCGTAGCCCCCAACGTTTACCGCGAACGCACGCTGCGCGAGTTTTCCGAAGGCGCTCGCATCACCGGCCTCACCCTCTTGGACAACGACGCCCCTGAAGCGCCGCTCGTCGCCTTCACGCTCGCCGACAACCAAACGTGGACCGACGCCCTCGCCGATCAATCCGAACCACGCCGCGCCGCCGTCCAAGCCCTCCTTGCCGGCCTCGCCCCGCTCCGCGCCAAACAATTCGTCAACGACACGTTCACCGAAACCACTTGGGTCGACGGCAAACGCACCCCGTGGAAATACACGCTGAAGGCCACCGTCGCCCAAGCCGGCGCTGCGCAAAACACCGACATCACTCTCCACATCGCCCCCCGCTCCGGCGGCGGCGCCCAGCTTGCCGGCTCCCGTGAGATCGGCGTGGTCTTCGCCCTCGAACAACCCGTGCTCGACGCTCTCTGGACCTTGACCTACACCGCCCGCGACCCCGGCCCGCCGGCGCCGATGCCGGCCCCTTCTCCCTCCCCCGCGCCCGCGCAGGCCCCCTAGTCGCTGCGCATGAGTTTTCGACGGGCATGGCAGGTCTGTGGGTGGTGCACGCGCCAGGGCTGCCGCGTCTCCCTCTGGCTGATCTGGCTCGTCCTCATTGCCGCCCTCGCCGGCCAGCTCCATCTGATCTCTGCCCGACGCGTGCCGGTCCCCGAACCGCTGCGTCGCCTCATCGAACACCGCCTCGCCTCCCACGGCGTCCACTTGGACTACGGCCGCGCCCGGATGAACCTCACGGGACGCTTCTTGCTCGAAGACGTTCGCCTCGGCCCGGTTGACGCAAATGCGCCCCTCGCCTCCGCGCGATCCGTCTATCTGCACTTCAACCGCTGGGAGCTGCTCGGCGGCAAACTCCACCTCGACGAGGTCCGCGTGGCCGGGCTCGATTTGCTCCTCCCGCCGGACCTGGTGAGCGACTCGCCCCCGGCCGACAACATCGACTTCGGCCTCCGCATCGAGGGCCGCGAAATCGAGTTGTCCTACTTTACTGGATACATCGACCGCCTCCCCGTCCAAGCTTCGGGCCGCTTCCGCGCTCCTCCCGCCGCACCCGCCCCCGAATCCGCCGAAGACCTCGCCGAACGCATCACCCAGACCTACCTCGATATCGCCGGGCGCGTCCGTGCAGCCAGCCCGTGGCTCGCCGCCGCCCGGTCGCCCGCAGTCTCACTCCGCCTGACGCCCGACGCCCTCGCCGTGGACCTGCGCGCCGACGCCGTCGATCTCGCCGCCCTCCCGCAACCTCAAGTCGGTAAACTCACGTCCGTTCACCTGCGGACCACCCTTTCGTTCGACGCTTCCCAAGCCGAACCGATCACACTCGACGCCCGCGTGCGCTCCGCGATGTTGCCCTTGGACATTGCCGCCGACGGGGTGGCGTTTCGCCTCCGCGCCACGCCGGGCGGCGCCCTCGGCCTCGACCTCCTTACGTTGGACCTGCAACTCGGCTCCGTCCGCTGGCGCAACATCGCCGCCGGCCCGCTCGCCGCCACCATCACCCAACCGACCCGAGACCAGTTTCACGCCGACATCTCCCTCGCGCTCGCCGGTTCCTCGTGGCGCGTGCAAGGTCGCGTCGCCCCGCGCGACGGCCTTTCCCGCGTGGAGTTGGACGGCTTCGTGGGCGACACCACGCTCGCCTTCGCCGGAAACCTCATCGGCAAAGACCTCACCACGCTCCTCGACCCGGCCGTGGCCGCCCCGCTGCATGTCTCCGCCACGTTCGGCCCGGACTGGAAGCTCGGCGGGGTCGCCGGACGCCTCCACAGCGGCTCCGTGCGTGTCGGCGGAGCCCAGCTCGACGAAACGGGCACCGAGTTCACCTACGACGGCGTGCGCGTTCTTTGCGACCACCTCGTGCTACGCCAAGGCGAGAGTCTCGCCCACGGTAGTTACGAAATGGATACGCGCACCATGGACTTCCGGTTCCTGCTCACCGGCGGTCTCCGCCCGGAAGGCATCGAGAGCTGGTTTCACGACTGGTGGAGCAACTTCTGGAGCACGTTCGATTTCAGCCGCGGGTTGCCCGACGCCGATGTGGACGTGCGCGGTCGCTGGGGCGACCTCACCGCCACCCGGGTTTTTGTTCAGGCCGAGGGCGAGCAGACGGGATTGAGAGGCGTGGGTTTCGACCGCGTGCGCACCCGCCTTTTTCTCCGCCCGCACTGGTTCGACATCCTTCACTTCGACGTCCTGCAGACCAACCAGACCGCCCGCGGTTGGCTCACCCGGTCGCTCGACGCGACCGCCACCCACTGGCACCACATGGAGTTCGACGTCGAGTCCACCCTGCCGCTGGAGACCATCGCCACGTTGTTCAAAGAAGAGTCCGCCTCGCTGCTCGCGCCTTATCGGTTCGCGACCCCGCCGAGCCTGCGGCTGAGCGGTCGGGTGCACAGCGACCATTCTCCGGCCGGGAAAAAGGAACACATCGACATCACCCTCGGCTCGGAAGGGCCCATGACCTACCACGATTTCCCGCTGTCCGACCTCACCTTTGAGGCCCTTCTTCGCGACGATCATATCGACCTTCCGACGCTCACGGTCGGTTTCGCCGAGGGCAAAGCCCGCGGCAATGCGCGCCTGTGGATCGTGGAGCAGGCCCGCCGTCTCGCCTTCGATATCACCCTCGTCGGCGCCAATCTCGGGGCGGCCATCGACGCCGTCGCCCTGATCCAACCGCCCGCCTCCGCCTCCGCCCCCGCCCCGACCGGCAAATCCGCCGAGGCCGCCCGTGAACGCCAACAGCGCCTCGACCAAGGGCATCTGTCGGTCACCCTCGCGGCCGAGGGCCTGTATGACGATTTCCACAGCTTCAAAGGACTCGGGCGCGCCGCGATCACCGGCGCCGAACTCGCCCAGCTCAATCTCTTCGGCCCGCTCTCCGAGCTCCTCAGCGGCACGCATTTCAGCTTCGGTAGTTTTTCTTTGGATACCGTCCATGCCCCTTTCCTCCTCGAACGCGACCGCCTCCGTTTCGAGGACCTCCGCGTCACCGGCCCCAGCGCCCTGCTTCAGGCCAAGGGCAACTATCACCTCCGCGAGAGCCGCCTGGATTTCACGACCAAGATCCACCCGTTCGACGAGAGCAGCTCCATCGTGGGCAATGCCGTCGGTTTTTTCCTCAGCCCGCTATCCAAGGTGTTCGAGGTCAAGCTTCAGGGCACCCTCGCCAAACCCAAGTGGATCTTTGCCTACGGGCCCAGTCGTCTTCTCAACACCCTCACCGGCGCCGAGGACCAAACCCCGCTGCCCGCGCCCCTCGCTCCTGTCGCCCCGATGCCGCCGCGCCCCAACGATGCGCTACCGACGGTGACTGAATAAGCTCGCAGCCGGAACTTACCCTACTCCCTTTTCCGCAACGCATTCGCTCCGCCCGGAGAAAAGCGGTTGCGCCGCCCGGCATGCTCAGCCTAGGGTGAACTACCTAGATGGCTTCCCCTCGAAATAGTTCACGCAGCTCTTGGATGCGTCGTGCCGTGATTGGGTTGGCCGCGATCGCTCTGTTTTTCTCCTTCTGCATCCTCGTGCTCGGGGTGACCCCGTTGGGCGGCGACGACGCTCGCACCATCGAAACCGTGCCCGCGACCCTGGGCTTCGGCCTGATCAGCGCTGTGCTGATCGCGGTCGGCATGGGTCACAGGCGGGTGGCTTGGCTGGCGCTCGGCGCCGGCGCGATCGGCGCCACGTCGTTGCTCGAAGAATGGATCGGGCGCGGTCACCGCATCGAGTCTTGGATCACGTCCACGATCAGCGGAGAAACGATCCGCGTTCAAGGCGCCATGCCGATGATCGCCGCGCTGGCGTTGGCCTTGATCGGCGTGCTTTTGCCATGGCTCGCACTCAACCGGGGCGAGACCCGCCGCCTGCTCGCGCTCGCGATGGGCGGTTCGCTTTTGGGCGCGATCGGCATGACCACCCTCGCCGGTTACGCCCTCAACATGCCCATGGGCTACCGCTGGGGCACCACCGTCAGCCTACCGCCCGTCGTCGCGGTTCTCATGCTCCTCATCGGCGGCGCACTCCTTGCGCTCGCGTGGACCGAACACCAGCTTCACCACACCAGCAGCCCCGTTTGGCTCCCCGTGCCGGTCATCATCGCGTGCGGCACCTTCACCTTCATTTTTTGGGCCGGCCTGCGCGAACGTGAAACCGCCTACCTCGGCACCAACGCCCAGATCGCGATCAACTCCTTCGCCAGCAGCATCAACTTGGAGTTCGAGCGCCAAGCCGCGACCTTGGAGCGAATGGCGCGCCGCTGGACGTCCGACAGCACGCCCGCCATCTGGGAGTCCGACGCCGTTCCGTGGATGATCGAGGCGCCAGGCGCCCAATCCCTCGCGCGCGTCGCGGTGGACGGCTCCACCGTCTGGTATTACCCGATCGCCGGCAACGAGAGCCTCATCGCCTTCAACCAGTTCGCCGAACCCGAACGTCGCTTCGCCCTCGAAACCGTCGCCCAGACCGGCACCCCGCTCGTCACCAGCACGCTCGGGATCCCCGGCCGCGGCCCCGGCTTCGCGATCTACACCCCCATCTACCGGGCCAGCGTGCTCGTCGGCTACATCGGGGCGGAGTTCACCTACCAGCGTTTCTTCGAAGTCCTCGACCAACGCCTCAAACTCAGCCCCAACCACCGCTGCGCCGTTTACCTCGGCCAAGACCGCGTCTACACCTCCGTGAAACAGGGGCCGCCTTCGCGCGACAATCCCCGCTCCCTCGAATCCGTCTTCACGCTCCAAAATCGGCGCCTGCGCATCGTCATGGAGCCGACCGACGAATACCTGCGCGGTAACCGCCGTTACCTGCCCGAAATCTCCCTCGCCGCCGGCCTCGGCATCACCCTTCTCCTCGGCCTCTCGATCCACCTCGCCCGCGCCGCCACCGCGAGTCTTGCCGCCGTCGAGACCACCAACCGCCTCCTGCGCGACGAAAACGAAGAACGCCGGCGCGTTGAGAACATGCTCAAGGTGTCCGACGAACGCCTGCGCCTCGCCCTCGATGCGACCGTCATCGGCATCTTCGAGTGGGACGTCGCCGCCAACACCCTTCACTACAGCACCGGACTGTGGGCCATGCTTGGACTGCCTCCCGGCGACGAGGCCTCCTCCCCCGAGGCCTGGCAGGAACTCATCCATCCCGATGACTTGTCCGCCTATCAGGCGGCGATGCAGGCTCAGCTGAGCGGAGCCGAATCGTTCATCGATCCCGAATACCGTGTGCGCACGGTCAACGGAGAGTGGCGCTGGCTCTACATGCGCTCCAAAACCGTCGGCTATTCCGAGTCCGGCACCACCAGCCGCATCGTCGGCACACTCCAGGATGTCACCGCCCGCCACGAGGCCGAAGAGGCCCTCCGCTCCTCGCAATCGGTCGCGCGCAAACTCTCGTTGGTCGCCAGCCGCACCGATAACTTGGTGCTCATCGCCACCCCCGACGGCACCATCGAGTGGGTCAACGAATCCTTCGAGCGCGTCATGGAATACTCGATACAGGAGGTCGTGGGCCGCAATCCCACCACGTTCATGATCGGCCCCGAGACCAACCC
>DFYA01000246.1:27375-33275 GCA_002382525.1 Opitutaceae bacterium UBA4094
AATTTCATCGCGATCGAGGCCGATATCACCGCCCGCGTCGAAACCGAGAACGCCCTACGCCGCGCCAAAGCCGAGGCCGACACCGCATCCCGCGCCAAGAGCGAGTTCCTCGCCTCCATGTCGCACGAAATCCGCACCCCCATGAACGGCGTCATCGGCATGACGTCCCTCCTCCTCGACACCCCCCTCAACGACGAACAACGCGACTCCGTCAGCACCATCCGCACCTCCGGCGAGGCCCTCCTCACCATCATCAACGACCTGCTCGACTTCTCCAAAATCGAGTCCGGCAAGCTCGACCTCGAACACCAGCCCTTCGAGTTCGCCAGCTGCATCGAGGAGACCCTTGACCTCTTCGCCGGACAAGCCGCCGCCCGTCGTATCGAAATCGCCTACTTCATCGAACCGGATGTCCCCGCCGTGGTGCTCGGCGACGTCAATCGCCTCCGCCAGGTCCTCTCCAACCTCATCAACAACGCCATCAAGTTCACCCCCAAAGGCCGCGTCACCCTCACCGCCTCCGTCGCCCGCGACGAACCCACCCAACTCCTCCGCCCCAACCACACGCTCCTCACCATCGCGGTGCACGACAGCGGCATCGGCATCCCCGCCGACCGTCTCGACCGCCTCTTCAAACCTTTTTCCCAAGTCGACTCTTCCACGACGCGCAAATATGGCGGCACCGGCCTCGGCCTCGTTATTTGCCATCGCCTCTGCACGCTCATGGGCGGCGACATCCAGGTCACCAGCGCCACGAACGAAGGCTCCACCTTCACCTTCACCGTCCAGATCGAGCCCGTAGACGGTAAGGTCCTTCCCCCCAAACTCCCCGCCGCTCTTCATGGCAAGTCGGTCCTCTGCATCGACGACAACCCCGTCAACCTCCGTCGCCTCCACGCCTTTTTCCANNGAGATCCCCGAACAGGCCCCGCTTCACGAGATCCTCGTTGAAGCCGGCATACCCGTTGTCGGCCAGCTCGTCACCGGCGCAGCCGCCGCCCCTGCATGGACCGAGCACGCGCGGTTCGCCGCGGTGCCCCGCCCGCTCCGCACGGTCGCTCTCACCCGAGCCCTGCACGCACTCTTCCCCTCCGCCACGACCACACCGTCCGCCGGCGGCACCCGCGAGAACCTCGATCTTTCAACGCGCATCCCGCTCAACATCCTCCTCGTCGAGGACAACCCGGTTAACCAGAAGGTCGCCCTCCGTTTCCTGGAACGCCTTGGTTACCGCGCCGACGCCGTCGCCAACGGCATCGAAGCCATCAACGCCATCGGTGCGCATCACTATCAACTCGTGTTTATGGACCTCCAAATGCCCGAGATGGACGGCTTCGAGGCCACGCGCCATATCCGCGGCAACCTTCCCGCACACCGCCAACCCTGCATCATCGCGCTCACGGCCAACGCGCTTCAAAGCGACCGCGACCTCTGCACGGCCGCCGGCATGAACGACTTCATCACCAAGCCCATCAAGCTCGCCGACATCACCGATACGATCCGTCGGCACTTCGGAAGCACCGAACCGGCGGCCGTTTGATCGAGTTCCGCTCTTCCCGGCCATTATCGTAGGCCGCCTGCTTCCCCAGGCGCGGCTTAAGCAATCACCTCGAGTCCGCCGCCTGCCGCACTCCTTCGCACCGCGCCGACTACTCCCGCGCTTTCGACACGTCCCGTAGGTTCACCACAAACGTCTCATCCGCAGTCCCGTCGAGACCGACCAGCGTGAGATAAACATTATACACATACGGCGGCTTTACGACCGGTGTGGACGCCAACGACATTTTGTCGCCCTCCGGATTCAGCACCGAACGGATCTCGCCCGTTTTACCGACTTGGGTCCACCGGGCGGCGGCGCGGGCCACGTTGGCTTCGATCGGCTTCTTCTCCGCGTCGTAGAACTTCACGATCAAGCGCACGCCATCCAACGTGACCCCGATAAACCCGCCGTCTCTGCGAGCGATTTCGAGACCCTCAATGGCAGGAATCTCCTCCTCCGTCGGCACGGTGGCGGGTTTGGCCGGCGTGGCGGGTTTCGGGAGGGTTTGGGCGGCCATCGGCACGACCATGCCGATCGAGGCGGCCATCAACAGCGACCTGGCGAGAGCGGAGTTGAGCTTCATGCCGCCCACTCTGCAAACGCCCCGCCCCACCGCAAGCACCGCGCCGTAAAGAATCGGTGAAGCTGCCCCCGCGGCTCTACCCGTGGGAAGCGAGCTCGCTCGCGATCAGTTAGTCCCCTGCCACCACCACGCCCTCGCGCAGACGTTCAATCAAAACCACCCGCCGATCTTCAATTTCCCAATAGTTTTTCGCAACCGACCGATAGGAGCCCACGATCATCGCAAGGATCTTTGCCCCGCCGACATTCTTTAATCGCAGCTTGTTCTGAGCCTCGCGGTAGAACGCGTCGTCGAGGGCATTCATGCCTCCGATATCCCTCAGTTCGGCCATCGCGGCCAAGGCTTCGAAGTGATCATGAATCCGGTTCGCCGTCGTCTGCGGTTGGACGATGAAGTCGGTGAAGCCTTGCACATACCAAGGCCGCTCCGCCCCCCACTCGTCGACGCTTCCCCCGATGTAACGGATCGACTCTGCGTTCCAAAACTCCGACTCCACCAAAATGACGCGTTTGATGACCTCGCCGCTTCCCGCCGACGCGTCCAAAGCCGCGGCGAAACGTTCGCGTGCGTCGAATGACACGCTGCCAAAATCCAACACCTTGCCGGCCGAAGTCAGCGCCAACTTCTTCGCCACTTGTGCGATCATGGCACGCACCAATGTGCCCGACTCCGGCTCCAGCCGTGCACCGAGCGCGTAGATCTCCTGCACGCTCGCCAAAGCACCGTCCGCGTCTCCATCGAGTGCGCGCAATTCCGCCATCGCCAAGCCGTGCACCATGTATTGGCGCACGGGCTGAAACTTCATGACCGGTTGATCAAACCGCTGGATCGCGCGGTCTCCCAGCTTCGGTTGCGAAGCCATCTCGGCGCACCACGCCCGCACCTCCGCCAACTCGGCCCAGTTCGCCTCGATCTCCCCGCGATGCTCGATCAAAAAGGTTCTCCGTTCGTCGTCCTTATGCCTCCATTTCAATTCGTATTTGAGCGGAGCGAACGCCTCCTCCGAATCCGGCGCGGTCGAATAACGAAGCGTCAGTCGATACGTCTCCTCGTCGTCAAAACGTCCCGCCAGCGCCGCAAGATTGCGCGCGATGCTTGGAGTCGGCGACTCGTCCCAAGCAAGATAAACCAAGAAACCCGCAATGCTTGCGAACAACACGCCGCGGAGCACACCGGTCAACACGCCTCGATTTTTTGCCCATCGTCGAGCCAGCCAAAGCCCGACGGCGGCCAGCAAAAACACAGCGGCCTGGATCGTCTCCCAGACTGCATCCGCAGCCTGCGAACCGGCCCCGCCCAGACGATTTGTGACATACAGTCCTTGAAGCACCCCAAGCACTCCCGCCGACAAGACACAGGCCGTGCCTGTCACCCGCCACACACGGCGGCTTGAGACGATCCACACGAGCCTCAGCGCAAACACCACCGCGACGGCGATCAACACCACCCACGTGGCCGTCAGGCTCGGCGCATAAACGGACGAAGCCGCCACCCAAACCAAGGTGGCGATGGCCGCCAACACCAGCACGAGCGCATAATCAAACAACGCAACACCGGCACCAACCACCGCGAAGCGAGAGGAACGCATAATTAAACCCCATGCGCATCTCCACGGTGGGAAGCGAGCTTGCTCGCGATCTCCGGCCCGCAGCGCCTCTCCGCGTGGAAAGCGAGCTCGCTCGCGATTCTCCGCCCCCGCCTCACTCCCCCTGCTTCGGCTCCGCCTTCGCCCGCTCCTTCAACTCCCGCCACCGCGCCAACCGCTCCACAATCCGCGACTCCAACCCCGCGTTCTTCGGCGCATAAATCGCGAGCGGTTTCTCCAGATAATCCTGCCCGGAAATGTTCTCCGGGTAATCGTGCGAATAACGATACCCCTTCCCGTGCCCCGCCTGTTTGCTCGCCGCGCCGCTTTTGTCGCGCAATGGCAACGGCACCGGCTGCACCGGAGCCGACTTGAGCGCCGCATGCGCCGCCGCGAGGGCCAGCGTCGCCGAGTTGCTCTTCGGCGCGCACGCGATGTGCAGGGTCGCATGCGCCAGCGTCAGCTCAGCCTCGGGCAATCCCACAAACTCGCACGCATGATGCGCCGCCACCGCCAGCGGCAACGCAAACGGATCGGCCAGCCCCACGTCTTCGCTCGCCAAAATCACCAACCGTCGCGCGATGAACCGCGGGTCTTCCCCGCCCGCCAGCATCTTCGCCAGCCAATACATCGCCGCGTCCGGATCATTGCCGCGACAGCTCTTAATAAACGCGGAAATCGTGTCGTAGTGCTCGTCCTCGTCGGCGTCGTAGCGGATGCGCCGCTCGCGCGCGAAGACCTCCAGTTCCTTCTCGGTGATCTCCGCGCCTTCGGGCAACGAAAGCACGATCACCTCCAACGCGTTCAACGCGCGACGCAGATCGCCGTCACACAACACCGCGAGATCCGCGAGCACCTTGGCTTCCGCCGCGCACCCGCGCGCGCCGAGCCCCCGCTCGGTGTCCGCCAACGCTCGCGCCAACACGCTCGCCACCGCGTCACCGGGCAAGGGTTGCAACCGAAACAGATGACTGCGCGAAAGCAGCGGCGGGTTCACATAAAAACCGGGGTTGTGCGTCGTCGCCCCGATCAACCGCACAAAGCCTTCCTCCACGTCGGGCAGCAACAGGTCCTGCTGCGACTTGTTGAACCGATGCAGCTCATCGATGAACAGCAGCGTCGGCGTCTCGGGCAGCTTGCGCGCCGTCGCCAAAATCTCGCGCAGCTCCGCGACGTTGGACATGACCGCGTTCACCCGCACAAACCGGCTCTGCGTCTCGTGCGCGATGACTTCCGCAAAACTCGTTTTCCCGCATCCCGGCGGACCATAAAAAATCAGACTGCCAAAGCGGTTGCTCTTAATCAGGCGCGTCAGCAACCCGTCCGGCTGCGTGAGGTGTTCCTGCCCGACGATATCCGCCAACACCCGCGGCCGCATTCGCGCCGCCAGCGGCTGCGCCGCCGGTCGCACCTTCGCTGCCCCCGCCTGCGCAAATACGGACGAGGAAGCAGACGCTTCGCCAAAAAGATCGGGCTGCTCGGAGGGCGGCATAGTAAGTCACTACTCTACACGAAAACCCACCAAAGAAAGCCCTTTCGCAGATTAGTGTTCATTAGTGCCAATTAGTGGTTCCAATGCAGCGCTCATGAACAGCCGCACCTTCGGACACCGCGCCCCGCTCTTGTGGGTGTTGTTGCCGTTGATGGCGGGCCTCGTCGCCGGCAACCAGCAATGGCTGCCGCTCTCCCCCGTCTGGTGGGCCGCCGCCGCCGTGCTCGCCGCCGCCCTCGCGCTCGCTTGCCCACGCATCTGGGCGCCCGCCTTGCTGGCTGGCGTGTTCCTCGGCGGCGCCGCGCTCTACGAACTACGGCGTGATCGCCTGGCCGATTGGGACACGCTTCCTCCGCGCGAGGTGCGCGTCACTCTGGAGATAGACCGTGTGTTTCCGGCGCGCGCGAACTTCGGCAACACCAGCGGACTCGGCCGGCTGGTCGCTTCCGACGCCCACCTGCCCGAACTCGTCGGCCAATGCGTTTACTTCTCCCTCGGCCCCAAACGCGACGAGCCGCCTCCCACGCGAGCCGCCCGAGTCGCGGTGACCGGCGTGTTGCAACCGCTTCCGCGCCATCCGCCGTCGGACTCGTTCGACGGCTACCTCGCCGCGCAGGGCATGAACTTCAAGCTCACCCGTGCGCGCATCACCGGCGAGATCACTCCGGCCGGTGCGTATCCACAATTCCGTGACGCCGCG
>DFYA01000010.1:0-698 GCA_002382525.1 Opitutaceae bacterium UBA4094
CTCTACGAGGAGTATCGCCGCTTCACCTACCACAAACACAAACACGTCGCCCCTTACGACGAACTCGTTAAAGCCCGCGGCCTTCGCTGGCCCGTGGTCGAGCAGGCCGATGGCTCGTTCAAAGAAACGCGTTTCCGGTTCATGGAGTTCAGCGACCCGTTCGTGAAGAAGGGCGCCGGCATCCAGTTCTACCACTCCGTCACCAAAGACGACCGTGCCCTCATCTGGTTCAACCCCTACGAACCCGCCACCGAAGAGCCCGACACCGATTATCCGTTTTGGCTCTGCACCGGCCGCGTCATCGAGCACTGGCACTCCGGCACCATGACGATGCGCGTGCCGCAGCTGCGCGGGTCGATGCCCAACGCCTACGTCGAACTCCATCCGGCCGACGCCGCCGCCCTCGGCCTGGCGAACGGCGACACCGCGACCCTAGAAACTCGCCGCGGACGCCTCGACTTGCCCGTCTGGCTCAACGGTCGCGGACAACCCCCGCGTGGCTCCGTTTTCGTGCCGTTCTTCGATCAAAATTTCCTGATCAACAACATCACCCTCGGCGATTACTGCCCCATCTCCAAGGAGCCCGATTACAAAAAGTGCGCCGTGCGCATTCTCCGCCGCGCCCCTGCGCCCGCCGCCGCCGCGACATGAAAATCGACGCGCGCAAGCTCGCCCTCGTTGCCGCCCTCGCCGCCTTC
>DFYA01000010.1:842-2630 GCA_002382525.1 Opitutaceae bacterium UBA4094
GCTCACACGCGACGAACTCGTCCGTCTGCTCGAACAACGCGAAGGGCGGCGCGCCTTCAATGGCGCGCCGCCCACCGTCCCGCACCCCATCGACCAAACGCAGTCGGCCTCCTGCCTGGCCTGCCACGGCAAGCCCACCCGCATCGGCATGATCGACGTGCCGCAGATGAGCCACGCGTTGCACAGCCAATGTATCCAGTGCCACGCGCCATCATCCGGCCCCGGCACCGCGCTGGCTTCGGCGCCGCCTGCGTTGGCCACGCCGGCGCTCGCCAACAGTTTCTCCGGACTTCCCGCGCCGTCCGGCGGCAGTCGCGCCTACCCGAGCGCGCCGCCCGTGATGCCGCACACGACGTCGATGCGCGAAAATTGCCTCAGCTGCCACGGCCCGGGCGGCTCCAGCGTCATCAAGACCACACATCCGCAGCGGCAAAATTGCCTGCAATGCCACGCCACCGACGCCGCACGCGAAACCCTTCCGTCTCTCCGCTTATGACACGCCGCGACTTCTTCACCTTGTGGCAACGCCCCGCCACGACCCGCGCTGCCACCACCAACCGACCCGTTCCCGCCATGACCGCCAACGCTCCCGAATCTCCCGTCGTCACCTCGTCCTCCGAACCGCTTTGCCTGCCGCCGTTGCAGCAAACCGTGCTCGATGTCGTCACGACCGACGCGCTTTTCCGCGACCTCGCCGCCTGCACCCGCATCCACGCCGTCATCCCGAAATACGCGCGCAACGCCCACACCGGACCCGACTCGCTCACGTTGGAAGCCGCCCGCACGCGCCTCGCCGCCGGGCTGCTGCTCGGCGTGCAAATCCGCTACGCCTACGACGGACACACCTGGTGCGACACCCTCCTGCGCCGCCCCGCCGGCCTCACGTTGGTGCGTATCCGCGAAGCGGATATCGCCGCCACGATCGAACCCGTCTCCACCTGAACGACCGCAGCGTCGCAGTCTCCCTTTTCCTCCATGAACACCGAACCCATCCATCCCGCCCTTGCCCAAGTGCCCGCCGCCGAGCTTTTCGACGCCCGCGACATCTCCTGCCGCGTAAAGCACCCGCTCATCCTCGAACGCGCCAACGTCTTGGCCGTCGGCTCCAGCTTCGTGCTGGTCAACGGACACGCCCCCGAGCCACTGCGTTATCAATTCAACGCGATGTTCCCCGGCTGCTTCGAATGGCAATACCTCATCGACGAAGACAACCTCGCCGCCGTGCGCATCACCCGCCGCGCACCCAACCCCGCAGGCGCTCCCGCCATGGCCGAAGCCGCCTCGCCCGGCGGTTGCGGCAATCACCACCATTGATCCGCGTCTCCGAGCGGCGCGGCTCATGGTTCACATGAAAAACTCCAACCCTACGCCCGCCGCTTTATCCGTGCCTTCCGGCCTCGTCGCCGGTAGGCACGTGCCTGCTCCCGCACCACGCGCCATGACCGACCCTTTCGGACGCACCATCGATTACCTACGCATCTCTGTCACCGACCGATGCAACGAGCGCTGCCTCTACTGCATGCCCGAGGGTTACAAGGGTTGGGCACAACGTCCCGACCACCTCACCGCCGACGAACTCGTTCGCATCGCAGCATCTGCCTCGCAACTTGGTTTCCATAAGTTCCGACTCACCGGCGGCGAACCGCTGCTCCGCTCCGATTTTGTCTCCATCGCCGCAGGCATCGCCGCGCTGCCGACGACGCGGTCGCTCGGCCTGTCCACCAACGGCACCCGCCTCGCCTCCGTCGCCCGCGAACTCTGCGCCGCCGGCGTCACCTCGATCAACGT
>DFYA01000010.1:2702-2915 GCA_002382525.1 Opitutaceae bacterium UBA4094
CCGCCGAGCACCGCATGCCCATCCGCTTCATCGAGCTGATGCCACTCACGCGGACCGATGTTCTTAATACGAACAATTTTCTCTCCTGCGAAGACGCCCGCGCCCGCCTCGAAGCCGAGCTCGGTCCGCTGGAAAACCTTCCCGACTACCGCGCCGGTCACGGCCCCGCCCGCTACGCCCGCGCGGCGAACGGCGCGACTATCGGTTTCATCG
>DFYA01000341.1 GCA_002382525.1 Opitutaceae bacterium UBA4094
GGCACCAGGATCTCGACGGCGTCGCGCTGCGTCGCGGTTTCGTGCCAGATGCGCACGCGCGCGGGCCATGTCGTGGGATTATGAATACGAAGGGCGGTGCGATTTCCGTCGGTCCACGTCGCTTCGACGGCGTCGAGACACCAGAGGTCGCCAGTGTCGGAGCGGGCGTAAACGCCCGGCAACTCGGCGCAGGTGAGCGCGAGGGAGAACTCGCTCCAGCAGGAATAATAAAACACTTCGCCGGCCAACTCGGTCGGGCCCCATTGCGTGACGTTGACGCGCTCGCACATCCAACCCGGACGGAGGTGGCGGATGTCGGGGGATTCCGGCGGGTTGTAGGGAATCTTCCATGCGATGGGCCGGTCGGCGCGCGACAGGTATTGCGGCAAGGCGCGGGCGATGTCGCGGAGCAGATCCATAAAGAACGGCTCCCCGGTGAGGCGGTAGAGACGGAGCAGCGAAAGGCCGGAGTGGGTGCAGATGCCGGGCGCGCTGTGTTTATTCTGCGCGTTGGCGAGCACGGTGCCGGCGCTGAGCATGTCGAGTTGGCCAAAGGTGCTGTCGGTCGGGAAGGCGGCGTCGTAACTGAAGACCCAGCTCGACGCTTGCACGGCACAGCGGCGAGCGGCGTCGATCCAGCGGGCATCGCCGGTTTCTTCCGCGAGGGTGACGAAGCTTTCAAGGAGGCCGGCAATGGACTCGCTGTCGGGGCACTGGGCGATCTCGCCGGGGCCGCCGTTGGTCAGGCCGACGCGCAGGTAGTCGCGGTCGTAGAGTTCGGCCGAGGCGAGAGCGACGCGCAGGTAGTCGGTGGCGCGTTCGGGCAAAGCGCGCGCGGCGAGCACGAGGGCGGCCGGGGCGACCCCCGCGCTGAGCGAACCGGAGACGATCAATTCGCCGGTGTGGTGGTTGGCGAATTGGCCAAATTGACCGTAGGTGTCCCAGAGCCGCACAAAGGCGTCGGCGCAGCGGCGGAAGCCGTCGAGCCAGGCGGGCTTCACTTCCGCGGGCGGCATCAAGGAGAGCGTGGAGAGACCGTAGAACAGCACGTCTGCGCTCTTGCGCAGGAGATGCCACGGGGCGTTGTCGTCGCGAAAGTTGTCTCCGATGACGCGACCTTTGTGGATAACGCCGTAGAAAAGTCCCGAGGCGCCTTGGCCTTTGTTGAAGAGAAAATCGAAGTTGCGCCGGGCGCGTTCGCGGGACGTCGCATCGCCGCGCAGGTAGAGCGCGTGAGTGCCGATCATGCCGCCGACCCAGCCGGCCTGCCAATCCTGATGGATGGATTGCGTGCGCATCGGCTCGACGCCGACGGCGTAGTAACCGCCCGACTCGACCCAGTTCTCGCGGTTAAATTTTTCCTCCTGGATGTCCCAGACGGCGGACAACGGAATATCGCAGCGGCGGCGGGGCGTGGGCACGAGCGCGTTGCGCAGCGGAATGAGGGCATCGAAGAGACCTTGCACGGAGTCGCAGGCGAAGGTGTGCACGAGCACGGTGATCTCGACGCGGTCGCCGGCGCGGACGTCGGCGGCGCGGTCGGGCGAAGGGCCTTGGTCGTTGGTCATTTCGTAGGCGTGCTCGCGCACGCACGGGGAGCTGATGCGGAGGACGGCGCGGTCGCGGGCCTCGTTTTCCTCGACGGTGTAGCCGAAGAGACCGAGGGCGTTGCGCTCGGGCGTGAGGAACCAGACGCCGGTTTTCTGGCGAGGGAACCAGAAGCCCATGCCGGGGATGGCCGAGTCGCTGGACGGGATGTCGATGCGTGACGGGCCGGGCTCGGCGGAGAGACGGGGCACGCGGGTGATACGCGGGCGTTGGTCGGGATCGTCGGCGCCGCGCGCCGGAGGCAGCGGCGGGTAACGGTCGTCGATCACCGGGAAGCGATTGCCCGCGTAGATGGCGCCGGGCGAGAGCACGTAAACCTCCTCGGACCAGTCGGAGAACGCGAAGTCGAGGCTGAGGGATATTTGGCGGGCGACGCCGTCGAGCACCTCGGCGCGGAGTGTATGGAGCGTGCGGGTGGAGGCGGAGGCGGGAGGGGCTTGGTGGTCTTGATCGAGGGTGACGCGCCAGCGGGCGTCCGCGTGGGTGAACTCGCCGCCGGACGGAGGAACCGTGATGGATGCGACGCGGCGTAGATTTTCGTGACGGTGCAAAACGGCGGACGGTGATGGGGAGGCGAGCATGCGTCTGGTGAGTGAAACAGGTGGATGTGCCGTGCGTGGAGTCGGGGCATCGTGGGATCGTAGCATGATCGGAGCGTGGCAGTCCCGGGCGCGCCGAGCTCCAGCTCGGCCTCGTTTCCTCAGCCCGGGGCCCGTCCTCTGTGACGATACCTCCCGCACAAACCTCCCGTCATCGACCGTTTTNNGAGCTGGAGCTCGGCGTTCCCGGGAAGGAGCGGAAACTCCAACTGTGTGCGGGGAAAGGTGCTTTCGTTGGGGCGTCATGCAGGGCGAATATTTAACACCCCAATGAATCACCCTGCTTCCGGCTTGAGCGGCTTCTCCCTTCACTCGGTTCAACGCGGTTGTTATCGCTTTAGCCTGCTGAGCGACGGGCTCGTGCGAATCGAGTATGCGCCGGATCGCAGGTTTGAAGATCGACCGAGCTTTGTCGCGCTGACGCGGCCGGCGGCGGTGGCGTTTCGCGAGGTGCGCGAGAACACGGACGGGGCAGGGTTGGTTTTGGTTTCGGATCATCTGCGTATCTTTTGCGTGGATACAGCGCGGGCACCGACGGCGGATAATCTGCGGATCGAATTCTCCGGCGGTGCTTGGACGCCCGACGCGGTGGACAAGGCGAATCTAGGCGGGTGTCATTGCTCGCTGGATTGCGTGAACGATCAGCTCATCCCGAAGGGAGTGCATCCGGCGACGGCTGCGTTGCACGACAACGGCTGTCATTGGTCGTTGTGGAATTACACGTGGCGCAGCCAAGGGAAGAAGGACGGCGAGATTTTGGCGGAGAATCGTTACGCCAACATGAGCCTGGGGCGGATCATCGCGGAGACGAACGAGGCGGAATGGCCGGAGCCCCTGCGCGAGATCGTGAACGAGCGGCGGAAGTATCCGCCGGGCCTGCTCAGCCGGGCGGGGTATTTTTTGCTCGATGATTCGAAGTCGCCGTTGATCGACCCGGCGACGGAGTGGCTGGCGAAGCGGGAGGGCGGCGAGGGCGCGCGCGACTGGTATTTTTTTGGTTACGGAGCGGATTTTAAGCGGGCGCTGGCGGATTACCGCGCGCTGTGCGGGGCGGTGCCGATGCTGCCGCGTTATGCGCTCGGGTTGTGGTATTCGCGTTACCCGACTTTCAAACAGGAGGGGCTGATCGAGACGGCAGAGACGTTTGAGCAGGCGGGGTTGCCGTTGTCCGTGCTCGTGCTGGATCTCGAATGGCACCGCTTTGGGTGGAACGGGTGGGATTGGAATCCGGAGCACATTTCTGATCCGGAGGGGCTGCTGCGTTTCTTCGGCGAGCGGGGGATTCACACGACGTTGAATCTGCATCCGGAGTCGTTGCCGGCGGGGGATTCGCGTGCGCCGGCGTTTTTGGAGGCGGCGGGGATTGGCGCGGAGGAGTCGAAGCCGGTGCAGAGCGATCGCGGCGAGGCGATTCACAAGGGCTGTTATTTTTCGGACAACCAGCGGCACATGCGGGCGTTCATGGAGGTGCTGCACGATCCGGTGAAACGGCAGGGCGTGGATTTTTGGTGGATGGACGGGCTGGTGGAGTTGCGGGAGACCACGCACCTCGATGCGCAGGCGTGGACGAATCATTTGTATCAACAACACGCACGGCGGACGTATCCGCGCGAGCGGCCGATGGTGATGGCACGGAGCGCGGGGTTCGGCACGCACCGGTATCCGTTTCAGTTTACGGGCGACACGTTTTGCCAGTGGCCGGTGCTGAAGTCGTCGGTCGAATATCTGCTGCGCGCGGGGCACATGGGGCAGTCGTATGTGACGCACGACATCGGCGGGCACATGGGTTACAGCGGCAAAAATCTGCCCGAGATGCTGTATCTGCGTTGGCTGCAGTTTGGCGCGCTGAGTCCGATCTGCCGGCTGCACAGCGCGGGGGAGAGCGAGCGGCGTCCGTGGAAATACAGTGACGAGGTGCAGGCGGGAGCGCGGGCCAGTTTGAGTCTGCGAACGAGCTTGGTGCCGTATCTGTATTCGCTGGCGCGGGAGTCGGCGGAGAAGGGCTTGCCGATTTGCCGGTCGAACGCGCTGGAGGCGCCGACGTGGGAGCCGGGTTATGAGATTTGGGACCGTTACTTTATCGGCGACCGGTTGTATGCGGCGCCGATTTTGGAGGACGGCGACGGGCTGGAGAACAGCGGCGCGACGGCAATACTGCCGCCGGGTGGCTGGGTGTGCGGGTTGACGGGGCGGCGGATTGAGAGTGATGGCGTGACGCCGGTCGCGTTGGAGACGGGCGCTACGTTGGCTCCACCGCATTTCTTTAAGGCCGGGTGCGTGTTCGTGAAGCAGGCGGGGGATCAGCGCGTCGGCGAACTGCCGACAGTGCTGGAGGTGCATTGTTATTTACCGACGGACGGCGGGAGCACGGGAGGGAGTGAGGGTGTTGGCGATGCGTTCGAGCTTTATGAGGACGATGGGCTGAGCACCGCGCATGAGGCGGGGGCGTATGCGGTGACGGCGTTTGAATGGAAGGTGGACGCGGGGGCGGCGGCGGCGCGAGAGGTGGAGATTCGGATTTCACCGCTGCGGCACGCGTTGCCGGAGATGCCGGCGCGGCGGGATTATCGGGTGTTTGTGCATGGGGCGTCGGGGGCGGAGACGATGACGGTTGAGGTGCGTGGGGTGGAGACGGGGGTGGAGCAGGTGTTGCGGGTGGTGGGGTGATCCCGGGAGCGCCGAGCTCCAGCTCGGCTTTTTTGAATATGTGCCGAGCTGGAGCTCGGCGTTCCCGAGGGAAGGAGCAGGGCTCGCTTGCGCTGGGCTTATTGCTGGTGTGTTGCTCGTGGGATGAGTGGAGCAAATAAAATAGAGGGTGCCATAAAGGCCGAGCTGGAGCTCGGCGTTCCCGACGGATGGCGGTCGCGGGGATATTTACCGCATCGGGAGGAACTCGGGCTGGTTCAATTTATCACCTACCGCCTGGCAGACTCGCTGCCTCAGGAAAAGCTGCGGGCGCTGGAGGTTGAGCTAGCGAGGGTGCCGGACGGCGAGAGGGAGATCGCGCGTCGTAAGCAGATCGAGGTTTGGCTGGATAGCGGGCTTGGGTGCTGCGCGCTACGGCGTGGCGAGGTGGCCAAGGTGGTGGAGGCCGCGTTTCTGCACGGCGATGGGGTGCGGTATCACTTGATGGCTTGGTGCGTCATGCCGAACCATGTGCATGTGCTGATCCGGCCGCGTGACGCGTTGGGGAAGATCGTGCAGAGCTGGAAGTCGTTTACCGGACGGTGGGCGATGGAGCGGAATGCCGAGCTGGAGCTCGGCGTTCCCGGGGCGGTATTCTGGATGCGCGAATACTGGGACCGGTTTATGCGCGATGAACGGCATCTGCGGCAGACGTTGGAGTATATCCATACCAATCCGGTGAAGGCCGGGCTGTGCGGGCGGGCGGAGGATTGGCGGTGGTCGAGTGCGCGGAGAGCCGGGAGCGCCGAGCTCCAGCTCGGCTCTGGTGGGTGAGGTGGGGGCCGGGGCGGAGCTTTGGAGACGGGGGCCGAGCTGGAGCTCGGCGTTCCCGGGAGGATCAGATCACCGCTTCGACCACGTGG
>DFYA01000195.1:0-4394 GCA_002382525.1 Opitutaceae bacterium UBA4094
CGCCCGAGAGGTCGCCGCCCCGGCGCTTGAGCATTTGCTTGAGCACAGGGAAGAGTTCGTACAGGTGCGCAGGCACAGGCGTCGATCCGCTTCTGTAGGCCAGGCCCATGCGCAGGTTCTCTTCCACCGTAAGGCGGCCAAAAATCTCGCGGCCTTGCGGCACAAAGCCAATGCCTGCACGAGCCCGGTCGTAGGGCGTGGCTTTGTCGATGGGCTTGCCATCAAACTGGATGGAGCCGCTCTTGATGGGCACCAGGCCCATCAGGCTTTTGAGCAGCGTGGTTTTGCCCACGCCGTTGCGGCCCATGAGCGCGACGAGTTCACCGGCGCGCACTTCGAGCGTGACGCCTCGCAGAATGCGCGAGCCGCCGATGTCGGTCTCGACGTCGGACACCTGGAGCAACGCGGGGGCCGTGATTTCGGTGATGGATGAAGCGAATGTGGTGGATTCGGTTTGCATGAGGAACGCGCTTATTTTCCGCCGCTTTTTCCGCGTCCGAGATAAACCTCGCGGACTTTGGGGTTGGATTGGACGGCGTCGAATTTGCCTTCGCAGAGGACGCTGCCTTGGTGGAGCACGGTAACTTGGCCGTCGCGGGCGATTTGTTTCACGAACGTCATGTCGTGCTCGATGACGACGATGCTGTGTTTTCCGGCGAGGGAGATGAGCAGTTCGCCGGTGCGGTGGGTTTCTTCATCGGTCATGCCGGCGGCGGGTTCGTCCACGAGGAGAACCTTCGGGTCTTGCGCGAGGAGCATGCCGATTTCGAGCCACTGCTTTTCGCCGTGGGCGAGCTGGGCGGCTTTCCAGTCGCGCTTGGTGTCGAGGCGGATGAGCTTGAGCAATTCGTCGATTCGGTCGCGTTCGGTGGACGAGAGCCGCTTGAAGATGGAGGCGAAGACGCCGCGCGAACCGGCGAGGGAGAGCACGATGTTGTTATAGACGGTGTGCTCGGTGAAGACGGACGGCGTCTGGAACTTGCGACCGATGCCGAGGCGGTTGATCTCGTATTCGTTCATCGCGGTGAGGTCGGTGTTCATGCCGAACTCGATCTTGCCGCGGTCGGGTTTGGCGCGGCCGGTGATGAGATCGAAGAAGGTGGATTTGCCGGCGCCGTTGGGACCGATGACGGTGCGGAGTTCGCCTTCGAAGAGGTAAAAGTTGAGGTCGGTGATGGCCTTGAATCCGTCGTAGGTCTTGGAGACGTCCTCCACCGTAAGCATGTAGTTGGGCTTGGTCATCGGAGAGCGGGTCAGGCGACGGAGGTAGTTTCGTTGGCGGGCGTCACGGCGGGTGCTTGCGGAGGCGCGGGCGGTTTGGGCGGCGGGACGTCGTCGGGCTTTTTGGCGAAGCGTTGCCAGAGGGCTTTGATGCGGGCGGGGATGCTGACGATGCCTCCGGGGAGAAGGAGCACGACGACCACGAAGAGGCCGCCGAGGATAACGAGCCAGTAGTCGGGCGCGGCACGGGAGGCCCAGCTCTTGAGGGAGTTGACACCGATGGCGCCGATGATCGGTCCGACGAGCGTGGCGCGTCCGCCGACCGCGCACCAGACGACGGCTTCGAGGGATTTGTCGGGCGTCATCTCGGACGGGTTGATGATGCCGACCTGCGGCACGTAGAGGGCACCTGCGAGCGCGGCGATGCCGGCGGAGATTATGAAGATAAAAAGTTTGAAGTGAGCAGTTGCGTATCCGGAAAACAATACGCGGTTCTCGCCGTCGCGGATGGCGCGCTGCACGAGTCCGAACTTGGTGTAGCTGAGAAGGCGCAGGGCGACGTAAACGAGCAGCAGCGTGATGGCCGTAGCGATGAAGAGGCCTCGCTGGGTGGCGGCGCTGCGGATGTNNGGTGAAGCCGTTGTTGCCGCCCATGAGCATGTCGTTGCGGAAAAACATGAGCGACGCGCCGTAGGTGAGCGCTTGGGTGAGGATGGCGAAATAGACGCCCTTAACCCGGGAGCGAAACGCGAGGAAACCGAAGACGAGCGCGAGGATGCCGGGAACGAGGAGAACCATCGCGAGCGCGAACGGGAAACTGTCGAAGGGTTTCCAGAACTCGGGGAGATCGGACCAGCCGAGGAAGACGAGGAAGTCGGGAATCGGTTTCCCGTATTGGCCGAGGTCGCCGATCATGCGCATGAGATACATGCCCATCATGTAGCCGCCCAAACTGAAGAAGAGCGCCTGACCGAGGCTGAGCAGGCCGGTGTAGCCCCAGAGCAGGTCGACCGAGATCGCGAGCAAGGCGTAGCAAAGGTATTTGCCCCAGACGTTGATCGTGAAGTTGCTCACGTGCCCGTAGGCATTGAGCAGCGGGAACACGATGATGAAGAACACCGCGATCACGCCGACGGCGGCGAGTTCGATTTTGTGACGGGTTGAAAGGGAAGACATCAGAAGAGAGTGCGAGGCGCTAAATGAGCGGAAGGACGGCGCGGCGGGCTCAATCGTCGAGGTTGCGGCTGCGGGTGACGAAGAGGCCGGAGGGGCGCCATTGCAGGAAGAGGATGATGGCTACGAGCACGAGGATCTTGCCGAGCACGGGATTGAGGAGGATCTGCTGCAGCGACTGGTCCACGAGGCCGATGCCGAGCGCGCTGTAGATGGTGCCGGCGAGGTTGCCCACGCCGCCGACCACCACGGTCATAAAGGCGTCCACGATGTAGGCCTGACCGAGCGACGGACCGACGTTGCCGATCTGGCTAAGGAACGCGCCGGCGAGTCCGGCGAGTCCGCTGCCGAGGCCGAAAGTAAGCATATTCACGCGCTCGGTGCGCACGCCCATGCACGACGCCATGTTGCGGTTCTGCATCACGGACCGGATCAGCAGACCGAGCGGAGTCTTGGTCAAAATCAGCCACACGCCGACCACGATGAGGATCGCAAAGCCGATCACGAAGACGCGGTTCCAGCCGAACACGATGTCGTTGATCGTCCAGTTGCCGCTCAGATAACTGGGGCTGCCCACCTGAACGTTGTTGGAGCCGAACATGAGCTTGAGCGCTTGCTGCAAGAGCAGCGAAACGCCCCAGGTCGCGAGGAGACTTTCGAGGGGGCGGCGGTAGAGGAAACGAATGATGCTGCGCTCGAGTCCGATGCCGACGGCGGCGGCCGTGAGGAAACTGAGCGGGAGCGCGAAGAGGAAATACGTTTGGTAAAACGAGCCGGTCGTGCCCATGCCGGGTATCGCGAGACTGAAGCCGAAGAACGGGATGGTGATGCCGCTGCCGAAGATGTGTTGGACGACGTAGGTCGTGTAGGCGCCGATGGCGATCATCTCGCCGTGTGCCATGTTGATGACGCCCATGAGGCCGAAGGTGATCGCGAGGCCGATGGCGACGATGAGCAACACGCTGCCGAGACTGAGTCCGCGAAAGAGCGTGCCGTAGAGGTTTACGATGGAGCGGTGGTGGTCGATCGCCGTGAGCGCCGATTTGGCGGCAGTGGCCACCTGGATGTCGCCTGCGGCTTCGGCTTCGCGCATGGCGGTGCGCACCAAGTCGTAGCTCGACAGTGAATGAAGGGCTTTCAGCTCGGCGAGCGCGGCGAGTTTGGACTCTTGATCCGGGGCTTTGAGGCGAGTCACCGCGATGGCTTCCCGTAAGGTGCGCCGCGCGCGTGGGTGGTCTTCCATTTCGAGGCGTTTCTCAAAGACGGGGAGTTTCTCCAGATCCTGCGTGAAGCCGATTGTCTGGGTGGCTTGGATACGTTTTGCGGCGTCGGGTGAAGCGAGGTCGAACACGTCGAGCACAGTCTTCATCACTCGACGCAGGCTCGCGTTGTGACGCACGCGGGCGAGTGCATCGGGATGGAGCCGCGGGGCGCCTTCGGGCGGTTTGCCGGTGTCGACACGAAAGGCTGATCGGGCGCCGGCCGCGTCGACGTCGGGCAACAGCAATACCGGGATCTTCTCGCCGGTCGCGGTTTCGTGAATGAAAAGCGCGTCCTGCCGCCACGCCACCAGATGCGTCTTGATGTCTTCGTCACCGATGCCGAGCAGCGACGAGATCAACTCGGCCTTCTCGGGGTTGCTTTCGGTGAGGATCGCGCGGGTCAACACCTCTCGCGGTGCGACCTCGGCGCGCAGCGGCCCGACGGCGCAGAGGCAAAGAAGGATGAGAAAAATGAAACGAGAAAGGGCGCGATTCATGAAGCTGATGTTAGAAAATAAAAAAGGACGGTTCCGCCGGGGAACCGTCCCTCCTGCATGAACAGGATTTCTTTAGCAAAGGGTGTGCCCGTTAAGACGGGCCCCTGAATTATTTCGTCTTGGCTTTGAACTTACCGAGGAGCCAGGGCTCGCCGTAGACGTTCTTGAACTCTTCGAGGATCTCGAATTGGCCGTCAGCCTTGGTCTCGCCGATGAACACGTTTTTGGTGAGATGCATGTT
>DFYA01000195.1:4576-7269 GCA_002382525.1 Opitutaceae bacterium UBA4094
CCGCGGAATTCGTCCTCGGAGATCGAGAAGGAAACGACCGGGGCGGTCTCGGAGGTGAGGCCGGCAGCGGCGTATTCCTTGAAGAAAGGAACGTTGGTGTCGCCGTTCAGCGTGGAGACGACGGCGGCTTTTCCGCCCGCGGTGAACTGTTTGATTTCGGAGACGATCTGCTGGTAGTCGGTGTGTCCGAACGGCGTGTATTTGCCGGCGGAAATAACCTTGCCGGACGCGTCCTTGCGGAAGCCGCCGCCGATGTTTTCCAGCGGCACGCCCTTGCTCTGGAGATACTCGAGGAGCACGAGGTTGGTGGTCTGCGGATACACGTAGTCGGTGCCGATCAGGTAGAACTTGGTGTAGCCTTCCTTGAGGAGATAATCGATGGCCGGAGTGGCCTGTTGGTTAACGGCCTCGGCGGTGTAGAACACGTTTTGGGATTCTTCTTCGCCCTCGTATTGCACGGGGTAGAAGAGGAGGCCGTTGTTGCTCTCGTAAACGGGAAGGACTGATTTGCGCGACACGGAGGTCCAGCAGCCGAAGGTCACGGCGACTTTGTCTTGCTCGAGGAGCTGCTTGGCCTTTTCGGCGAAGAGCGGCCAGTTGGAGGCACCGTCAACGACGACGGGCTCAATCTTTTTGCCGAGCACGCCGCCCTTGGCGTNNTCTTGCGCGTGGACCGCGCCCGCCATCGCGCCGAGCGCAACGGCTCCGGCGGTAACTAGCTGAGAGAATTTGGAGATCATATTTTAGAACGAAAGAATTCAGGCATCAAAAAGGGCGGACCGTGTGAAACGTCTGGCGCACACGACCCGCCCACAAACTACATGGTTAGAACGTAAACCACGGCGGGTTGCCGGGCTGAAGAGACGGGAGCTTAGAACGAAACGCCGACACCGACGTTGAGCGTCAGGTAGGTGCTGCGGGCGTTGCCGGTGAAGCCCTTGTCGGTGTGGTAGAAGGTCAGTCCGCCATGGAGATCCCACGCGCCATAGGCGTCGGAGATACCGAGGGGGAGGCTGGCGTTCAGGCCGACGAGCGAGTAGGCGTATCCATCGGTGCCGCCGTGATACTCGGTGAACGAGAAAGCGGTCGCGACGGGAACGGACAGGCTCACGGTGCCGACGGTGGTCTCGAACAAGGTGCCGCCGACCTCGAAGATCGTGCCGCGCTTCTGATTGCCCACAGCCTCAAAGCGGGTGTGCGCTTTGATGTAGGGGGAGAACATCGCGTCGTAGGACACGGTCACGTCGAAGATGCCTTCGACTTCGCTGGCATACATCCACTGCTGGAGGGTGAAATCGATGGTGAACTTCTCGATGGTGAAGTAGTAGCCGAGCCAGAAATCGACCTCCTCGACGGTGTAACCGCTGCTATCGAGGCGGTCGTTAATGTCGGCCCACACGCCGGTGTAGATGGCGCTGCCTTCGCCCAGAGCGAACTCCAAGGAAGCGGAGGGCTGGAAGAGCAGCGATTGCTGGCCGATGTCGCGGTCGCCCCAGACATTGGCGCCGTAGGACATGAAGTGCGAGTTGAAGTCGAGCGAGACGGAGGCCGAGACGTTTTCGTTGGCCGCTTGAGCCGAGCCCAAAAGAAGCGAACCGGCAACAGCTCCCAAAGCGAGGGAACGCGTGATCGTGGTGTGTAACGACATGTTGGTATATGTGTGTGTTGTAGTGTAGGTCAGCGAACCCCTCCGGGGACCGGAGGAACTTCGTGCCGACGACATTAGCAACCCGCCTGCCAACCAATGCTCGGGCGGAAATAAAAGGTCACCCGCATCCCACCAACTCGCCTTTACCAGCCTCGTATTCTACGAGGTAACACCACCGTAGCGACGGCGTGGATACGCCATCGGATGATAATTTTTCATCCGGCCAAACCGGACGCTCCGTCAGTGCCCCTTGTGTTCGAGTTCGTTTTTGAGCGCGGTGAAATTTCCCGCCTCCGCCGCATGGACGAAGCCTTCGGTCACGCTCTTCAACTCTTCCCAGCGGCGGCGAATCTGCTTGGCCTCTTCCTTGGTGATGGTGCTGTCGGCCGCGGCCGTGGCGATCACCGCCAACATGTCGGCGAACTCCTGCACGATCTTGTTGGTCATCGGAATCAACGGATAGGCGTGCGCCTTGGGGTGCTCGGGATTGCCGATGAAAAAACCGCCCGCGCGTTCACACACCCATTGGGCGATACGCCGGTCGCCGGTGCTCTTGAGCAACTGGTCGATGCGATCGAGCGGATTACTCGCGCCGCTGCCCGCATCGTCGGGAGGCGCTTCCGTCCATTTATAGATCAACGACAGGGAGAGGCCCATGTCGGCCGCGATTTGTTTGGCGCTCGTTTGCTTCAAGACCTCTTTCAGGACCTCGTGCGATTGCATGGGCCGGAAAGGTGTCATCGCATTAGCCAAACGCAACTCCGCTCGCACCTCCGCTTACATAAACGAAACGCCACCGGTTTTTTTCGTGCCATCCCCTCCCCGCTTATGGCAATCCTTGAGCTCCCATGAACATCCACGAGTATCAGGCCAAGGCGCTCTTTGAGAAGTTTGGAGTGCCCGTTCCCAAAGGCGTCGCCGCCAAGTCCCCCGCTGAATTTGAGTCCGCGCTTGCGCAGCTCCCCGACTCCCCGGTCGTCGTCAAGTCGCAGATCCACGCGGGTGGTCGCGGCAAGGGCACGTTCACCGACGGCTTCAAAGGCGG
>DFYA01000251.1:0-4480 GCA_002382525.1 Opitutaceae bacterium UBA4094
AAACAAACCGGTGCCCAAGACCAAGTCGTGTTCGTCCACGTCCTCGCCCTCGACATCTCCCCGACCGTCTTCGCCTCCCTTCAACAAGCCGGCGCCACCCTTATCGGCGCCAACGATGAAAAACAGCTGCAAAGCCAGCTCGATTTTATCCTCGAAACCCAGATTCTCGTCGAAGCGCCCTGACCCGTCGCCTCCCGGCCCGGTCGTTGTCCACGCGCTCTGCCTCTGCCTTCACCTCAACCCACCTCCCTTAACCACCACCATGTTTCGCGCCATCAAACGCCTCTTCACCTGGCTCGGTCTCGCCGCCGAGAAAGCCACCGAAACCGACGCTATCAACCAAGCCGTCGTCGAACGCGGCATCCGCGATGCCAAGTCCAAGGCCGACAAAGCCCACTACGCCAACGGACAGCTCGCCGGCCAGATCGCCCTCCTCAAAGACCAGATCAAACGCCAGGAGCGCCAGCGCGAGGAAACCCACGGGTTTCTCCAGGCCGCCGCCGCCGCCAACGACGAAGCCAACGGCATTCACTACGCCGAGGAACTCGCCTCCCTCGAAACCGATCTCGCCGACAACAAGTCCCAGCTCACCAGCCTCGAAGAGCTCTACCAACAGAACACCCAGATCATCGCCAACAGCCTCCGCGAGATCCAAAAATTCCAGCGCGAATTCGAGACCGTGAAGGTCAGGGTCGCCGTCGGTCGCAACCTCGAGCAACTCGCCGGACTCATGAAAGGCTCGATCGGCGAACTCCAAGGCATGATGGGCGGCGAACTCGGCCAGTCCATGCAACAACTCCGCCAATCCGCCGCCGGCGGCGAAGGCCAGATGCGCGCCACCCTCGACCTCGCGAAAGAGATGGGCTCGTCGATTCAGCGCCAGCAAGAGATGAAACGCGCCCGCGGTTCGATGCTCTTCAAGGAATACCAACAGAAGATGGGCATGACCCAGCCACAGGCCATCACGCCGCAAGCCGAGCCCCCCGCCCGGCAGAAAATCGCCGAATAATCCCCGTAGCGGGGAGCGTGAGCGACCCGTTCCGCCCCCCGCGTTCCTCTTTCTCTTAAACTTTCTCTTTCCCTCGTCCGGGGCCCCTGACGAAAGAAAAAGATTAGGAGAAAGAAAAAGACCAAGCCCCCGGCTCCCTTCGTTCTCGTTCTCTTACTCGTTCTCGCTCTCTCCCGCACTCCGTCCCCTCCCGCTCACCACCCATACCATGACCCTCCGCGGCAAATTCGTCCTCACCGTCCTCATCCTCGGCATCGCCGCCCTCGGCGCCCATAAGTGGTGGGACAAACTCAACCCGGCCTCCTCCGCCGCCACCGCCTCCACCACCTCTCCCGGCTCCTCATCCACCGCCGGTTCCTCCGCCGCCGCCACGACCCTCGACGAAGCCGAATTCGTCGCCGCCCTCACCGCCTGCCCGCTGCTCCCCCCCGCCGGCGCCTACGTCCTCACAGACAACACCGTCGACCTCGAACTCAGCGAATACGCGGGCTACGCCGGCATCATCGTCGCCAACGGCGGCCTCGACCCCTCGGAAAACTCCTACTTCTTCAAAAAGCACGGCTTCAAGGTCCGCATCAAACTGAGCGAGGAAGAGAGCTGGCCCGCCCTCAACACCGGCCGCATCGCCGCCTCCGCCACCACCGTCGACGTCATCACCGCCCACTGCCGCAACTTCGCCGTCACCGCCCCCGTGCAGATCGGTTTCTCCCGCGGGGCCGATGGGCTCGTCGTCCGCAAAGACATCCGCCGCATCAACGACCTCAAGGGCAAGACGCTCGTCACCGCCCAGTTCACCGAGGCCGACTTCTTTATCCGCTACCTCACTCAGGAAGCCGGCATCGGCGTGAACCTCCTCGACTCCCCGTCCTCCCGCCCCGACCCCGAAAAGGTCAACTTGCTCTTCGCCGCCGACGCCTTCGCCGCAGGCGACCTCTTCCTCAAAGACCTCAACGACGGCGGCAAACTCCTCGCCGGCTGCGTCACGTGGGCCCCCAAAACCACCGAGGTCGTCGACGCCAGCAACGGCGCCGCCACGCTCCTCACCACCAACAAAAACCTCCTCATCATCGCCGACATTCTGGTCGTCAACAAAGGGTTTGCCCAAGCCCACCCCAAGATCGTCGCCGGCCTCGTCGACGGCACCCTCGAAGGCAACCGTCTCGTCCGCGACACGCCCGCCGCCCACCTCGACACCATCGCCCGCGCCTTCAAGTGGAGCAAAGATGACGCCCGCGACGAACTCACCAAAGTCCACCTCTCCAACCTCCCGGAAAACCTCGCTTTCTTCTCCGGCTCCATCGACTCGGCCGGCAGTTTCAGCGGCATCTTCTCCTCCGCGCTGCTCTCCTACGGCTCGCTGATCGATCAGCCCACCGACGCCGAGCGCTACATGGACGTCTCTCACCTCGAAGCCCTCAAGGCCGCCGGCGCCTTCGCCGGGCAACAGATCTCCATCTCGCCCATCCGCAGCTCCGCCACCGGCGCCCTCGAAGGCGATCCGCTTCTCACCAAGGACATCCGCTTCCTCTTCCAGCCCAACTCCTCGAACCTCGAAATGAGCGACGCCGAGAACATGGCCAACCTCGACTCCATCCGCCGCCTCCTCCAAGTCAGCCCGGGCTCCACGATCCTCCTCCGCGGACACGTGGACAATGCCCTAGTCGAGAAATTCCGTCAGCAAGGCGGCGAGTCCTTCGTCCGCCAGATGTCTCTCAAGGCGATGGAACTCTCCAAGCACCGCGCCAACGAAATCCGTCGCGTGCTCGTCGAGACGCTCAAGGTCCCCCCCGCCCGATTGGAAACCATCGGTCGCGGCTGGGAAGAACCCGCCGGTCCCGATGCCGAGAAAAACCGCCGCGTCGAAGTCCAGTGGTTCACCGTCGAGTAACCCCCTCGTTGGATTCCCGCCCGCTCCAGTGTTATTCCGTCTCGGTCTCATAGGCCCCATGCGTCCCATGAGACCGATACGTCCTATTTATCCGCCCCGCCTTTGACCGACCCCGTATCCACTCCGCATTACCGCCGGCTCTTCTGGAAAAGCCGCGATCACCTCTGGCTCGCCCTGCTCACCCTCGGGCTCGGCTTCGCCACCGGCGAGCCCCTCGGCCTGCTCGTCGGAGGAGTGCTCTACGCCCTCGGACACATCTATCTCCCCGACTCCGCCCGCTTCCGCCGCAAGATCGACAACGCCCGCCTCGTCGCCGAAAACGCCGCCGACGCCGCCCGCGCCCAAGCCTTTGAAGCCCAGCGCGCCCAACTCCTCTCCTCGCTCTCCGCCGAACGTCGTCGTCGCCATCAAGCCCTCGCTACCGTCTGCAAAGACATCACCGCAGCCTCCTCCGAAAACTCCTCCGGCGACCTCTCCCTCTCCCTCGACACCCGCCTGCGCAAACTCGACGAACTCCTCTGGACCTACCTGCGCCTGCAAACCATCGAGCAATCCCTCGAAGTTTACCTCGAAACCGAACGCCGCGAACAACTCCCCCAGGCCGAGGAAGCCGCCACCCGCGAAATCGCCGCCCTCGAGTCCGAGCTCGCCGCCGCCCCCGACGCCCCCGCTGCGGACACCCGCCGCAAGCTCCTCGCCTCGCGTCGCGACCGCCTCGACGCCCTTCGTCAACGCATCACTCGCATTGCCCAAGCCCGCGCCAACCTCGACCTCGCCCTGTCGGAACAAGAGCGCCTCGTCGAACAAGCCAAGCTCATCCGCGCCGACGCCATCGCCCACAAAAACGCCGAATCCCTGGGCGCGCGCATCGACATCAGTATCGAGCACCTCGCCGAGACCAACCGCTGGCTCTCCGAACTCTCCGAATTCAAAGACCTCACCGCCCAACTCCCCGCGCTTCCCCCGGGCGCAATGCTTACCCCCTCGACCACCGCCACACCGCCCACCCGCCAACCCGAGCCCCCGCCCCTCTCAACGTAGGCCGCGAGCTCGCTCGCGCTCCGACTCCTCCACCCCCCGGCGACATCAGTCGCCCCTCCGCTTACCCGTGAAGGCCATTGGCCGAAACCGCTCCCAAAAAATCCGCCCATTGGCGGATTTCATTAGTGGTTAAAAAAACTCCGTTCCGAATCCGTGCCCATCCGTGCAATCCGTGGTTTAAGAACCCCGCCTCCTCCCATGACCACTCCCGCCCCTTCAACCGCTCCCGTTGCCACGCCCGCCTCCCTCGCCCCGCTCCCCACCTGGGCCATCGAACTCGCCCGCCTTTGGAACAGCGGCGCCCACAGCCTCTTCATCCTCCACGGAAACATCCACGACCTCTTCCCCGTCACCGTCGCCCCGAAGCCCACCTACGCCGCCCTCGGCCCGTATCTCTCGCAACGCCTCTTCCCGACCCGCCCGCACCTGCTTCACTACGATCTTGGCGCCGGCCTCACGTTCGCCACGCCCGCGATGCAGACGCGCTTTTTCGAGTGGCTCAAAATCTACGATGAGGTCGAGAAGACCCACTTCCACATCCA
>DFYA01000251.1:4636-5575 GCA_002382525.1 Opitutaceae bacterium UBA4094
CTCCAAAATCCACACGTCGCTCGCGCGCGCATCGACCTTCCCACTCTCGACGAACGCGCCGCGTTTCTCGGCTCCGGCTGGCTCGACCGCCACGCCGATGGCGCCACCCTCGCCACCCGCAGCGACCTCGACGCCGAAGATCTCGCACGGCGCACGTCCGGACTCCCGCTCCTGCGCGTCGACCAGCTTCTCGCCACCGCCCTACGCAACAACCAGCGCGTCACCCCGGCCTACGTGAGCGCCGGCAAACGCCGCCTCATCGAGGACTACTGCGGGGACCTCGTTCGCTTCAAAGACCCCAAGGCCGGCCGCTCCCTCGACGACGTCGCCACCCACGTCGCCGCCAAGGCCCGCCTGCGCGAACTCGCCTGGCTCATCCGCGAGGGCAAACACGCCGTCCTCGAGCGCGGTGTTCTCGTCCCCGGTCGCATCGGCGTCGGCAAGTCCTACTTGATCGACTGCTTCGCCAGCGAATGCGGACTCCCCGTCATGGAACTGGGCCAGTTCCGCTCCAAATGGGTCGGCGAAACCGAACGCCAACAAGCGCGCATTCTTCTCACCATCCGCGCCCTCGGCCCGGTGATCGTAGTCGTGGACGAAGCCGACGCCGTCTTCGGCAACCGCAGCGCCGACGGCGACAGCGGCGTGTCGAGCCGCGTCTTCGCCGCCTTCGCCGCCCACCTCGGCGACGCGTCCCTCCGCGGACGCGAACTGTGGATCGCCATGACGTCGCGCCCCGACTTGATGGCCATCGACCTCAAACGCCAAGGTCGCTTCGGCCTGTGCGTGCCGCTCTTCCCCGCGCAAAATGCCGATGAAATTGTCGAGCTTTTCACCGTCATCGCGCGCAGCCAAAAGCTGGCCCTCTCTGAACCGCTTGCCGCCTGCATCCGCGAAAAGCTCGGCGACCGCCGGCTCACCGGCAGCGACGTCGAAGCC
>DFYA01000181.1 GCA_002382525.1 Opitutaceae bacterium UBA4094
GAAGTGCCGGTGCCGAGAAAGATGACCTCCATGGTGGGTGCGACGGAACACGGCGCCGGCGGCACGCGCAAGCGGAGACCCGATCCCTTGCGAGTTTTAGCGGCGAGGTTTACGCTACGCCTATGCCATCCATCCTGAAACGTCTGCTTATGCTCGCCGCAGTGGTCGCCCTGCTCGGTCCGGTTCAACGTCTTTTCGCGGGCGACATCATCACGCCTGAAGAAGCCTCCCGTCGCGTGGCCACGAGCGAAGCCATCCTTATCGACGTGCGCGAGCCCGAGGAATGGACGGGCGGCGTGGTGGCGGGTGCGTTGCTGCTCCCGCTCAGCGATCTGCGCGGCGACCGAAAGCTGTGGAAGCCCGTGTTGGAGGCCAACCGCAACACGGAGCTGATCATTTACTGCCGGTCGGGAAACCGGTCGGCACAGGCCATCGCCATCTTGGAAAAGGAGAAATTCAAAGCCACCAACGCAGGCGGCTTCCCTGCGTGGAAAAGCGCCGGACAGGCGGTGACGACGCCGGTCGCCAAGCCTTAACCGCAAGAGCCGATACACCTTAACCGATGTTACCGAAACGTCCGGCTCGCGGATGAAACCAACACGGAATCGAAATGGTATCCGGCGGGCGCCGCGCGGTGGTAGCGCAGGCTGTTCACGTTGATTGAGAAGTTCAGGCTACGCACTGCCGTAGGAGTATACGGAAGCGTGAAGCACGCCCACAGCGCCTCCCGGCCCGTCCGGCCTTTGGTCTTCGACGCATGGAAGAAAAAGTAGCCGCCCGAAGGATCGAATCCTTCCAAGCACACCAAGTCGTCTCGCGCGCCCAACGGAAGGAGCACGACCACGGTGAACGCCTTCTCCTTGTCGAGGGGATCCTTTTCTACCGCAAGGGCAGCGACCAACTCTTCGGTCGTGAACATCCTTAAATGATCCGTGGAGACGTCCTGAACGAAATACATCTTCCCCAAACCCAGTTTGTCGCGTGTCGTCGGCACCGATGATAGATCGTGAACCACCGGCTCGGCGTAGTCGCTAAGGCCCGCCCACCCCGCCGAGCGGAGTGCTTTGGGGATGGCAGGCATCTTGGCCTGCGCATGCTTCAGGATCGAAATCAGAAACTCATCGGCGGGTGAGCCGATGGCGACCGCGACGCCGCCCTTCTCAGTCGGATGCGGAACTCCGACATGAAAGATTCGTTCACGATGGACGACCTTGCCGGTGCCATCGCCGCCCATTGGGGAACGAGCGGAAAAGACGAAGTAGCGCCCCGTGGAATCTTTGAAGTAAAACGAACGACTGCCTCCGTCGAAATAGCCGCGGCTGGCGACCAATTCGGCGTCGTCACGCAGGCCGGTTTCGGCCCACGAGGTCGGCGCAGGTCTATCCGCAGGCCAGGTTTTATTTGCGGAGGGAAGAGAGCTGTAGGCGTTGATGGCCATCTCGGTTTGCTCGTGTCCGAACGAACGGCCCGGGTCCGGCAGCGGGATCTCGCGAGCCGCCGCCGGATAGAAGGCGCTTAGCGACAGGGTTGATAACAGGACCGCACGGCGGAGGGCTCTCATCGTGATGGATAGCGACGCGATTTCTCGCAGGGGCGTCAGTCTTTTTATGCGATGAGCCGGGATCGAGTAACGCAGACTTCCAGTCTGCTTCGAGCCGCCGAAGCAGACTGGAAGTCTGCGCTACTAACGAAAAAGCCGGCGCCCTTGCGGGCGCCGGCCTTGTAGTTAACTCGCGGATACGCGATCGGACGGACGTCGGACTTAGTAGTCCATGCCGCCGCCGTGGCCGCCTTGGGGCATGGCCGGAGCGGGGTTCTTGTCCGGGGCGTCGGTGATGATCGCCTCGGTGGTGAGCAGGAGACCGGCGATGGACGCGGCATTCTGCAGGGCGGTGCGGGTAACCTTGGTCGGGTCAACCACGCCGGCCTTGACGAGGTCCTGGTATTCGCCGGTGGCGACGTTGTAACCGTTGGCACCCTTGCTGGAGAGCACCTGCTGGACGACGACGGCGCCTTCGACGCCGGCGTTGAAGCAGAGCTGCTTGAGCGGGGCCTCGACGGCACGGCGGATGATCTGGGCGCCGAGCTTCTCGTCGCCTTCGAGGGCGGCGATCGCGGCGTCAACGGCCTTGGCGGTGCGCAGGAGGGCGACACCACCGCCGGAGACGATACCCTCTTCAACGGCCGCGCGGGTCGCATGGAGGGCGTCTTCGACGCGCTGCTTCTTTTCCTTCATCTCGGACTCGGTGGCGGCACCGACGTTGATGACGGCCACGCCGCCGGCGAGCTTGGCAAGGCGCTCCTGGAGCTTCTCCTTGTCGTAGTCGCTGGTGGTTTCCTCGATCTGGCGGCGGATCTGCTTCACGCGAGCCTGGATGTCGGAGGACTTGCCGGAGCCTTCCACGATCGTGGTGTTTTCCTTGGCAACAACGATGCGCTTGGCGCGACCGAGGTCGGCGACCTGCACGTTTTCGAGCTTGATGCCGAGGTCCTCGGTGAGGAGACGGCCGCCGGTGAGGACGGCGATGTCTTCGAGGATGGCCTTGCGGCGATCACCGAAGCCAGGGGCCTTGACGGCGACGACGTTGAGCGTGCCGCGGATCTTGTTCACCACGAGCGCGGCGAGGGCTTCGCCTTCGACCTCTTCGGCGATGATGAGGAGGGGCTTGCCGGTCTTGGCGGTGGCTTGGAGGATCGGGAGGAACTCCTGGAGGTTGGAGATCTTCTTCTCGTGGATGAGCACGTAGGCGTCTTCGAGGATGGCTTCCTGGGTCTCCGCGTTGGTCGCGAAGTAGGGAGAGAGGTAACCTTTGTCGAACTGCATGCCTTCGACGACGTCGAGGGTGGTCTCGATGGACTTGGCCTCTTCGACGGTCACGGTGCCGTCCTTGCCGACTTTGTCCAACGCGTCGGCGATGATCTCGCCGATGGTGGTGTCCCAGTTGGCGGAGACGGTCGCGACCTGGCGGATCTCTTCGCGATCATTGACCTTCTTGGAGATGCGAGCGAGCTCGATGACGGCGGCCTCGACGGCCTTGTCGATACCACGCTTGAGGTAGATCGGGTTGGCACCGGCGGTGACGTGCTTGAGGCCTTCTTTGTAGACGGCTTCGGCGAGCACGGTGGCGGTGGTGGTGCCGTCACCGGCGGCGTCGTTCGTCTTGGAAGCGACTTCCTTCACGAGCTGGGCGCCGATGTTCTCGTAGGGATCGGGAAGCTCGATTTCCTTGGCGACGGTCACGCCGTCCTTGGTGACGGTCGGGGATCCGAATTTTTTGTCGATGACGACATTGCGGCCCTTGGGACCGAGGGTGACCTTGACGGCGCGGGCGAGGAGCTCGACACCGCGGAGAACTTTTTGACGAGCGGCCTCGTCGAACAGAATTTGTTTAGCAGCCATGGTTTAAATTTGGGATTTGGACGTTTGAGATTTGGAATTTACGCGAACGCGTCACGCGATGACGCCGAGGATGTCGTCTTCGCGGACGATGGTGTATTTGATCTCGTCGATCTTCACTTCGGTGCCGCCGTATTTGGAGATGAGCACCTTGTCGCCGACCTTGACCTCGAAGGGAACGGACTTGCCGTTTTCGTCCTTCTTGCCGGTGCCGATGGCGATGACTTCAGCCTCCTGCGGTTTTTCCTTGGCGGAGTCCGGGATGATGATGCCACCGCGAACTTGTTCTTTGGAATCGTCGAGGTGCTTCACGAGCACGCGGTCGCCGATGGGCTTGATCTTAGCTTTGGCCATGTGGGTTTTTGTTTTATTAACGGAGTTGTGTATTCGTTTTTTCACGACGCCCGCCCGATGACCCGATGGGCCGCCGGGCGGGCAAAGCGTTGAAATGGGTTACTTCTTGTCAGACTTGTCTTCGTCAACCACCTCGAAGTCGGCATCGACGACGTCGGCCTTCTTCTCGGTTTTCTTGGAGGAGGACGACGCGCCTGCGGAGGCGTCGTCGGCGGGACCCGCTTCGGGAGCGCCACCGGCGCCAGCGCCCGCAGCTTGGGCGGCGGCGTAGAGTTCGCCACCGACCTTTTGGAGGTTTTCCATCGCGGCCTTCATCTTGTCGGTGTCGCCCGACTCGAGGTCTTTCTTGGCGTCGGCCAGCGCGGTCTCGATCTTGCCCTTCACGTCGGCGGGGAGTTTGTCGCCGCTATCCTTGAGGGTCTTTTCGAGGCCGTAGATGGTGCTGTCGAGTTGGTTTTTCGTCTCGACGCTTTCCTTGCGCTTGGCGTCTTCGGCGGCGTGAAGCTCGGCGTCCTTGGTCATCTTCTCAACCTCTTCCTTGGTGAGACCGGAGGAGCCTTGGATGGTGATCTTCTGTTCCTTGCCGGTGCCGAGGTCCTTGGCGGAGACGTGGAGAATGCCGTTGGCGTCGATGTCGAANNCCGTCGAGCTTGAACGTGCCGAGGTTCTTGTTGTCGCGGGCCATCGAGCGTTCGCCTTGGAGGACGACGATTTCGACGCCGGGCTGGTTGTCGGCGTAAGTGGAGAACACCTGCGACTTCTTGNNGGGATGGTGGTGTTGCGCTCGATCAGCGGGGTGAACACGCCGCCCAGGGTCTCGATGCCCAGCGTCAGCGGCGTCACGTCCAGCAGCAGGACGTCCTTGACGTCGCCCTGCAGAACGCCGGCCTGGACGGCAGCGCCCAGGGCCACGACTTCATCGGGGTTCACGCCGGTGTGGGGCTCGCGACCGAAGAAGGCCTTCACGGCTTCCACGACCTTGGGCATGCGGGTCATGCCGCCGACGAGCACGAGTTCGTCGATGTTGGCGGAAGTGAGCTCGGCGTCCTTCAAGCAGTTTTGGAACGGACGGATGGTGCGCTCGAAGAGGCTATCGCAGACCTGCTCCATCTTGGCGCGGGTGAGCGTGACGTTCATGTGCTTCGGACCGGAGGCGTCGGCGGTGATGAACGGCAGGTTGATGTCGACGGACTGCGTCGAGGAGAGGGCGATCTTGGCCTTCTCGGCTTCTTCCTTGAGGCGCTGGAGGGCCATCGGGTCCTTGCGGAGATCGATGCCTTGCTCGGCCTTGAAGGAATCAACGAGCCAGTTGATGAGCGTCTCGTCCCAGTTGTCGCCGCCGAGGTGGGTGTCGCCGTTGGTGGCCTTTACTTCAAAGACGCCGTCGCCGATTTCGAGGACGGACACGTCGAAGGTGCCGCCGCCCAAGTCGAACACGGCAATCTTCTCGTCCTTCTTTTTGTCGAGACCGTAGGCGAGCGACGCGGCGGTCGGCTCGTTGATGATGCGGAGCACTTCAAGGCCGGCGATCTTGCCGGCGTCCTTGGTGGCTTGGCGCTGCGCGTCGTTAAAGTAGGCGGGGACCGTGATGACGGCCTGCGTGACCTTGTCGCCGAGATAGGCTTCGGCGTCGGCCTTCAGTTTGCCGAGGACCATGGCGGCGATTTGCTGCGGGGCGAACTGCTCGGTCTTGTCGCCAACTTGGACCTCGATGGCGGCGTCGCCGTTTTTGCCGGCCACGACTTTGTAGGGGAGATTCTTCGCCTCTTCGTTCACCTCGGTGAATTTACGACCGATCAGACGTTTGGCGGAGAAGATCGTGTTCTTTGGGTTGGTGACGGCTTGGCGCTTGGCGGCTTGCCCGACAATACGCTCACCGGTTTTGGTGAAAGCGACGACAGACGGGGTCGTGCGGGCGCCTTCGGCGTTAGGAATGACCACCGGTTCCCCGCCTTCCATGACGGACATGCAGGAGTTGGTGGTGCCAAGATCGATACCAATAATGCGGCTCATAGTGAACCACCCGATAGCAGTGCACGCGCCCAATTACGCTCAAAGACATCTAGTTGTTGTGGAATAGTTGCTTAAAAAATAAAAGGTCTGCTTTAGCCCCCTCCGTTGGGGGCGCTAACTGCGCCAACGTGGCACGGCTTGGGACAGGTGCCTCAACTTCGCTGTCCGCATTTGGCACACCGCGTTGCCCGTCGCGTGAGCTGCGGGTTGATTTTACAGGCAAGCTCCGCACGTTCTCGGGCATGGAAATGGAAATCGTGGTGCCCGACGAACTCCCGGTGATGACGCTCCCCGGTGTCACGTTTTTCCCGCAAGCGCTCATGCCACTGCACATTTTCGAGCCGCGGTATCGGGAGATGTTGCGCGACGTGCTCGCCACAAATCGGCTCTTCGCAATTGCTGGCTTGGATGCGGGAAAGCCGCAGGCCTTCGAGCCACCACATCGAGTCGCCAGCATGGGAATTGTGCGCGCGTGCCAAGAGAACAAAGACGGCACTTCCAACCTACTCCTGCAGGGCCTCGCCCGCGTGGAGATCAAAGACATTCTTCGTGACCAACCCTATCGAGTCATCCGACTCCGTGCGCTCGCCAGTCAGCCCGGCGCGGACGAAGACGAAAACTTAAAACTCCGCAGCCACCTCTCACGCCTGCTCACCACGCGCCAGCGACTCAGCGGCGATAGCTCAAACGAGCTGGGTCGCTTCCTGAGAAACGTGGCCGACCCCGAGATCTTCGTCGACTTGGCCGCCTTTAGTTTTTGCGAAAATCCGCGCCTGAAGCAGAAGCTTCTCGAAACCCTGGATGTCCACCGCCGCATGGAACTCTTCAGCGCCGATGTGCGGGCGGATATTGAGAGCATCAAACTACGGCGAAAGCTCCAGGGGCCGCTGGCGGATGACAAAATCGCGAGCAACTAGACGCGAGCCCGGCGCGACCGTGCGCCCGGAGGAGGCCAACGCGCCTGCGCTGGTCGGTTTAGATCAGCCGGACACACGTCAGCTGAGTCGTCTACGCAGACACTCCATCAGTTTTTCGCGCCCCTCGCCCGGGGAGATCGCCGCCTTGCAATGTCCAATCGCGTCGTCGATTTCGGCGACCGTGGCATTGGGGCAAAGGATGTGGGCTTTCGCTTTCACATATGAAATTTCGTGGGCCTGCCACGAAACGAAACCTCTGTCCGCCATGCCGCGCTTGCTGGAATCATCGCTCATAGGTGTAGGGGGTTAAACCTGGCGACCCCGTTGTTAGTCCCGGGTGCCCCTCTACTCAACTCCTTATTCCCAAACTGAATTGCGCAGGAAACGCTTGAGATACTTGCGGGCTTTCTGACGAGAAGTGCGCCCACTGAAAGTCATTTGGCGAGGTCGGCATCCATGACCGATCACGGACAAACGTCGCGTTCTGGCGCGTCCTCATTGGCTGCCCGACATGGAT
>DFYA01000057.1 GCA_002382525.1 Opitutaceae bacterium UBA4094
TTGCCCAGTTCGGCGGTGAGCACGGCGGCCATGAACTGCACCGGGTAGTTGGCTTTCAAATACGCGGTCTGGTAGGCGACGATCGCGTAGGCGGCGGAGTGGGATTTGTTGAAGCCGTATTGGGCGAACTTGTTCAACAGGTCGAAAATTTCGTTGGCCTTGTTTTCGGAGATGCCGTGGAGCTCGCCAGCGCCTTTGACGAATTTGATGCGCTCCTTGGCCATGCCCTCGACGTCCTTTTTACCCATCGCGCGGCGAAGCATGTCGGCGCCGCCGAGCGTGTAGCCGCCGATGACGCGGGCGCACTCCATCACCTGCTCCTGATAAACGATGATGCCGTAGGTTTCCTTGAGAACGGGTTCGAGGAGCGGGTGCGGATAGGTGATCGACGCCGGGTCTTTTTTACCGCGGGCGTAGTCGGGGATGAACGCCATCGGCCCCGGTCGGTAGAGGGCGGAGATGGCGTTGATGTCGTCGATGTTGGAAATGCCGACGAGCTTGGAGGCGTTTTGCATGCCGCCGGACTCGAGCTGGAAGACGCCGACGGTTTTGCCGATGTTGAGGAGCTCGTAGGTCTTTGGATCTTCGAGGGAGACGGATTCGATGTCGAACGACGGATTGACGGTGCGGCGGACGTTTTTCACGGCGTCGGAAATGACCGTGAGCGTCTTGAGGCCGAGGAAGTCCATCTTCAGCAGGCCGAGCTTGCCGACCGCGTTCATGTCGAACTGCACGGTGACGTCGCCTTCCTGCAAGGTGAGCGGGACGAATTCGTCGAGGGGTTTGTCGGTGATGATGATGCCGGCGGCGTGTTTGCCGGTGTTGCGCACCATGCCCTCGAGCACGCGGGCGGAGGTGACAATGCGTTTGGCGATCGGGTTGCGATCGATCTCGGTGCGGAGCTCGGTGGACTTGGTGATGGCGTCCTCGAGCGAGATGTTGATCTCGTCGGGGATCATCTTGGCGAGGCGGTCGGCGTCGGCGTAGGGGAGGTTGTTCACGCGCGAGACGTCGCGGATGACCATCTTGGCGCCGAGGGTGCCGTAGGTGATGATGTTGGCCACGCAGTCGCGGCCGTATTTGTCGCGCACGTAGTTGATGACCTCCTCGCGGCGACGCATGCAAAAATCGATGTCGAAGTCGGGCGGGGAAACGCGCTCGGGGTTGAGGAAACGCTCGAAGAGAAGACCGAAACGAATCGGGTCCACGTTGGTGATCTCAAGCAAGTAGGCGACGAGGCAACCGGCGCCGGAACCGCGACCGGGCCCGACGGGGATGTCGTGTTCCTTGGCCCAGTTGATGAAATCCCAGACGACGAGGAAATAGTCCACGAAGCCGGTGACGTTAATGATGGACAACTCGTAGCCGGTGCGCAGGACGAGCAACTCGTGCGGATCTAGGCCGGAATAGTCGGGCGGCTGCGGCTTCTGACCGGCGGGGACGTTGACGAGCTTGTCGAGGCGCGGGACGAGGATTTCGCGGACGGCGACAGCGTCGTAGTCGAAGTTGTAACGTTTCTTGAGGCCGTCGATGCAGAGCTGTTTCAGGTATTCGCCCGGTGAATACTTGGACTGGATCTCAGGCGGGAGCGGGTAGCGCGGGTAGCGTTCGGAGCCCTTGGGGAAGGGGATCGCGAGGTCGCACATCTCGGCGACGAGGTTGGTGTTGGTGACGGAGTCGGGGCGCTCGTGGAAGAGCTTGAGCATCTCGGCGGCCGACTTGAGGTAAAACTCGGAGCCGGTGAACTTCATGCGGTTCTCCTCCTCGATCTTGGCGCCGGTCTGGATGCACAACATGGCGTCGTGCGGGGCGGCGTCCTCGTGATTCACGTAGTGAACGTCGTTGGAGCAGATGACCTTGAGGTTGAACTCGTCGGCGAGCCGGAGGAGGTCGGGGATAATCTTGATCTGCTCGGGGATGCCGTGGTCCTGGATTTCAACGAAGAAGTTTTCGCGTCCGAAGATGTCGATGAACCGGGCGGTGGCAGCGCGCGCCTCCTCGTAGCGATCGTGGAGCAAGTGTTGCGGCACGATGGCGGCGAGGCAGCCGGTGAAGCCGATGAGACCGTCCGCATATTTGGCGAGGGTTTCGAGGTCCGCGCGGGGTTTGTAGTAAAAGCCCCTCAGGTGGGCGTCGGAGACCAGCTTGAGCAAGTTTTGGTAGCCCGTGAGGTTTTTGGCCAAAAGCCCCATGTGGTAGTAGCTCTTCCCGTCCTCGGATTTGCCGGCCTTTTCGAGGCGTGAGGACTCGACGATGTAGATCTCGCAACCGATGAGGGGCTTGATGCCCTTGGACTTCGCCGCGTTGTAGAACTCGATCGCGCCAAACATGTTGCCATGGTCGGTGAGGGCGAGCGCCTTCATGCCCATGTCGCATGCTTTCTGCATCAGTCGGTCGATGCGGCAGGCTCCGTCGAGGAGGCTGTAGTCGGTGTGGACGTGGAGGTGGACGAAGTCGGAGGCGGACGACACAGGGCTAGGCAACGGGCGGAGGGGGAGTGCGCAAGCACGAGTTCGAGCAAACTGCCGGTTGAAGGGAACGCGGCGGGATGGCGCGTCTACTTTGCGGCAAAAAAGCCATTGACGCACGCGGGGGCGTTTGACCTATTCCTCGGCTTTTCCGCCGAAACACACCTCACTTTCATCATGCCCATCGAAATCAAGATCCGCAAAAACGAGCCTGTTGACCGCGCTCTGCGCCGTCTGAAGAAGAAGCTCGAGCGCGAGAACATCATCAAGGATGTGCGCGCGAAGCGTTATAACGAAAAGCCCACCGAGCGCCGTCGTCGCAAAGTGAAGGTCATGGCCTTCACCCAGATGCTGCGCGACCGCCACGCCGAATAACGCACTCCTCGCGGAGTCTGTTGGTTGTATTTTAACGACCGCGTCGGCCGAAGTGATTCGGACGCGCGGTCTTTTTTTCGCGATTGTGCGTGTATTCGGCGGCACAATCGGGCTTGCCCGTTGATCGAAGTTTATAAGTGAAACCTTCTCTGGCCCTGTCCACTTGTTGGAATTCGTTCCGTCACACCGACGGCTACGCCATGTTGCGCGAGATCGCCGATCTCGGTTTCACGCATGCGGAATTGAGCCACGGGATTCGTATCGTTCTGTTGCCGGGGGTGATTCGGGCGGTGGAGGAGGGTGTCATTCAGATCAGCTCGACACATAATTTTTGTCCGCTGCCCACCGGGATCACGCAATCGGCTCCGAACCTCTTTGAGCCGTCGGTCGCTGATCACCGGGAGCACGAGCAGTGGCTGCGGCACACAAAACGTTCGTTGGATTTCGCGGCGCAGGTGAAGTCGCGGGTGCTGGTGCTGCACCTCGGCAGCGTGAAGTTTTTTTGGCTGAACCCGGGGCGGAAGTTGAAGGCGTTTGTTCGCAAAAACCCGACTCTCTCGGTGCCCGACGACAAGGCGTATCGGGCGGTGCTCAAGAAGGCGTGCGAGAAACTACGCCTGCGTATGGGGCCGTATTGGCGGCAGGTGCAGGCCAGCCTCGAAGAGATCCGCGAATACGCGGTGCAACGGGGGGTCGGGCTGGGTTTTGAGAACCGTGAGAAGTTCGAGGAGCTGCCCTTAGACGACGATTTTGATGCGTTGATCGCGGGGCTGAACACGCCGAACACGGCGGGTTATTGGCACGACACCGGTCACGCGGATATCAAGCATGGCATGGGCATGCTGGAGCATCGCCTCCACTTGGAGAAAAACGCGCCACGGCTGCTAGGCTTTCATCTGCACGACGTGACCGCCGACGGCAAAGACCACCAGCCGATCGGGGTGGGACGCATCGACTTTAAAATGGTGAGTTCGTTCTGGCGTCCCGAGCACCTGTTGACGCTGGAGCTGAGTCCACGCGTGAACATCGAGGACGTGAAGACGTCGAAGCAGCGTGTCGAGGCGCTGATGGCGGAACGCTTCGGTGGTTGAGGAGCGTCGCGCTGAAGGGAATCAAGCGCGGTCTTTTGTTGAGATGCGCGGGGTGGGCGGCGGCCACGAGGGCCGCCACAACTGAAACGCGGCGGGACGCGGAGTCTACTTTTGGGGCAACAACTCGGCGACCCAGCGACGATGCGGACCGGAAAGGGTCAGTGTAGCGATTTTTTCGATACCGACCCAGACGAGACCCGGAAGTTTGAGATCGAGCGCATCCGGCGGCAGCGCATCCGCCGAGACGCGGTGGATCGACTCGGTGATGGCGAAGCGGGTGATGCCACGCTTCTTTTTCGCGAGGAGGCTTGCCGCATTGAACACCGGGGCGTCTGCGGACAAGCCGACGTGTTCGGCGGCGGGCAACTCGTGGAGGTTGGCAAGACGGCGGGCATCGCCGGCGGTGCGGTGAAGGAGGAGTTTTTGGTCGCGCAGGCACCACACGCGCGTGACCGCGCGCTGTTCGATCACCTTGGCGGCGAGGCGCGGATATGCTTCGGGGTCGCCCTTGCGACCGGCAGCACAGAACGACAGCACCGGGCACACGGTGCAAAGCGGGTTCTGTCGGTGGCACACGGTCGCGCCCAGCTCCATCATCGCCTGATTATGGTCGCCGGGTTCCGCGTGGTTGAGCAACGCGTCGGCGAGCGGGGCGAGCGCCTTTGACGCGGACGCGCTGTCGCGAAACGGCGTGGGATCGGC
>DFYA01000160.1 GCA_002382525.1 Opitutaceae bacterium UBA4094
GCCGACGGTGGATACGGGCTGGGTGTTCGTGTTCATGGCGTTCGTCGTTTCCTCCTTCGCTAAGAGCTCACTTGCCGAACAGCGCACGGATGTTTTCGCGCACTTCCGGTTGATGGAAAGTCTTGTCGTGCATGGCGACCTCTTGGTCCACGACTTCGGGCAACTGCGCGCGAAGTCCGCGCACCAGTTGATCCTTCAAGGTGATCAACGACACGCGGGGTTTCTCCGCGAGTTCGCGCGCCATCTCCAGCGCACGGTCCATCACCTCGGCGCGCGGAAACACCGGAAACGCCACGCCGCGTTGTTTCAACTCCTCGCCGCGATACCGCCGCGCGAGGAGCAACATCTCCGGGCCGAGCACCGGGCCGAGTTTGTGCGGCACGATCATCGTCGCGCCCATCCCGGGCGTGAACCCGTATTTCATGAAGTTCGTCGTATAAACGCTCTCGCGGCTGAGGATCACGAAGTCCGCAAAGAGCCCCATCACAAAGCCCCCGCCGATGCCGTGGCCCTGCATCGCGGAGATGACCGGAATCGGACACTCCAGCGCGAGGCCGTAGATGTTGTTGTCCGAAAACTTTCCGCGCCCCGATTGCAGCGTCAGCAAATCCTCCTGCGTGCCGCCGCTCGCGAAATACGTGTCGTAGCCCGTCAGGATAACGACCTTGTAACGCTCGTTCGCCTTCACCGTTTCAAACGCGCGGATCAACTCGCGGCTGAGCTCGTGCGAGAAGGTGTTTTTGTGAACGCGGTCCTGCATGCGCACGCACACGATGCCCGGCTCCAGCTCGCTCAACTCGATAACGTTTTCGTCCATGGTTCAGTTCGTGCGCGCGTCGGGTTGGCGTTTAGTTCTCCCACGGGAACGTGCCGTGCTCCACGAAGCGCGAGATGCGCGCGAGATTTTCGGTGTCGGAAAACACCTCGCGATTTGCCGCGAGCGCGTCCGCCTTTTGCGTGCGCAGCGTGTCGTTGAGCACGTTCATGTAGCGTTTGTAGCGCTCGATACCGGTCTTCGAGAGACGTCGCAGCCGCAGCAGGTGTTTGCGCAGGAGATTCTCGCTGTTGGCTTCGCACGCATCCACGAGGCCCCAGGTTTCGGCCTGCTTCACCGTGAAGGGCTGCGTCATCAGCGTCATGTAATGCGCCCGCTGAAATCCGACGCGGCGGATCAAAAACGGCAGCACGCACGCGGGCATCAGGCCGAACAACAATTCGGACAAACTGAACACCGCCGCTTCGTCGGCCACCACGATGTCGCACGCCGCCACAAAGCCGACGCCACCCGCGTTCACCTTGCCGCGCACATGCGCGATGGTGATGAACGGCCCCGTCGCNNAAATCCGCACCGAAACAAAAGACCTCCGGCAGCCCTTCCAGCACGACCACGCGCAATGAATCGCGATGGGTCGTGAGGAAGTGCAGACACTCCTCGGCCATCAGTTCGTTGATGGTGTTGTTGGCCTGCGGACGATATAACTGCAGCGTGCCCACCGGGCCGTCGATGCGCACGCGGATCGTCTCATACGGTCCGTGTTCAGCCGACCCATTCATATTCGCGGTGGTATTCTTTGATCGTCTTTAGGAACAGCCGCGGACGCCCGTCGCGGTTGCGCCGCGCCTCGGGGATAAAGCTGGTATCCAGTTCCACATTACGCGTGCCGAACCGCACGGCGTTGCTGCCGCGCAGGAGCGCGTCGTAAACGTCCATTGGGATCTCGTGGCGGTTGTTCAGATGCTCGTCGATGCGCATCTTGCGCAGGCGCTCCTGGCCTTCGCGCGTGACGACGCCGCTGAAGAATTCCGAGCAGCAGCCGGAACCGTAGGAGAAGCAGCCGATGCGTTGCGGCGAGTCGTAGCGGCCGCTGTGAATCGTGCCGGCGAGCGAGAGCGCCATCGTCGCGCCCATGATGTTGCCCACGCGTTGGCAAAAGGTGAGGCCCGGAGTCACGCGCCGGTCGAAGTCCGCTTCGATCTCCTTCGGTTTCGCGCCGGCCATCTTGCGCATCATGTTTCGATGCGCGCCTTTCACCATGCCGCCGAAGGGCGTGTGAAACGCGAGGTAGCCGAAAGTCGTCGCGTAATCCGCGCCATCGACGCGTTTTTTGTATTCGAGAAACGCGTTTTCGCAGCATTCGAGGTAGGACAACAACGAGAGGTCCGCGTCGCCGGCCTCGCTGTCGGGCGCGGGCCGGCAGGTGTCCATCACCTCGAAGCCGTAATAGCCGTTGGCGCCCGGATCGGCTTGGAAGATGTAGGGCGTCTCGCTCACCAACATCGCCACCGCGCCGGCACCGCTGCTCGGCTCGGCGAAGGACCAGTCTTGCGTGAGATCTTCGCCACCTTCGGCCACGAGGAAACGCGTGATGTCGGTCGCGATCACCAGCACTTTCGCGCCGGGCGAGGTCTGCGCGAGGATCATGTTGAACGCCATCTGCAACCCGGCGACGCCCGAATAGCAGGCGTTCTTCAATTCGAAGAGGCGGCAGTTGCGATTGAGCCCCAGGTAATGGTGGATGTAGGTGCTCATCGATTTTCCGAAATCGATGCCGGATTCGGTGCACGTAATGACCATCTCGATACGGTCGCGCTCGGCGTCGCTGAGGGCGTCGATGATGGGCTTGGCGGCGTTCACGCCGAAGGTCACCGGATCCTCGTAAGGCAGGCTCAACGACTTCTCCTTCATGAGGAGATTGGCGAAACGCGACACGTCGAGCCGCCGGTGCTCCGCCAGTTTTCTCACGTCCAGGAAGGTGGTCCCGCCAAAGACGTTCATCGCTTCAATGCCTACGGACTGCATAAATGTGGGTGATGTGGGTTACGCATGGATCGTTCCAATGCCTGACGCTGTCGCTCGAGTGAAGATTCCGGTCCGCCGCGCCTACGATCGCGGACGTCCGTCGATCACGATCGACGTGTTGATTCCCCCGAAACCGAAAGCGTTACTTATCGCCAAGTCACAGCGCCTTAATGCAGCGGTCAACCGGATAAACCCGCATTCCCGATCCAGGGGATTTTCGAGGTTCGCATTCGAGTGAATGAAGCCTTCGCGCAACTGAATCAAGGTCGCCACCGCCTCGACGACGCCCGCCGCAAAGAGACCGTGTCCGATCAGCCCTTTCGTCGAGTTGATCCCGATCTCTGCGAGGCGCGGACCGAACACCGCCTTCAACGCCTGCACCTCGACTTCGTCGCCCAATCGCGAGCCGGTCCCGTGCGCGTTGACGTAGTCCACTTCGTCCGGCGAACGACCCGCCGAGGCCAACGCCAACCGCATCGCCCGCGCCTCGCCTTCCGCGTTCGGATCGCTGGACCGGTTGCCGTCCAAACACGACGCGCCGCCGACGATGCGCCCCCAACTCGCCGCGCCGCGCGCCTGCGCGTGCCGCGTCGATTCGAGGATGACGCACGCGCCGCCTTGCCCGAAAATGAAACCTTCACGCCCCGTGTCGAAGGGCCGCGAGGCTTTCTCCGGTTGTTCGACGAAACCGCTTCCGCCCAACGCACCGGTGTTTTGAAACGCCGCCAGCTCCGCCGGCGAAAGGTCCGCCATCGCCCCGACCACCACGCAGACGTCGCACTCGCCGCGCGAGATTTGTCGCCAGCCTTGGATGAGCCCGACGTTCCCGCTGGCCGACGCGCCGCCGACCGTAAACCCTTCGCCGCGGATGCCGAGCACCTCGCTCAACAGACCGACTTGGTCTGTATCCATAAAGTGGAGCGCGTAACTCGCCGGCACGTAGTCCGGATCGATGCTAAACTTCTCCATCACGCCGCGCTGGTAGTTTTGGTTCACGTTGCTGCCGGCCACGATGACGTTCACCCGCTCGGAAGCAGGCACGTCGCCGTCGCCAAACGCCCTCCGCCACGCCTCCAGCGCCACAACAAGTCCCACCTGTGCCGAAAGCGGAGCCCGCCGTCCCGCGCGCAACGCCCGCGAGCGCATCGCCTCGGGAAGCGCGAGCGCATCCACATTCCGCA
>DFYA01000086.1:0-4760 GCA_002382525.1 Opitutaceae bacterium UBA4094
AACCCACCGTCCCCGACTACGAGTTTAAGTGGGCGCCCGGCTCCGACCCGAAGACGCCTGCCGAGATCGCCGCCTTCTTCAACTCTCCGGCCATCGTCCTCATCAAAGAACGCATGTGCGACATCGGCCGCCGCATGTGGTCCAAGGACTACACCGACGGCAACGGCGGCAACCTCACCGTGCGCGTGGGCGACAACCTCGTCCTCTGCACACCCACGCTCATCTCGAAAGGCTTCATGCAGCCCGCCGACATCGCGCTCATCGACATGGACGGCAAACAACTCGCCGGCTCCCGCAAGCGCACCAGCGAAGCCATGACGCACCTCGGCATCATGAAGCGCCAGCCGCTCTGCAAGTCCTGTTGCCACGCGCACCCCCCGCACGCCACCGCCTTCGCCGTCGCCCGCGTGCAACCCCCCACCTGCCTCATCCCCGAGGCCGACATCTTCCTCGGCAAGATCGCGCTCGCTCCTTACCAGACCCCCGGCTCCCCCGAAAACGCCGACACGGTGGGCGAGATCGGCAAGGACAACCAGTGCGTGTTGATGCTCAACCACGGCGTCATCACCTGGGGCAAGGACGTCGAAGACGCGTATTGGAAAATGGAAAACGCCGACTCCTATTGCCGCACCATCTGGATCGCCTCCCAACTCGGCGGCGAACTCGGCGAAGGCGTCGGCGGCAACAAAGCCAAGGAGTTCGTCAAGATCCGCAAAATGCTCGGCATGCCCGACAATCGCGACGGCCTCAAAGAGTGCGAACTCTGCGACAACAGCGATTTCCGCCCCGGCGTCCAATGCACGGTCCCCGCCAAGAGCGAACCCTCCGCGCCCGCCGCCGACCCCGCCGTCGAAGCGATGGTGCAAACCATCGCCGCCCAAATCCTAGCCAAGCTCAAAGGCTGAAAGATTACACAGAGGGCACGAGAGGAGGCACAGAGTTCACAGAAACCATTCCCTCCGCGGCCTTCCCTCTCCGTGACCTCCGTGCGACCTCTTGTGCCCTCTGTGTAACCCTTCCGATCCGGACCCACTCAACTACCCGCTACCTGCTACTTCCCCAAACCATGAAAGTCTCCATTATCGGCGGCGGTGGCCGCGTCGGTTCCAACGCCGCCTTTGCGCTCCAATGCGCCGGCATCGTATCCGAAATACAAATACTTGATGCCAACGCCGACCTCGCCGCCGGTGAAGCGCTCGACCTGATGCACGGCAGTTCCGTCGTCGGCGGACAACGCATCTATGCCGGGGACTACGCGCTCGCGAAAGACAGCGACATCTTCGTCATCACCGCCGGCCTCCGCCGCAAACCCGACGAGTCCCGCCTCGACCTCATCAACCGAAACGTCGCGCTCTTCACCCAGATCCTCGCCGACATCGCCAAGGCCGGCTTCCGCAAAGACGCCCTCGTCTTCGTCGTCTCCAACCCGGTTGACATCCTCACGCAACTCGCCGCCGCCAAGCTCGGCTTGCCGTGGAAACAAGTGATCGGACTCGGCACGATGCTCGACACCGCGCGTTTCCGTTCGTTGATCGCGCAAGACCTCAAACTTTCGCCCACGCAGGTCGAGGCGCTCATCCTCGGCGAGCACGGCGACACCATGATACCGGTCTGGTCGTCCGCCGGTTATGCCGGACTTCCGCTGACCAAAGTCGCCGGCTGCACCGCCGCGTTTCAGAACCAGATTTTTGAGCGCACCAAAGGCAGCGGAGCCGAAGTTATTCGTCGCAAGGGTGGGGCAGGGTGGGCGGTCGGCCTCACGATTGCCGAGGTGGTGCACGCTATCGCGCTCGACCGACGCACGGTGCTCCCCGTTTCGACGGTGCAGCAAGGCGCTTACGGCCTGCGCAACGTGGCTCTCAGCGTGCCCACGCTCGTCGGCCGGACGGGTGCCCTCGCGCACATCGAGATCGAACTCTGGCCCAAAGAACTTCAAGGCCTCCAGTCCTCCGCCAAGGCGCTGCAGGACACCTACGCCAAAGTCACGTAGCCTCCCCTCAATTCCGGGCGGGTCCGATGTAGCCGGGGTCGCCGACCCCGGATTTCTGGACGTTCGCCCAGACCGCAGCCCCAACCGGGGTCGCCGACCCCGGCTACACCAGAATCGGTGAACCGCGGTGCGCCGATTCGCCGTGGCGCCGGCGTCCAGCCTGCATCCAAGCAGACAGGAAGTCTGCGCTACCGCCGACACACCGACCTCGTTCGCGCGGACAAAATTCGCGTGAAGCCCCGCGCGATTCCCGCTCGGTTCATCCCGAATCGGCCAAAATTTGCCCGCCTTCGGCCCCGCTCGCCGTCCGAAAACCCGCAGTATCCGCCATCGCCTCCCGGGCCGTCCCATGCCCACTCCACGCATAACTAACGATCCCCCAGCGACTAAATCCTATTTGTCACTTAATAAGTGACAACTGTTCGATCTCCGAGTGGCGCGTTTTGGCGGAATTTGGTGGATATCTACCAGAATCTACCATTTATCGGGCTCATGTCTTCCGCTAATGACCCCTTGTCCCGCATGCTTGAGTTGTCGCACCAACTCGGGCGCGAAGAGCGTAAACTCGCCATCCTTGGCGAGGGCAACACCTCCGCCCGCCTCTCCGACGACACGTTTGTCGTGAAGGCTTCCGGCTCGAACCTCGCCACGCTCTCCGCCGCCGGCACCGCCGAGTGCCGCTTCGACAAACTCGTGCCGCTCCTCTCCGCCGAGTCGATGACCGACGCCGCCGTTGACGAGGCGCTTTTCGCCGCACGCGTTTCGACCGACGCGAAAAAACCCTCCGTCGAAGCCATTTTCCACGCCTACCTGCTCACGCTGCCCGGCGTGAACTACGTCGGACACACGCACCCGATCACGGTTAACCAGATCCTCTGCTCCACGCACGGGCGCTCGTTTGCCACGCACCGCCTTTTCCCCGACGAGATCGTCTGCTGCGGCGTTGAAAGCGTTTTCGTTCCCTACACCGATCCCGGCCTGAAGCTCTCGCAAGCCATCAAGACCGCCGTCGAAGAATACATCGCCCGCCTGTCCCGTCCGCCGCGCATCATCCTCCTCGAAAACCACGGGTTGATCGCCCTCGGCGCCACGCCCGAAGCGGTGCTCGCCGGCACGCTCATGGCCGCCAAAGCCGCCGAGATCTACATGGGCGCCGCCGCCATCAGCGCCGTGCCGCGTTTCCTCAAGCCCGAGCAAGTCGAACGCATCGCCGGCCGCCCCGACGAACACTACCGCCAAAAAGCCCTCGGGCTCTGATACGGAGTTTTGTCACCGAGAACACAGAGCTCCGACACAGAGAGCACAGAGCCAATCTCCGATCCATAAGCTCCGGCCTGCCTTGCTCTGTGATCTCTCTTTCCGAGCTCCGGCTCGGCTCTGTGACCACTCCGAAACGCATCCCGTCAGTTCCGCTCCTTTCTGACTACTCTCTACCCGCTACTCACCACTCGCTACTTTTTCACACATCCCCATGTCCACCTACACCTACGTTAACTTCGCCTGGGACGACGCCAAAGCCGCCTCCCTCGATCCCGTTGCCCGCCTCGTTTATCGCTCCAACCTCCTCGGCAGCGACCAACGCATCACCAACACCGGCGGCGGCAACACCTCCTCCAAGCTCCTCGAACTCGACCCGCTCACTGGCCAGAAAGTCGAAGTCCTCTGGGTCAAAGGCTCCGGCGGCGACCTCCGCACCAGCAAGCGCGACAACTTCTCGTCCCTCTACCAGGACAAGCTCGTCGCCCTCCAGCAGGTCTATGCCGCCAAGGCCAACAAAGGCATCAAGTCCGAGGCCGAAGACGCGATGGTGAACATGTATTTCCACACCACGTTCAACCTCAATCCGCGCGCCTCCTCGATCGATACCCCGCTGCACGCCTTCCTCCCCGGCAAGCACGTCGATCACATGCACCCCAACGCGATCATCGCCATCGCCGCTTCCAAGAACTGCGAAAAGCTCACCCAAGAAATCTTCGGCGGCGACATGGCCTACGTGCCCTGGATGCGCCCCGGCTTCGAGCTCGGCCTCGCCATGCAGGAAGTCGCCCGCAAGCAGCCCAACATGAAAGCCATCATGATGGGCCAGCACGGCTTCATCTCGTGGGACGACGACGAAAAGGTCTGCTACACCCGCACGCTCGACCTCATCGAAAAAGCCGCCGCCTACATCGAGAAAAAATACGCCGACAAGGGCGGAGACGCCAAGGCCTTCGGCGGCGCCAAGTATCAAACTCTGGATACGTCGGCCCGCAACGCCACCTTCGCCGCCATCCTCCCGTGGCTCCGCGGACAAGTCTCCCAACAAAAGCGCTTCATCGGCACCGTGCAGGACGACGAGAAGATCCTCCGCTTCGTCAATTCCAAGGACGCCGCCCGCCTCGCCGAACTCGGCACCAGCTGCCCCGACCACTTCCTGCGCACCAAGATCAAGCCCCTCTACGTGGACTGGAACCCGCAGTCCGAGGACATCGCCACGCTCAAGAAGAAGCTCGCCGCCGGCCTCGCTGCGTATCGCAAGGATTACGCCGCCTACTACGCCGCCTGCAAACACGCCAACTCCCCGGCGATGCGCGACCCGAACCCGACGGTCGTCCTCATCCCGGGCCTCGGCATGATCGCCTGGGGCAAGGACAAGTCCGANNACCTACATCTCCCTCCCGCAGCAGGAAGCCTTCGACATCGAATACTGGCTCCTCGAAGAGGCGAAACTCCAGCGCATGCCCGCCGAGAAAGAACTCGCCCGCCAGACGATCATCGTCGTCGGCGCCGG
>DFYA01000086.1:4868-5505 GCA_002382525.1 Opitutaceae bacterium UBA4094
TGGACAAAGTCGCGCTCGCCTACGGCGGCTTCGACAGCATCTGCGTGACCGCCGGCATCTTCGTGCCCTCCGACACCACGGGCCACATCCCCGACGACAAGTGGGCTCTTACGTTCAACATCAACGTCACCGGCAGCTACCTCGTCGCCGACGAAGCGTTCAAGACCTGGAAAGAACAAGGTCTCCGCGGCAACCTGGTCCTCACCACGTCGGCCAACGCCGCCGTCGCGAAAAAAGGCTCGCTCGCCTACGATACGTCGAAAGCCGCCGCGAACCACCTCGTCCGCGAACTCGCGATGGAGCTCAGCCCGCTCGTCCGCGTAAACGGCGTCGCCCCCGCGACGGTTGTGCAGGGCAGCGCCATGTTCCCCCGCGACCGCGTGATCGGCAGCCTCGCCAAATACAACATTCCCTACACCGACGACGAAGCGACCGACAGTCTCGTGACGAAGCTGGCCCAGTTCTACGCCGACCGCACCTTGACCAAGAGCCCGATCACCCCGGCCGACCAAGCCGAGGCGTATTTCCTCCTCGTGACAAAGCGCCTCAGCAAAACGACGGGTCAAATCGTGACGGTCGACGGCGGCCTCCACGAAGCGTTCCTGCGTTAATTGAGGGAGTGGCACAGGCATTCCTG
>DFYA01000323.1 GCA_002382525.1 Opitutaceae bacterium UBA4094
GCGTTGGCACGCGGCCAGGTATCGAGCTGGCGACCGGCCGTGAGCAGGTCGACCAAGGGGAGCGCACCGAACGCGACGGCGGCGGCAATGAACTGTTCGCGCCACGCGGAGGCGGCGGGGCGTATGCAGGCATGGAGCGCGGCGGCGGCCCAGACGACGAGGAAGATCGTCGTTTCGGTGTCGGCGCGCCCGGGTTGGGCGGCGGGCACGAGGCGGTTGGCCCAAAGGAACGCGGCGCAGGCGAGGGGCAGACCGGTGATGGCGCTGATGTTGAGCCGCGAAACGAGGTGGTAAGCGAAACGTCCGGCGCGACCGGCGGCGGGCAGGCGGTCTTTGCGCTTGAGGGTCCACAACACAAGGCCGGTGCCGACCATGGCCGCGCCCATGAACCCCATCAGGAAAAACAAGGTGCGCAGGAGCGGGCTGGCGAAGTTCGCGAGATGAAGCCCGTAGATGACGCTACGGATGCGTTGGCCGAGAGACACGGCGGGCGTCGGTTTGTCGAGCGGATGTCCGGTGAGGGCGGAGAAGGTAAGGGTTTCGCGGTCGAAGTGGGATACGGATGGGCCGTCGGCACGGGTGAACGTGACGGCGGCTGCATCGGTTGCCCGGTGGGTGAAATCGACGCGTTTGAGGGGGCGCGCGGAGCCCCACGTGGTTTCGACGTGGGCGAGCATGCGATCGAAGCTGGCGGACGGGTCGCTCACGCTCCCCGCTACGTTCGGAGACGGAGTGCGATCGAGCTCGCGGTTTACGGAAGCGGACGGGGTGCTCACGCTTCCCGCTACGGGGGACGGGTTGCTGGCGCTTCCTGCTGCGGCGGACGGGGCGAGCCAGGTCTTGGCCAGCGGGAGGAGCATGGGTGTGAAGATGACCAGCGCGCTGTAGCTGATCATCAGGTAAAACGGGAGAGCGAGGACGGCGGTGACGTTGTGGAAATCGAGCCACGGGCGGCGTCCGTCGCGCCCAAGGCGGAAGAGGAAGAGATCTTTGAAGAAGCGACGGTGGGTGACGATGCCGCTGACGAGCGCGACCAACATGAAAAGGGCGGCGGTGCTTGCGAGCCAACGGCCCCACGGGTGCGGGAGCATAAGTTGGAAATGGAACCGGTAGAAGAACTCGCCGCCGAGCGTCGCGCGCGGCGGCGAGTTGCGTCCGCCGGACGGGTCGAGGGTTTCGTTTTGGAAACGTCCGCCGGCGGCGGGGCGCCACATGATTTTAAGTTCGCGGCTGCGGGTGTCGGGCACGGCGATAAGCCAACGCGAAGCGTCGGGGGCGACGTCTTGGAGGCGGGCGAAAGCGATGCGGGCGGCGTCGGCGGGCGAGGATACGACGGCGGTCTCGGGTTGCATCCACGCGGTGATTTCCGGGCGGAAATACGCGGCGGTGCCGGTGATGAAGATGGCGTAGAGAACCCAGCCGAGAAGAAGGCCGGTCCAGGTGTGAAGCCACGCCATCGCGGAGCGGAACGAGCGGTGACTGTTCATGTGACGGACGGTGCGCGGAGCCACCAGGCGAGCACGGCGAAGACAGCGGTGGGCGCGGCGACGCCGAGCCAAGCACGCGTTGCGGTCGCGGCGTAGAACGCCCAGATGGCGGCGCCGAGGTAGAGCAGGAATGCGGGCAAGGCGGCGGTGTGAAAGGCGTCATCGCCGGGGAGCGACAGCGACCGGCCCAACGCAACGGTGAAGGCGGTCGCCAACGCGTAACCGCCGAGGAGGGCGGCAACGATGCGGGAGGCGAGAGCGAGGGGGTGGCGGGGGCGCATGGCGGCGGGCGCGAGGGCGAGGTGGTCGGGGTGGACGGGGTGGTCGGAATCGCGAGCAAGCTCGCTTCCCTCGGGGAGCCCTGAGCTCGCACCTAGGGCCACGGGAGGAGGTGGAGAACGAGAACGAGGCGGAGGGAGTTACTTCGCTGTGAAGGTGAGGGTGGAGACGTGGCGCAGGGTGTCGTAGGGGTGGCCGTCGTGTTCGCCGGGGGTCTTCTCAACGTGAGCCACTTCGATCACGGCTTGGCCGGGCCACGGGGTTTCGATGGTCACCTTGCCATCGGCATCGGTTTTGAAGGTGCGACTCCAACCGGCGGCGGTGAAGAGCACGACGTCGGCGTCGGGCACGGGCGCACCGCGCAGGCGGAGCGTGAACGTGTTGCTGTCGGCGGCGGCGGGAACGAGTTCGAGGGCGTGCTTCGCGGCGGTCTCGGAGCGGCCGAGCTTCGCCTGATAGTGACTGAGGGTTTTGCTTTTTTCGGACCAGTAGAAGGCGGTGAGGCGGAGGTCGCCCGGGGCCTCGTTGGCGGCGACGGGCAGGCGATTGTGGGCGCGGGTGACGGCGATCTCGGTGCCGTCGGAAGCGAAAGCCTTCGGGGCGGTGATGATCTTGAGGTAGCCGTCTTCGGTTTCACGGAGGTCTTGGATCCATTCGCCGAAGAAGGCGGCGACGTCGCCGGTGGCGGAATCGCGTTCGAGCCAGACGAAGTGGGCTTGTGCGGCGGTGGCGAGGGCGAGCGCAAGAAGGGTGGCGCGGGCGAGGACAGAGCGGAGGTGTTTCATGGGGGAGGTGCGGAGGGGAGAACGAGTAAGAGAACGAGAACGAGGAGCGGCGGGGGTTAGTAGGTCCAGCGGACGGTGAGTTGGACGCTGCGGGGCTCGCCGTAGTTGGGGTAGTCGAGCGTGGCCCAATAGGTTTTATCCAATGCGTTGCGGACGCTGAGCGTGGCGGTGAGGTGGTCGGTGAACCGATAGGTCGCGAACAGGTTCACGAGCGCGAAGGGCGCTTGGCGAACGTCGGTGAGCACGCCCCCGGGGGCGGTGTTGACGACGCCGGTCTGCTCGCCTTGCCAGTTGATGCCGGCGCCGAGGCTCAGGCGGTTCCAGTCTCCGGGGAGGCGGTAGTGGGTGCTGAAGCGCAGGAGGTGCTCGGGCACATTGGCGTAGGTGAGATCGGCGGCATTCCGGCGCGTGTTGACGTGCGAGTAGCCGAGGGTGGCTGTCCAGCTGTCGGTCAGGCGGGCGTTGAACTCGATTTCAAAACCGCGGCTCTCGGTGCCGTCCACGCCCATGTAGGCGGTGCTGCCGTCGGGCAACGAGAAGGGCGGCAGCGACGGATCGACGACAGCGAAGTTGTCCATCTTGGTCTCGAAAACGCTGAACGCGGCCTCGAGGCGGCGGTGAATGAGTTCGGCTTTGAGGCCGAGCTCGACGTTGGTGCCGATCGTGGGCGAGAGGATGTCGTTGTTGCGGTCGCGTTGGGTCTGTGGGCGGAAAGTCTCGGTGTAGCTCGCGTAGGCGGCGAGGGTGCGGGTGATGTCGTAAACGATGCCAGCATACGGAGTGACCTCGGAGTTGACGCGGGCGGCGCCGGTGCGGGAGGTCAGCGTGTTGGTGGCGTCGTAGTTATTCGTGAAGGTCTTCCAAGAGCTGACGCGGGCACCGAGGATCACGGCGACCGGATCGATCACGCGGAGACGGGTGGTGCCGTAGAAGCCGTCTTGTTCGGTGTGGGTGACGCGGCTGGCGCCGGTGTCGGTGATCACGGGGCGCGGCGCGTTGCCGTTGAACGAGCGGAAGTCGGGGATGGCGTAGGACCAGCCGGCGGTGCCGGCGAGGACGGCGGCGTCGCTTTCGAGGTCGTTGGAGTTCCAACCGAAGACGAGGTCGTGTTCGCGGTCGAAGGCGGTGAATTTGCCCGACAGGTAGAGGTCGATATTCTCGCGGACATCGTGGGCTTCGTTGGCGCCGGCGAGCAGCGTGATGCCGCCGCCCGTGGTGAGGTTGGGGTTGCCGTTGGCGTAAACGGCCAGGCGCTTGTAGTCGCCGACGGTGCGGTTGAATGCACCGCGGAAAGCCCAGTTTTCGCCGAGCTTTTGGTCGAGGGTCACGAAGGCGGTTCCGGATTCGCGGCTCCACTCGGTCCAATTGGTGGAGAAGTTGGTGGAGCGAGGAAGATCGGCAAGTGAGCCGTCGGAGGCGAAGCGGGGAATCACGCCCCAGGTGGGTGATTCGGGGGAGTTGGTTTGGCGTTGGTAACCGACGCCGAGAGTCGTGGTGGGGGTGAGGTCGCCGGCGATGGAGGCGAGCCAGGCGAGTTTGTCCTCGGAGTAGCGATCGAGGAAACTCTCCCGGGTTTGTCCGGCGATGACGAAGCGGCTGCGAAAGCGACCATCCTCGGTGAGCGGGAGGTTGAGGTCGGCCTCGCTGCGGTAGCGTTCCCAGCTTCCGACAGTGCCGGAGAGTGAGGCGTCGAAAGTGGGCAGCGGACGTTTGCGCTCGAGGTTGACGACGGCGGAAGGAATGCCCGCGCCGGAGATGAGGCTGTTGGCTCCGCGCACAACCGAGATGTTTTCGTAGAGCGCGGTGTCGTATTCCTGGTTGGTGGAGCCGCTGTAGGTCGGGATGCCATCGACCTGGAAATCGGTGATCTGAAAACCGCGGGCGAAGTAGAGCGGGCGTTCGGTGTCGTAGAAGGAGACGTGGACGCCGGTGACGTTGCGCAGGACGTCGTCCACGCTGAACAGGTTTTCCAGTTCGATGCGCTCGCGGGAAACGATGGAGACGGATTGCGGTGTTTCGCGCGGGGCGAGGGGGAGGCGGGTCGAAGCGACGGCGGGCGGCGGGGCGAGATCGCGGGTGCCGCTCACCTCGACGGGAGCGAGGACCACGGCTTCATTGTCCGTTTGTGCCTGGAGCGCGGGGGCGAGCAACGCGAGCAGGCACAGCAGTGTGGTGGTGTGGTGGGCGGAGGTGAGCTGAGACATGGAAGCTCCACCTTACCAACCGGCGCCGCCGAAAAGCTTACCCGGCCTTGCGCAGAGTTTGCGGAGTCTTGCGGGCACGGGTGTCCGCGTCGTCGGAGGTATTCAAGAAGTGGTGACGGAGTTGGACTCCAGGAGCGGGAGCAAGCGCTCGATCCAGGCGTTGTAGGTGTCTTCGTAATCGAGATCGGCTTCTTCGCGCGGGAGGAGCGGAGTGGCGCCGAGGGCGGCGAGCCGGGCGTCAAGGTTGCGGGCAAAGCCGCAGAACTCCGAGTAGTCGTGGTCGCCCAAGCCGAGAATGGCGTAGCGGAGGCCGGAGAGATCGAGCGCGGATTTTTCCAGCGCGTAGAAGAAGTCGGTGGCGTCGCTCGGTGGCTCGCCATCGCCCCAAGTGCTCACGACGAAGATGACGAGCGGGTGCGCGAGAAGGTCGGCGGGATTGAGCTGCGAGATGTTAACGACGGATGCATGTATCCAACCGCTGGCTACAGCGCGTTCATGGGCTTGGCGCGCGAGCGTCTCGGCGTTGCCGGTTTCGGTGGCGTAGATGAAGGCGGGAGCGGGCTGGCTCATAACGAGAGCGTAGCACATCCCGGGGCGCGGACGCTTGCCCAGTCTTGCGGGGAGTTTGCCGATCCTTGTGGTCGTCGCGCAGGAAACGGCGCCAACTGGGGAGCCAAGCGTATCCGCTATGGAGCAAAGCATCGCGCTCGCGTCGTCACGGGCGGCGTTTCAATTGTGGGCCATG
>DFYA01000267.1:0-14583 GCA_002382525.1 Opitutaceae bacterium UBA4094
GTGATCGAGAAAGTGGACACTAAAAACCATTCGGCACAGCTTGTGTCTGTGTTGGCCGGCCTCTGAACCCGCCGCGGCTTCTTCCTCCGCGGTTTCTCTTTTCGCCCGAAACTTTTTTGCCCATGTCACAGACACCGCAACCCTCCGCCGCCTCCATCGTTCTGCGCGAAAAACAGCAGCGCCGCCTCAAGCATCGGCGTCGGGCGGTCGCGGGGTTGGTGGTCGTCTTCTTGTTGTTGATCGGGTTTTTTGTCCTCCCTCCGATCGTCAAGTGGCAGGCCGTCAAACGCCTCTCCGCCGAGCTGAACCGCGAGGTCGCCATCGAGAGACTGCGGATCAACTTCTTCAAACTCTCCGTCACCATCGACGGGCTGGACATCCGGGATCGCGATGGCGGCCCGTTTACGTCGTGGAAACGCCTGTATGTGAATTTCAACTCACTCTCCTTCTTCACGGGCGAATGGCGGTTCGACAAAATTGCGCTCGACGGTTTTTCGCAGCGGGTGGCGATCGCAGAGGATGGCACGTTCAACTTCGCCGACCTGATTCCCGCGCGCGGGGAGCCCGACGTGGCGTCGCCCGAGCCGGGCCGGCCCATCCGTATCGAACAACTGACGGTGACCGGCGCGGCGGTCGCGTTTTCCGACCGCAGTCGCGAGCAGCCCTTTGAGACCGACCTCGGCCCACTCACCTTCAGGCTCGAAAACTTTCTCACCGCCGGCGATCCGAAGGCGCCGTATCAATTCTCCGCCGCCACCGAGGCCGGCGAGTCGTTCTCGTGGCGAGGGACGGTATCCATCGATCCGATACGCTCCGCTGGCGAGTTCAGCCTCGGGAAAATCGCGCTCAAAAAATATGCGCCCTACTACGCCGGCTTCGTCAACGCCGACCTGCTCGACGGCTCGCTCGATGTGATTGCCCGCTACTCCATCGATCTGGCGGATGCGACGCGCGAACTCACGCTCGTGGACGCGCAGGTCAAACTCTCCCACCTGCAAGTCGCCGCGCGCGGCTCAACCGAGCCGCTCATCGATCTGCCGCTCATTTCCATCGACGGCCTCTCGGCCAACGGCCTTACGGCCTCCGCCACCATCGAACGCATCGCGGTCGAAGGCGGACGGCTCGTGGTTGTCCGCGAAAAAGACGGCTCCATCAACCTCCTCAAGCTCCTCCCGCCCGCCGCGACCGACGCGCTTGCCGTCGACGAATCCGCCGCCGGCCAACCCGCCGACGCGCCGCCGGTCGATCCTGCGGCCGTGCCCGATGTGAAGCTCGCCGCGTTTGCCCTCTCCGGCGTCGCAATCGACTTCGAGGATCGCACCACGCCGACCCCGGCCAAGTTCGGCGTTGGCGACCTCGAGGTTGCCTTAAAGAACTTCTCGCTCGCCGACCCGGCCATGCCGGTGCTCGTCAAGGTCTCCGCCAATACGTTGCCCGGGGGCGTGTTTAAGGTCGAAGGCACCGCCACGCGCGAGCCGTTGTCCGCCGATCTTCAGGTCGCGGTCGACGCGCTCCCGCTCGCGGCGGCGATGCCGTATATCGAGCCCTTGGCAAACCTGCGCATCACGGGCGGCACGCTTTCAACCGACGGATTTGTGCGTCTCAACGGAACGGTCGCCGAATTCCAGGGAAACCTCGTGGTGGATCGTCTCGCCACGGTGGACGGGGTGAAGCGAGAGGCGCTCGTCCAGTTTGCGAAGCTCGAAGTGCGCGGCATCGAAGCCGTGTCGGAGCCGCTCAACGCGAAGGTGGTCGAGATCCGTCTCGTCGATCCGCTGGCGCGCCTCGTGGTGTTTGCCGACGGTTCGACCAACATCGGGCAGATCATGCCCGAAGGCGACCCCGCTGAGGACGCGACGTCGTCGGACGAGTCGGCGTCCGCCAGTCCCGCGTGGGCGCTGGGCAAATTCACGTTGAGCAACGGCCGCGTCGCGCTCGCCGATCGGTCGATCCGGCCCGAGGTGCACATGTCGCTCGATCAAGTTTCCGGCACGGTCATGGGCCTTTCCTCCGCCAGCGAAGAACCGGCGGACGTGCATCTGCAGGGCAAGGTCAACAAAGCGGGCACGGTCTCGCTGGCCGGCCAGTTTGCCCTAGGCGCGCTCAACCGAGATCCCGGCGCACCGATCGAACTCGCGCTGGAAGTCGCGGGTGTCGATCTCTCCGCGCTTTCGCCCTATGTCGCCAAGTATGCCGGGTTCGAGCTGGTGCGCAGCGGCTTGAACGTGGACGTGGACGCCCGGATCGCGCGACGCGCCATCGATTCCCAGAACAAGATCGTGCTGCAGCAGTTCACGCTCGGCGCGCCCACTAACAGTCCCGAGGCGACGACACTGCCCGTGAAGTTGGGCGTGTCCCTGTTGAAAAACCGCGAGGGCAACATCGTCCTTGAGGTGCCGGTGCAAGGCGACCTCGACGACCCCGAGTTCAAGATCGGCGGCGTCGTGACCAAGGTGATCAAGAACGTGCTCGTGAAGGCGGCGACCTCGCCGTTCTCGCTGCTTGGCGCGGCGTTTGGCGGCGGCGATGGCGCCGACGGGGAGGATCTTGCCACCCAAACCTTCACGCCGGGCACCGCCGATTTGGCCGAAGGCGAGCTCCGGAAAACCGAAACGCTGCGCAAGGCGCTGCTCGACCGCCCGGCGCTTAACCTGGACATCACCGGCAGCTTCGCGCCCGAAGTCGATCGTGCCGCGCTCCGCGAGTTGACCTTGGACAAACAGGTTCGCTTCCGTCGCCGCGACGAGTTGCGTCGTGAAAATCCGAATACGCCGCCACCCGCCGAGATCACGGTCTCGCCGGAGGCAGAGCGGCGGATTCTCGGCACATTCCTGGCGGAACGCTACCCGGGCGGCACGCCCACGGTCCGGGAGGACGGCACGCTGGAGCCGCCGCCGCCCAGGTTCGTGTCGTTACCGCAGGCGGAGGTCGCCAAGCCCGCGCCGCGCGGACCGTTCCTGCGGCGCAGCCAACGGGTGTTTGGCAGCGCCTCGGCCGCGCGCCCGGTGCGCGACACGGCGTCCCCGCAAGCGTCGGCGAAGCCGGTCGAGTTGGCCGGCTCGGATGCCGCCGACGACGAGTCGGCGGACAGCGCCGCACCGATCACGGTCGAAGCCGCCCGGCAGGCGTTGACGGCGGGCATACCCGTGAACGACGAAGACCTGCGCCAGCTCGCGACCGAACGCGCGCAACGTGTGCGTGCCGCACTGCTGGAAGGCGGAGAGATCACCGAAGACCGCCTCTTCCTCACTCCGCCCGCGCCCGAGGGCCAAGGCGCAACGGTGTTCCTGCAATTGCGCTGATGCTCTCGTTCCTACGCGGTTTTCGAGAGGAAGCCTAAACGTAGATACAAACGGCCGGCCGGGCCGTCCCCTCCGTTAGGCGCTGCCACGGTTCGTCTGCAAACGCCTTCTCGGAACCGGCTGATGCTGAAGGCCGCTGCTCATCGAGTGCGGTCGCCGCGGGGCGTCTTGGCTCGGCGGCAAGCGTGCGGGGGACGTCAGTCGGCGAACGACGTCAATCGCTTGCTGATTTTCTGCAGGGAAGGAGCGACGTTCGCGTAGGTGGGATCGGCCAATAGTTGGTTGATGAACTCGAGGGCGCGGGCGTCGCGTTGCTGGATCTGGACAATGCCGGGCGTTTCCCAGCCGGAGACCAGTCGATTACCCTCGAAAAAGTTGCCGTTGGGGTAAATGCGGGCGAAGTAGGTGAGTTCCGGGCTGTCGGCGGGCACGGCCCGCAGGTAATTGCGCAGCGCGTCGGCTTGAGGGGCGGAGGCGGGATCGAGGCGGGAGAGCAACGACGCGCGATGGTTGGGGGCAAAGTCCATGAAGGAGGGATCCTGCATATAGATCGCCGCCAAGGTGTCGGGCTCGCGGAGCATGATACGATCCAGCGCAATGAACGCGGCGCGGTTGACGGCCGATTGGGCGGTGCTTTCGCCGTTGGACAGACGAAGAACCGAAACGAGGTCGGTGATCATTTCCTTGCCGCCGACCGCGACGGCGATGTCGAAGGCTTCCAGGTAGCCGTCGGTAGGACGGGTGCGCCACTCGGTGTTGTCGAGCATCGCGCCGAAGTGTCGGGTAAGTTCGGCGGAGAGTTCTCCTTCGTGGTTGAGCCAGCCCAGATTGCGGAGGGCCAAGGCGTATTCGTCGGGCGTGGTGGCGTCGTTAAGAACTGTTTGGCTGTAGGCGATGGCTGCTTCGGGTTCGGTTTGCCCGAGGAGATCGAGAAGGGCGGTCCGGAGGGTGGGCGATTCGTCGAGCACGCCTTCGTCGCCGACGATAAAGGCTAAGCCCGTGGCGGCGTCGTCTCCAAGTTGCAGCGCGGCGATCACCGTAGCGGCGGCGACTTCCGGCGGCAGATCGTGCACTTGCTGTTTCAGGTCGCGGAGGGCGGCAAGGGTGTCTTGGCGCGACATGCCGGCTTGGAGGCGCGCGTGAAACGCCTTGAAGCGAGCAAGCAAGGCGGGGTCGGGCGGGACGTTCACGCTGGGAGCTTCGGATTTTGGCGAGGCGGGGTCCTTGAGTCGGTCCGGTCCGGGAAGGGGTTCGGAGTCGACCTGCTCGGCGGGTTGGGGCGTGGCGGGCGCTTGGGACTGCGCTCGGGAGGCGAGGTTGGGCGGCGCCGACGTCTCGCGTGACGGGCGCTGCATCCACACAAAACCACCGACGAACAGGAGAAGGAGTAGAACCCACGTGAGTGGGCGTAGTCTGTTTTTCGATACGGGGGCCATGCGGTAAGAAAGAGGGGCGGTCGGCGGCGCGGGGCCGACCGCCGCGCGGATCAGGATTCGGCGGATTTCACCGTGATGGATGCATTCTTAAAGGTCGCGCGGTCGTCGGCGTAGAAATCGCGCATGAAGAAGGTCCATTGTCCATTGGGGTTGGCCCCGAAGAAGGTGGAGGAAACATCCGTGTTTTTGATGTCTAGATTGACGCCCGAGGCGGCCCGGGAGTGGCGTTGCATCCAGTGAGTGCGGCCGGAGGGGGAACGGACATACACATCGAGGTCTCCGCGGAAAGACGTGTTGATGCGGAGATTGAGTTTCACGGCAGTCGCAATGTCACCGGCCCCGGAGACTTTCACCGTGCGGGCGGTGTAAAGCTTGGTGGCATCNNGTTTTGCTCAACCCGTAGATGCCAAGGCCCGTGCGGCTTCCGGAAACGAGAATTCCCACTAGGGTGTAAGTGGTGTCTGTGACCGCCAGAACCGGCCCGCCGCTGTTGCCTGGGCCGGTCGTGAGCCCCTCTACGAAGTGGTAGGTGTTCCGCACCTGATTCATCCTGTAATAGGTAACACCGAGACGGTGCTGATAATAGAAACCGCTAGCTCCGTTGTTAAAGAAGTAGGCGGGGTAGCCGACAATCAGTTTGCCGACCGAGAAATCGGTGAGGAACGAAGAGCCTTGACGCGCGACGGGAAGGACGGGTCCGAAGGAGGTCTGCGCATTTCGATAACCGATCGCAAAGTCCTTTCCGAATGCTTCGGGGGAGTTGCCGCCGGCGTAACCGGAGTGGTAGCGAAATCCGCGAACCGGGGCGGTCCCGGGCTCAGTAGCCCCCGGACCCTCGGCTCCATGCCACGCAAGGTCGAAACGGATGTCGTCCGCCCAAACACCCTCGTTAAAAAACACATGTGCGCAGGTGTAGAGCAGCCGTTCATCGCGTGCTACGGCCGCGCTGCCGCGAAATCCCCGGCCATTGATTTCCGCGCGTAAAAGCCCCGTTGAGTTGTAGGGCGCCAATCCTAATGACGAGCCCGCAACGCGTTGCGGTAGCAGCTGTGCGAAGAGGTTCGGCGCCGCCAGCAGAGCAGCTAACAGAGTGGTGATTTTAACCGTGCAGCTTAGGGGATATTTCACAGGGACTGCATGTGTGCCGTCCCGTGCAACGTCAAGGGAGCCGTTGCTGGATAGGTGGGGAATTCGCCTGAAACCGGCCCCGGTATTTCTGGTTTCACGGCTGAAGAAGCGTGGGCCCATCTAAGGGAGGGGCAGGCAGCAGCCGGGGTCGGAATGGCGTTAGTTACCTGAAGCGACCAAGACCGCTTTTTTGAAGGTGGCGCGATCACCCCGATAATAATCGCGCATATACAGGCGCCACACGCCGTTGGGGTCGGATCCCGCGAAGGTGGTGCTGTAATCTGCCTTGGTGAGGACAAGATCACGACCGGCGCCAGCCACCGAATGTTTGTGAACCCAGCGGATGCGTCCGTTGGGCGAACGCAGGTAAGTGTCCAGGTCCCCGCGGAAGGAGGTTTCAATCAAGAGGCTGAATTTGCTGGTCTGGCTGGTGGTGCCCAACCCCGACACCGTGAGGTCACGGTAGCTGTAGGCGTTGGAGGCGTCGGGGAGCAGGAATTCGCGGGTGTTTTTCACCGTCTTGCTGACTGCATCGGTGTCGGTCGGCGTCGAGAAACCGGCGAGTATGTTGGCCGCCATGCTGTTCGCGGCTTTGTTAAGCCCGTGGACGCCGATGCTGTTGGAGCTTCCGGAGACCAGCATGCCGGCGAGAGCATACGCGCCGTTGGTGTAGGCCAACACGGGGCCGCCGCTGTTGCCGGGCCCGGTCGAAACCCCCGAAAGGGTATAGTATGAGTTTTTCGCTTGTCGCATTGCCCGGGTGAAGGTGCCGGTCTGGTGCTGGTAAAAGTAGCCTCGGGCCCGGTCGTAGTCGCGCCGCGCGGGATAGCCGAGAATGAGTTTGGGAACCGCACTGTCGGCGAGCGCGTTAGGGCCGTTTTTGAGCCATGGTAACGCGGGGCCGAAAGAGGTGTTTGCGGAGCGGTAACAAATCGCGAAGTCGAGGGCGAAGTCGGAGGCGCGGTTACCGCCAGAGTAGGTCGCATAGTAGCGAAATCCCCGAATGCCGACCGTCTGGGATGAGGCCGGACTGCTTGAGGAACTCCACGCGCGGGCGAACTCGCCTCCGGTTGCCCAAATACCGGCGTCGTAAAGCACGTGGGCGCATGAGTAGAGCAACCGGGAATCGCGCGCGACGACGGCGCTGCCTCGATATTCGTAGCCGTTAACCGTGGTGAACAGAAGTCCCGCAGAGTTGTAAGGCGCGGATTCCAAGTAGGACGCGTTTACTCGCTGAGGGATTACTTGGGCGAACGCCGCCGGGGCCGTCGATAGAACGGAAAGAACGGTCACACTCAACGCCACGCGGTTAAAGGTCAGTTTCACTGGAAGACGGATGGTGGCAGACAGCGATTTCGTCAAGGGATGCGGCCTTAGCGACGGTAGGGCTTTTACCGAAAAAAGAGGCGGGAGCATCGGATGCGGGACGCGACGAGGCATGAAGTAGCGACAGCGGGAGTCGTGGCGGGGCGCGTGAGTTCAGCGGACGGTGGGGCTGTGCGCGAAGAGACCGAGCCTCCGTGAGTTCACGCTTTGGGGCACGTCTTTGCGCGGGGGTTTCGGTTGCGCGGGGGGGCGTGGGCACGGATGATCTGCGGTTTTTCTGATGAAGGTGTATCTCGATCTTACCGCAGTGCAGGCGCGGCCCGGACGCTGGGCGGCGTTGCTCGCGGGGGCCCGCCCGGGCGTGCCGGCGGGACGGGCGGTCGAGCTCAGCCGGGTGCTGGGCTACCTCGCGCGGGAGTTTTCGACCGTGCGGAAAATGATCGTGATGCGGCGCGAGTCGGCCGGCGGCGCGACGGGTGCGGGTGGCGTGGGGGCGAAGGGGCGGTATGTGGTGCGACCGTTTGCGAGCACGCGGATTCCGGGCGCGCACAACGGGCAATGGTTGGCGCTCGTGTGCGACTACGATGAGCGCATGCGCGCGTTGGTGGTTGTGGACCGTGAGTTGGTGGCGATGGAAGCCGTTGCGACGCGGGAACGCGTGTTCAGCGGAGATATCGTGTATGAGCAGGGGCGGTTGAGCGTCGCGTATTGCGACGGAGAAGCGGTGGCGTTTTTGCGTGGTGTGCCGGCTGCGACGTCTGTGGCTGCTGCGGCGGAAGGGAGCGGCGAAGCGGGGCCGATGGGCGCGACGTTGGCGAAGTGGCGCGAGTATTTGGATTGGCGGCGGAAGGTCGCGGAGACGAAGGCCGGCGACACGTATGCATATGTGGAGTGCGAAACACGCGACGCGCGGGCGGTGCGGTTCTATTTGCGCGATCATGGCGCGGCGGATCTCGGGCGGCTGAGGCAGCGGTTCTTGGACGAGGAGTTGCGGGTTGGCGCAGACCCGAAAGACACGCGGGCGCCGCAAGGGGCGTTCAGGCGTATTCGAATTGAGACTACACACGCGGCGGGGGCGGAGGCAGTTCGGCTTGTGGTGGAGGTGGATTTTTCAGGCGGTGGACGCGCGGCGGCGCCGCGGCTGTCGGAGGCGGGGGTGTTGCGCGTGGCCATGGAGGGCGAGTTGGCTGCGCTCGATGTGCAGTTGGACGGACTGCGGCGGCTGACGGAGGGGCGCGCGGCGAATGCGCGGATGGCGGAGTGGTTGTTTGATGTGCGTAAAGCGAAAGGCGGCGTTGCGGGAGCGGAGACGGATGCAGACTGGAAGTCTGCGCTACTAAATCCGGAGCAGAACGAATGCGTGTCGCGGGCGCTCGGGCTGGAGGATTTGCTGTTGTTGTGGGGGCCGCCTGGCACGGGGAAGACGACGGTGATCGCGGCGGTGTGCGCGGAGTATGCGCGGCGTGGCCGGCGGGTGTTGGTCGCGTCGCAGGCGAACCTCGCGGTGGAGCAGGCGTTGTCGCGGCTGCCGGCGTCCCCGGAAGTGCGACCGGCGTGGGTCTCGACGGCGCGGCGGCGCGAAGGCAGCGCGGGAGATGTGGGACGCTATCTGTGCGCGTGGATGGAGTCGGTGGGACGCGCGGCGCGGGCGGACGCAGGGTCGGGGGATGCTCGCTGGGCGACGTTGCTCGGCGAATGGGCGGAGCGTTGCGAGCGTGTGTCGCCGGAGGATTTTTCGGCAGACGACGAGGCGTTCTATTTGAAGCACGCCAACGTCGTCGGCGGAACATGCAACGAGACGGGCAAGCCGGACTTTGTGGCGTCGCCTCGGTTTAACTCGCGGTTCGATTTGGTGATCGTGGACGAGGTGAGCAAGGCCACGCCGCCGGAGTTGCTGCTGCCGATGCTGCTCGGACGGCGGGTTATGTTGGTGGGGGATCACCGGCAATTGCCTCCGCTGTTTCGTGAGGTGCACTTCGAGGAGGCNNACGGCGTCGTGGTTTGAGCAGGCGTTTCGCGATGCGCCGGAAGCGGCGCGGTGCGGGCTGCGACGGCAATACCGGATGCATCCGCAAATCATGGCGGCGGTAAATCTGTTCTACGCGGACCAGCCGCTGGCGGCGGGCGACGATGAGGCGAAGCTGGCGCGCGCGAAGGAGCACGGCGTGAAGCTGCTCGGCGCGAACGGCCGCGGGTGGCTGTCGCCGCATCAGCATCTCGTGTGGCTCGACACGGCGCGTGACGCGGTGGGGCGTCCGGCGCGCGATGAACGCGTGGGCACCTCGCGGCGGAATCCGCTCGAGGCGGAGGCGTGTGCGCGTGTGTTGGCGGAGTTGGCGGCGCAGCCGGAGACGCGCGAGCTGAGCGTGGCGGTGATCAGTTTTTATAAGGCGCAAATCGGTTTGCTGCGCGATCGCTTGCGGCGCGAAAACCTGCCGTCGGAGTGGTTCGATCCGTGGCGTGACGTGAACACCGTGGATCAATTCCAAGGCAGCGAACGCGACATCGTGATTGTGAGCTTGGTGCGAACCGATGCGCGGTTGACGGGTGAATTCGCGCGGGACTTCCGGCGTATCAACGTGGCGTTTTCGCGTGCGCGGCGGTTGCTGATCGTGCTGGCGAGCGAGCAGACCTTTGGCGATGCGAAGGTGGAAGTGCCGAGCACGAGCTCGGGCAAAGTGGAGGCGACCACGGCGTATCGGTCGATCTACGAATTGGCGGGGCGGGAAGGCGCCTGCGTCGAGCCCGGCGTATGGGTTAAGCGGGAGGAGCGACGCGTATGAAGACGGGAGACGCGGGAGACATTTACGTGGAAGTAACCGTGGTGTGCACGATCGCGACGTGTCGCACGCTGAGTCCGTTTCATTGGGCGGTGTTGCGGGCGCTGGAGGTGTTTGCGCCGGGGGCGCGTCCGGGATTGGACGAATTGGCGGCGCGGCTGCACGTGGGCGAGCGGGCGTTTTTGGACGAGGCGTGGACGGACGTCACCCGTTGGCGCGCGACGGACGACAACGACTTTGCGCAGGCGCGGGTGTCGGTTGCGGGCGAGGCGGCGATGCGTGCGGGGTGGTTTGTGGTCGGTGAGCCGACGGTGCACCGACACACGCTGTATTTTGAGAAAGAAGACGGTGTGCCGCTGCGGGCGGAGCGGTTTGAAATGAAGGTGGTGCGCGACCTGCGCCGGCCGCCGGCATGGAGTGCGGAGCTTACGCTGGAGCGCGTGGCGGAGGCGTTGGCCTTGCAACGGCCCGCCGCGCGGTTGCAGCCCGGAGAACGCGTGGTGGCGGTGGACGCGGAGTGGGCGGGCGCGCAAGAGGTGCGCGTGGGGCCGGGGGAACGCGGTTAAACGGGCGGGATAGCGTTTTTGGTGAGCGCGACGCCAAAGTGCCACGGAGGCAAATCTACGGTTGCGGTGACCGTGAGCCCGGCAGCGTCTGCCCAGCGTGAGGCGTCGGCGCGTTTGGGGCGCAGGTGAACGGGAGGGCCGCGCGGGGTCTGAAGGTCAGAGCGCCAGTGGATCGCGAGCACGCGTCCGCCGAGGCGTAAGACGGCAGCGGCTTGGCGCACCAGCTTTTCGGGCCGGGGGAAATGGAGGATGTTGAACAACAGCACGGCGTCGCAGCTTTCCGGGTGGAGCCCGAAGCCAAGGGAGAGCACGTCGCGGAGCGCGGGGGTGATGTTGAGCACGCCTTCGTCTGCGGCACGGGAGCGCGTGCGTGCAATCATCGAGGCCTCGATGTCGAATGTGAACAGGGGGCCGGAAATGCGTTGAGCGACGGGAATCGTAAACGTGCCATAACCGCAGCCGAGCTCGGCTACTTCACCGACCGAGCGGTCAATGTTTAGCCGATCCAGAATCAAGGGGATATCGAACAGCGACTCCCAATAGGTTTCATTGGGCATGCCGCTTTCGGGGACTTTCATCGTGCTGGAACTAGGCTGAGGGAGCGAAGGAGGCAATGATCGGATCATGGGCAACAACCGGAGGGGCGCGGCGGGGAACTCCCCATGGGGTTTCGCGGCACTGGTTAGGCTAATGGCTGTCGCGTCGCGGGATAGTTCTCGGCCGTTCTTCGGGCGAGGTGTCGCGCCATGGAACTGATACGCACAACCCTTCGCATACTTGTAATCTGGGCCGTCTCGGCCTGGTGCGTCTTGCCGGCGACACTGCGGGCGCAGGGCTCGCCGACGGCGGCGAACGAAGATCAACTGTCGCTCGCGCCGGCAAGGGTTGGCGTGAATCCGGTGGCGAGCGACGAGCAGATCCAGCAGCGGTTGCAGCGCGTGTTGGCGGCGACGGATTGGTTTAGCGAGCCGGAGGTCGTGGTGGAGGCGGGCGTGGTGTTTTTGCGCGGGCAGGTGGACTCGGCGGAACGTAAAAAGTGGGCAGGCGATCTTGCGCGGAACACCGAGGAAGTCGTCGCGGTGGCCAATGAGATGGTGGTCGCGGAGCCCGAGATCTGGGACCTCGGTCCGGGCTGGGCGGGCTTGCGGTCGCTGTGGCGAGATTTTGTGCGGTCGATTCCGCTGCTGCTGTTTGGCCTGTTGATTCTCGGGCTCTCGGCGGTGATGGGCGTGTTGTCGGTGCGGGTGGCACGGAAGACTTTGAAGACGCGTGTCCAAGCGCGGTTGTTGCGCGAAGTGGCGGCGGTGGCGTGCGGCGTGTTGGTGTTTCTCGTGGGCACGTATGTGGTGTTGCGCGTCTCGGGGCTCACGCAGCTGGCACTCACCGTGGTAGGCGGCACGGGTTTGCTCGGCCTGGCGGTGGGTATCGCGTTTCGGGATATCACGGAGAACTTTCTGGCGAGTATCTTCCTGAGCATGCAGCGGCCCTTCGAGACGGGAGACCTGATCGAGGTCACGGGCGTTACCGGCTTTGTGCAGCAATTGAACGTGCGCGTGACCGTGGTAATGACGCTGGACGGGAACCTGGTGCAGATACCGAACTCCAGCGTTTACAAAAACAACATCACCAACTTCACGACGAATCCGAGCCGGCGCGGCGACTTTGTCGTGGGAATTGGATACGACGATTCCATCAACGAGGCGCAGGAGATCGCGCGTCGGGTGCTCGCGGAGCATCCGGCGGTGTTGAAGGATCCGGAGCCACTCGTGCTCGTGGAAAACCTGGGCAAGGCGACGGTGGATCTGCGGGTGTTCTTCTGGCTGAACGGGCGCGAGCACAGCTTCGCCAAGGTGCGTTCGTCGGTGATTCGGCTGGTGAAGCGGGCGTTTCAGCAGAACGGCATCGAAATGCCCGACGAGGCCCGCGAAGTGGTGTTCCCGCAAGGCTTGCCCGTCACGATGGTCGAGGCATCGACGGACGAGAAAAAGCCGGCGGGCGCGGAGCGGCGCGCGGGGGCGGGATCTGTGAAGGGCGAGGAAACGGTGGAAGTCGCCACCAAGGCCGAGGCGGGACTCTACAGCGAGGCGGGCGAGATCGAGGAGCAGGCGCGGCAGGCGCAGCCGATTCAAGAAGGAGAAAACCTGCTCCCGGCCGGGCCGCCGCCGGCGAGCAAAGCGGTCAACCCGACGAGCGTGAGCGTGAAAGGAGCGGGCGATGTTCTTTAACGGCTGGGAAAACGTCGGCCGCATCGTGGTGATGGCGGTGTGCGCCTACGCGGCGTTGATCGTGATTCTGCGGCTGTCGGGCAAACGCACGCTGTCGAAGATGAACGCGTTCGACTTTGTGGTGACGGTGGCGCTCGGGTCCACGCTGGCCACGATCATCGTGTCGAAGGACCTTGCGCTGACGGAAGGCGTGACCGCGTTGGCGGTGCTGGTGCTGCTACAGTTTGTCGTGACGTGGTTGTCGGTGCGATCGGCGCGGGTGAGGCGCTTGGTGCGAAGCGAGCCGACGTTGTTGTTATATCGCGGAGAGTTTCTACGTGACGCGATGAAGGCGCAGCGCGTGACGGAAACGGAGGTGCGACAGGCGGCGCGGTCGCAAGGCGCGGCGGATTTACGCGAACGCGCGGTGGTGTTGGAGACGGACGGCCGGTTCAGCGTGCTGCCGGTGGAGTCGGAGGCAAAGGCGCCGGCGATGCGCGATGTGAACGGAGGCGCGCCGTGACGAGGCTCAAGCATTACCTGAGTGGTTTGAGCGGAAGCTTTTGGTTCGTGCCGTCGTTGATCGTGCTCGCGAGCATCGCGATGGCGGTGGGCCTGATCGAGGTGGACACGATCAAGGGTCACGACTGGATGGAGGACTGGCCGCGTCTGTTCGGCGCGGGCGCGGAAGGCGCGCGGGGTATGCTGGCGACGATCGCCGGCTCGGTCATCACGGTGGTGGGCGTGACGTTTTCGATGACGCTCATGACGCTCACCCTTGCGTCGAACCAATACACGTCGCGTGTGTTGAGGAATTTTATGGGCGACCGGGTGACGCAGGTCGTGCTCGGGATCTTCGCCGGTATCTTCACGTATTGCGTGATCGTGTTGCGCACGATTCGAGACAACGACGGGGATGATTTTGTCCCGAGTCTATCGGTCGTGGTGAGCATGGTCCTGGCGATCGGCGGGGTGGGCGCGCTGATCTTTTTTATCCACCACATCGCCTCGTCGATTCAGGCGTCGAGTATCATCGCGTCGGTGGCGCGCGAGACGCTCGCGGCGGTCGATCGGCTGTTTCCGGACGAACTGGGTCAGGGGACGGAGGACGAGCACAAGGAAACGAAACACCCGCTGGTGGAGAACATGATCTGGTCGCCGGTGGAGGCGGGCCGGCTCGGTTACCTTCAGCACGTGGACAACGGCGGATTGATGCGGCTCGCGCGCGAGCACAAGACGGTGCTGCGCATGGAGCGGCGTATCGGAGAATTCGTGTTGGCGGATTCCGCCCTCGTTTCTGCCGTGGGCGCGAAGCCGCCGGCGAAGGATGTGGCTGACGCGATTCGAGCGTGTTTCGACATCGACCGCTACCGCACGCTGGAACAAGACGCGGCATTCGGCGTGCGACAGATCGAGGACATCGCGCTACGCGCGCTTTCGCCGAGCACGAACGACTCGACGACCGCAGTCATGTGCGTGGACCATCTGACCGCGATTTTATCGCGGATGGCGGAGCGGACGATTCCGTCGGATTACCGTTATGACGATGAGGGGAATCTGAAGTTGATCGCGAGGGGACCGACCTTTGGCGGGATGCTGGCGTTGGGCTTCGACCAGATCCGTGCGAGTGCGGAGGGCAATGCATCGCTATTGGTGAAGCTGGTGGACTCACTGCAGACGATCGCGGATCACGCACGTAATGACGAGCGGCGGCGAGCCGTGCGGGCTCGGCTGGATGACGTGGCGGAGGTCGCGCGGAGGACGCTTCATGCTCCGCGAGACCGGGCGCGGTTTGAGGAGCGGCTGGCCCGGGCGGGCGGGCTGGAGTAGTGACTGTGGAG
>DFYA01000267.1:14737-17854 GCA_002382525.1 Opitutaceae bacterium UBA4094
GCAGTGCGGATTTTTTGGAGAAACTCCGGATCGTCCGCGAGGCGGTGGCCGTAGGCGGGGAGAAGTTCGCGGAGCGGCTCGCGCCATTCGGCCAGGCGTTTCGGGAAACACTTTTCGATGATGCGCACCATCACCTCGACCGCCGTGGAGGCGCCGGGCGAAGCGCCGAGGAGCGCGGCGATGGAACCGTCGGCGGCGGAGACGACCTCGGTGCCGAATTGCAGGACGCCTCGTTTTTTCGGGTCTTGTTTGATGATCTGCACACGCTGGCCAGCGGTGACGAGTTTCCAGTTTTTGAGTTGGGCGTCGGGGAAAAACTCCTGGAGCGCGGCGAGGCGTTGGGTCGGTTTTTGGAGGACCTGCTTGATGAGGTAGGCGGTGAGATCGAGGTTGTTTTTGCCGACGGCGAGCATGGGCACGAGGTTGTGCAGGCGCACGGAGCCAGGCAGGTCGAAGAGCGAACCGGATTTGAGGAAACGCGGGGAGAAGCCGGCGAAGGGCCCGAAGAGCAACGCGCGTTTGCCGTCGATCATGCGCGTGTCGAGATGCGGCACGGACATCGGCGGTGCACCCACGGCGGCTTGGCCGTAAACCTTGGCGGCGTGACGGGCGACGACGTCGCGGTTTTTGCAGACGAGGAATTGTCCGCTCACCGGGAAACCGCCGTAGCCCTTGCCTTCGGGAATGCCGGACTTCTGGAGGAGCGGGAGCGCTGCGCCGCCGGCCCCGACGAACACGAACGGCGTGACGATGCGTTGGCCGTTGCGCACGATGAGCTCCCAGCGCCCGTCGCGGAGACGGTTGATGTCGTGCACCTGGTGGCGGGTGGCGAGTTTGATGTTGGGTTGCGAGTCGAGGTAGTGGACGAGCGCGTGGGTGAGGGCGCCGAAGTTGACGTCGGTGCCGTCCTCGACGTGCGTGGCGGCGATGGGTTCGTTTTTCGGGCGACCGGCGAGAAGGAGCGGCGCCCAGCGGCCAATGACCTCGGGGTCGGTGGAGAACTCCATGCCGGCGAACAACGGGTGTTTCGACATAGTCTCGTGGCGGCGGCGGAGGAAATCGCAGTCGGTCTGGCCGCGCACGAAGCTCATGTGCGGCACACGACGGATGAAGTCGCCCGGTTTGCCGAGGATGCCTGCGCGGACGAGGGAGGCCCAAAACTGTTTGGAGAGCTCGAAGGATTCGTTGATCTCGATGGCCTTGGAGATGTCGATCGTGCCGTCGGGGCGCTCCTTGGTGTAGTTGAGCTCGCAGAGGGCGGCGTGGCCGGTGCCGGCGTTGTTCCACGGGTTGGAACTTTCGCGGGCGACCTCGTCGAGGGCCTCGACGATCTGGATCTTGAGCGACGGATCGAGGTGATGGAGCAACACGCCGAGCGTGGCGCTCATGATGCCGCCGCCGATGAGGACGACGTCGGGTTCAGGGAAGGTGGCGGTGATTTTCATGGTGCGTGAAGGTCGGGCGGCGGACTGAAGGACTGCCGTGGACGTGCTGTTTCCCCGCCTCGAAGGAGGCCAACACCGGGGAGCAAGCATCCAAAGACACCCAAACCCGAGAGAGGTAGCCCGCACGTCGTGTGGCGTGCGGTGCGTCGGATTGAGCGGCTTTTAGTCGCCGGAAAGGGCAAACATGCGAGCCGCGCCGGGCCATGGGGAGCAAAAAATGCGGAGTGCGGGCACCGCACTCGGATCCGTGCGCGGGGACGCGCCCGACCACCGAATGAACACCGGGCGGAGGGACCCGCCCAGCCACCCTCGGCGGACGGAGCGTTGGGGGCGTGATCGCGTTTAGGCGCGTGCGGCCTGGCGTTCGGCCTTGGGCCAGTAGTCGGTCACGCCTTGGCGCAGCGCTTTGTGGGCGCGGGCGCACGCGATGAGCGTTACGATGAAGCCCACGCAGGCAACGGGCAGGTAAGCGAGTCGGCGCAGGCCTTTTTTCTCCGCGAGCGGCTTGAAGCGGAACGTAAGCAGGTCCGGAAAGAGGCGCCAAAAATAGCGGTTCCGATGAAGGTGAGCGGCGACCAGTTTTTTAAGCCACACGGGATCGCGCTTCTCTTCGCGGCGCAACGTGTCGGCGAGCGCGCGGCGATGTTGGGGCGAAAAGGTTTTTAGGTGTTCGATGAGCACATGGACGATCGTCTGACCGATCATCTGGCGCTTTTGATTGTTCATCACGGTGCGCGGGGCGAGGTAGGCCTCGAAGATGTGCGCGGCGTCGGGAGCGAGCGGGATGCGGGAGAGGTCGGCCTCGCTGGTGAGGAATTCGGTGCAGACCATCTGCTTGATAAAGCCGTCCTCGGTGGCGCCGAGATCGCGCGGGATGTAGAGGTTGCGGGCCACTTCGACAGGGAGGCAAAACAGTTGGCCGCAGATATAACCTTGGTTGCCGCCCGATGTGCGCGACGTCGCGAGCGAGATCCGTTCGCTGAGCGAGGGGTTCTTTTTGAACGCGATGTCCTTCCACTGTCGACCGGTTGAGGCGCGCGCGTGCGGGTTGGTTTCCAGCGTGGCCATCAAGTTGTGAACCGTGTCGGCGTGATGGAACGTGATGTCGGCGTCCATCGAGCAGAGATAACGCGCCTCGGGCGCGGATCCTTCATGAATAAAGTGATTCCACGCGTTGGCTTTTCCGCGCTCCTTCAGCTCGATCACGCGGGCGACGAATCCTTCAGCCCACGGATGTTCGCGCGCGGCGCGCTCGAAGATCTCGCGGGCAACCGCGACCGTGCGGTCCGTGCACGCGTTGGCAACCACGAGGATCTCGGCCCGTTGTTGGCGTTCACACAGGCGCTTGAATACGGATTGCCCAAAGAGCGATTGAAGCGTGGCGGGGAGCGAACGTTCTTCGTTCCATGCAATGATGCCAATCGAGAGGACGACCGGACGGTTGTTCGTGGAGACCATGATGTAAGCGCCTCCGTTTCGGTGAAAGCGCAGGGGCATCATAAGCGTTCCGGCGGCGGAGGTAAGTGGGGCATGTGCCCCAATCGAGGGTCACTCACGCGCGCCTTTTACCGTTCTGCATCGGAGATTCTCGGGTGGGCCCGGTCGTTATTGTCCGATGTCTGTGATGGGCATTCTTGCGTATCACGCATCGCGCGGGGCGCACGCAGTGTCG
>DFYA01000139.1:0-7081 GCA_002382525.1 Opitutaceae bacterium UBA4094
GCGGGGGCGGAGGAGAAACCGGCGTTGTGCGACGCGTCCCACTGCATCGGCGTGCGCGAGCCGGTGCGATTGTAGCCGCCTTCTTTGGAGACGAGCCCCTCGACGTAGCGTTGGCCAATCTCATCGCCTGCGTAGAGGTATGGCACGCCGGGCATGGTGAACAGGAAGGCGAGCGCGACCGTGATATCCGCAGGTGTGCGATCGTGCGCCAGCCGCATGATGTCATGGTTGCCGGTCGGCAGAGAAATGAAGCCGTGGTCGGCGGTCGCGCGCAGGTGCGGAAGGTAGTGGTCGAGAAACGTGCGGATGTCGCCCTGCCCGGCGGGATCGAAGAAGCTTCCGCCCATGTTTTTGAAAAACTGGAACAGGTCGCGACGCGGCTCAGCCCGGAAGAGCGTGCTGTAGCCCGGGTGGTTGAAGTGGATGAGGAAATCGATGTGGAAGCCGCCGAGAATGGCGCGCTCGGGGTCCGACCATTCGGCGATGAGCACGGCCTCGGGGTATTCGGTGTCATACATCGCGCGCATCTCGGCCCAGAGCGCCATGGTGGCGGCGAAGTCGGTGTCGCCCTTCACGAGCGACGCGGCCATGTCCACGCGGAAGCCGTCGGCGCCGCGGTCGAGCCAGTAGCGCATGATGCGTTTCATCTCGTCGCGGTTGGCGCGGCAGGCCGGGTGATCGACGGGCAATTGCCACGGTTGGTCGGGGTCAGGCCGGGCGAAGCCGTAGTTGAGCGCGGGTTGGAAGTGGAAAAAGTTGGTGACGTAGTTGCCGTCGCGTTCGCCGTATCCATTTACCTGTGACAAGCCGGCGGGCACGCCGCGCCAGACGCTGTCGGTCCAGATGTAGCGGTCGGAGAAGTCGTTGCGTTCGGCGCGGGCGGAGGCTTGGAACCACGGGTGAGCGGAGGACGTGTGGCCGGCGACGAGGTCGAGGCAGACTTTGATCCCGCGCGCGTGCGCCTCGGCGAAGAGGCGTTCGAGGTCGGCGTTGGTGCCGTAGCGCGGCGCGACCTGGCAGAAGTCGGCCACATCGTAGCCGGCGTCACCGAACGGGGATTCAAAACACGGGTTGAGCCAGATCGCGTCGCAGCCGAGCGAGCGAATGTAGTCGAGACGCGAGATGACGCCGGGCAAGTCGCCGATGCCGTCGCCGTTGGAGTCTTGGAACGATTGCGGGTAGATCTCGTAGAAGGCGGCGGTGCGCAGCCAGGCGGGATAGCGGGGCGAGGTGTCGGGCATGGGCGGCGTGAGGCGGGGATGGTTGTGCAGAGGTAGGCGATCGGATCGGGGCCGAGCTGGAGCTCGGCGTTCCCGGGGCGGAGGAGCAGACGCGCGGGGCGGCGCGATCAGAGGGAACAGTTCTTCAGGTAGGCGTTGCTCTGGTAGTGCCAGTCGGCGTCCTGCCAGAGGGAGAACTGCGGCTCGGCGTGGTTGGAGAGCGTGAGGCCGGCCCAGGGGAACTGGGCGAAGATGCGGGCGGCGTCGGCATTGTAGCGTTTATACCACGTCCAATCGATCTCGGGCAGATCGGGGTGGTTGCAGGGTCCATAGGCCTCGGTGCAGATCACGGCAAAGCGGTGTCCGCACGGGAGCGTGAGCGAGTTGTGAGTCGTCTGGCAGAACTGCAACGCGTGCCGGAGCATGGCGCCGTAGTTGCGGCGACAGGCGCGTTCCCAGGCGGCACCGAAAAGGGCGATGTCGAGCGGCTCCTGTTTGTGATGCAGAATAAACCCAGACGCGCCGGGGCCGGCCTTTTCGAGCGCGGCGCGGTCCGCGTCGGTGAGCTGCGCGTCGGGCATGAAGTGGGCGTCCACCGCGTCGTAGATGGACGGCACACGGGCGGGGTAATTTTCCACCCACACGCCGGAGTAGAGCAGCGGAAGGTTGTCGCCCGCGATCTCGGCTTTGATGGCTTCGCCGAGCCAGAGGTTGAGGCGTTTGTAGATGGGATCGTGGTCGGGGCGGAGGTAGCGAATCTCGCCGTTGCCGACCTCGGTGAGTTCATCACCGCTTTCGCGGACCTGTTGGAGGAGGTTACCGAGGAAGATCGGGACCTCGTTGAGCGGGGCGACCCAGACGGCGCGTTCGAGCACGCCATCTTCGCGCATCAGGCGGAGGGCGCGCACCCACGTGTCGGACCACGCGCGGCAGACGGCTTCCTCGCGCTCGGGCGGGATGGGGTCGCTGCCGAGGACCTCGAAGGATTTCCACGTGTCGAGCCCGAGCCAGAGACCGTGTTTGCGGCAGAGGTTGGCGAGTTCGATGACCTTGGCGCGCACGTTGACCGTGAAGCCGCCGGGCTGGCGCACAAAACCCCACGACATGATGCGACGGTTGGAGCCGCGCTCCGGGAACGTGTGTTCGCCTCCCTTGACGTAGTAGTGCGGAAATACGTCCACGCGCAGGGTGTTGTAGCCGCGCTCGGCGGCCTCGATCACGCAGCGTTCCAAGTCGTAATATGCGCCGCCGACGTGGTGGCCTTGGAGCCACGAGAAGTCCCACATGGCGATGGTGAGCGGCGTGTTTTTTTTGAAGTAGGGCGTCATGGAAAAATCAGGGAGTGTTAATCGCGCTTAACGTCGGCCACGCGCACGGCGGCGCCCGGAGGCAGGGCGATGCGGGTGAAGGATTGCGCGCCGGCGGGACCCCACGGGCGGGCGGCGGCTTCGGCGGAGGTTTCGGCGCGGAGCGTGACCTCGGCGGGCTTCGCGGTGAGGTTGCGCAGGAGGAGCGTGCCGTCGGTGTCCCAGCGCGCCTCGACGTGGTCGAGCGCGGCGAGCACGCCGGTGTCGGGTTGGGCGTAAACGCCGGGGAGTTCGCGGATCGTGAGCAGGAGCGACACCTCGCACCAACACGGACCGAAGAACACGCCGCCGACGTTGTCGTCCCAGTCGTTGACGTTGACGCGTTCGTTCATCCAACCGGAGGGCAGGACCTGGCCGTCCACGGCGGTGATGGGGCGGTCGGCGCGCGAGAGAAACTGGGGCAACGCGCGGGCGATTGATTCGAGCAGGCGCAGGTAACGCACGTCGCCGANNCCGCGGTTTTGGGCGTTGGCGAAAATCGTGCCGGCGGTGCCCATGCCCAGGCGCCCGAAAACGGAGTCGGCGGGGAAGGCGTGGTCGTGGGCCATGACCCAAGAGGCGAGTTGGCGGGCGGCGCGGGCGGCGGCGTCGAGCCAAGACGCGTCGCCGGTGGTTTCCCACAATTCGATAAAACTCTCCAGTAGCGCGGCGATAGCCTCGCTGTCGGGCGCTTGCAGGGCGTCGGCCGGGCCGCCGGTGGTGACGGCGCGGGCGAGGTCGTGATCACGGAAGCGGCGGGCGGAGGCTTCGGCGACGGCCCGCATCTCCGGGTCGTCGAAACGCCGGGCGGCGCGGGCGAGCGCGGCCGGGATGATGGCGCCGCTGGTGGAGTTGCCGACGAGGATTTCGCCGCTCCATTGATCGACAAAGTGGCCGAATTGGCCGGCGCGTTGCCACACGTCCACGAGAGCGCGGGCGAGGCCGCGGGTAGTGTGTATCCACGTTTTGGGCACGGGAGCGCGACCGGCGGCTTCGCGCGCTTCGAGGAGGCGGAGCAGGTAGAACAACGCGTCGCCTTGGCGTCGCACGAGGTTCCAGCGCGCAGTCCAAGGGCGGTTAGCGGTGTCGAACCAGAAGTCGGAGGCCCAGCCGGGTTCGGGCGAGTGTTTGCCGTAGAGCAGACCGGACGGGCGCGCGACGCCGGCATCGAGGGCGGTGTCGAGGTGTCGGTCGATGCGCGCGGCGGTGACGGAGTCGAGGTCGGTGGCGTCGTCGAGGGCGTATTCGGCGATGAGGCCGCCGCACCAGCCGGTCTGGTAAGGATGGCGCGTGCCGGGACGGCAATCGGTGCGGTAAAGCCCCGTCGTCTCGTCCCACATGTCGCGGTCGTAGTGCTCCACGAGCAAGCGTCGCGCCTCGGACCACGGAAGCTCGGATGGGGGCGTGGCCGTGCCTGCCTGTGTGCGCACCGCGAAGAGGCGGTCGAAGAGGGCTTGCACGTTATCGGCAGGGAAGGTCCAGAGGCGCAGCGTGAGGGTCAGCGAGTCGCCGGGGTTGAGGTCGGTTCCGGTGTCGGCGCTGGGCACGGCGCTCTTCATGTGAAGGTAGCGATGCGGGCGCACGCCGGGAACACTGATGCGCAGACGCAGCGTGTCGCCGGTTGCGTTCTCCTCGCAGAAGAATCCGGCCTCGAGGGCGCCACCGACGACGGGCGCGAGCAGCAGGGTGGCGCGGCGGGTGTGCGGGTCGAACCAACCGATGGCGGGGAGGGCGGCCTCGCCGCTTTTCCAGGCGAGGGAAGACGAGGTCTTCTCGACGGAGAGCCGGGGGATGTCGGCCACCATCTCCGGCGCGTCGGGGCCGACGCGGTCGGCGGGCTGGCGCGGCGAGTAGGGCACCGGCACGGAGGCGAAACGGTTGCCCGCGTAGATCGCTCCGGGCACGAGGAAGTAGTGGTCGCGCGACCAGTCGGGCAGGACGAGTTCCGCGCCGACGGCGATGCCGACGGCGCGGCCCGAGAGGACCTCGGCGCGGTAGGACAACGTGGCGCCCTCGGTGGAGGTCGCGTCGCCGGATTGAGAGAGGTGCCACGCCCACGTGGCGTCGGCGAAGGCCTGCGGGGGCGGGTTGGCGGCGACGGAGGATTCGAGCTGGGAACCGTCGTGGCGGCCGATCCAAGGGGTGAAGGTGGACATGGAAGCGGGGCAAATAGGGCCGAGCTGGAACTCGGCGTTCCCGGGTGGAGGGTGACGGAGCACAGGCAGGAATGCCTGTGCCACGTTTCAGGAAGCGCCGGGGTATTCGAGGGCGTGGTTGAGGGCGGCGATTTCGGCGGACGTGCCCATGACTACGCCGGACTCGACGGGGAGGGTTTCGACAAAGAGGACCTCGTCTCGGGCGAGCGTGAATTCAAGCGTGGCGTGGCCGTCGATGACCTCGACATAACGCGAGGCCTGGCGCGGCCAGGCGGCGGTGCGGAGCGCTTCCTCGTCGACGCGCGTGAGGCTGGCGGGACGACCAAGGGCGATCCACGTCTCGTAGGCGCTGCCTGCGCCGGCGGTGACGAGCGCGGTGGCGAGGCGGACTTGTTTGGCGGAGGCGAGGGCGGGCGGGAGCGGGAGGGCCAGGCGGCCGGTCCAGGTCTGCGCCTTCATCTCCGGCATGTGGAAGTTCCAGAGTAGTGCCCGGGTGGATACGGTTTCGTCGGTGACGATCAGGTCGGCGAGGGCGGGTTTGGCTGGAAGTTGGATATCGTAGCGCGGACCGGTGAGGCGTTTGAGGAACGCGAAGGCGTGGTAGGCGGGTTTGGGCTCACCGGCGATGTTGAGGATGCCGTAATGCTGGTTGCGGTCGTCGTAGCGACGATGGGTCACGCGGGCCTCGTGCATGACGTCGGAGGCGGTCCAGTAGCCGAGCACGTCCACGTGCGGTTCGGCGTGGAGGTTGTGGTGGAGCACGGCGGCACAACCGAAGAGGCGCACGACGTCGGACGAGCCGACCCACTTGGCTTTGCCGTTGGTGCCGCAGTGGAGGATGTTCCACTCGGTGATGATGTGCGGGATGTGGCCGAAGCCGTTCTCGGTGAGGGTCGCACGGGTTTTGCGAAACTCCTCGGCGAAGCACTGGCCGGGGCTGAAGGGCGAGCCCTCGCGCCACGGGTATTGGCCATATTCGGCCATGGGATAATAATGATAGCTAAAAAAATCCATCGGCACGCCGCGCTCGGAGCACCACGCGGCGAAGGCGTGAACCATCTCGCCGCCGGCCGAGGCGGGTCCGCCGACCTGGAGGTCGGGGTGCACGCCCTTGAGGGCGCGGGCGCTGGCGGCGTAGAGTTCGAAGTATTCCTCCTGCGTGCCGGACCAGAACTGGTTGTTGAGATTGGGCTCGTTCCAGACCTCGAATTTCCAGCGGCGCACGCGGTCGAGGCCGTGGCGTTCGATGAAGTGCGACGCGGTGGCGGCAACGAGTTGTTCCCACTCCGCCATGACCTTTGGGGGGGTGACGTTCATCTTGAAAAAGAAGAACGTCTTGTCGCCCGACGCCATGCACGCGGGCATCGGGTTGAGTTCGACGATGGGGTCGAAACCGACCTCGACCAGGAAGTCGTAAACTTTGTCCACGAGCGCCCAGTTGAAGACGAGGGAGCCGTCGGCGGCGCGTTCGACCACGCCCATGTCCTCGTGGAACGTGGCGTGGAAACGGATGGCGCGATAGCCGAGTTCCTTTTGCAGGAAGCGCAGGTGCTGCTGCACGTCGGCGCGGAGGATTTCGGAGGCGGTGCCTTGGCAGATACAGCCTTTCCAGGCGTGTTTGAGGGGAGGGAGCAGGGGGGCGGATGTGGAGGCGGACATGGGAGAGAGGAGTCTGACTTAGCGTGGTGACGAGTCCGGGGCAGGAAAAGGTGGGGGCGGGGTTACGTATCCTTGGCGAGAACGTGGAGACGGAGCCGAGCTGGAGCTCGGCGTTTCCGGGGGCTGAGCACAGGCAAGAATGCCTGTGACACTACTCGGACTGTTCGGAGGCTGCTTTGAACGGGGGAATTTGTTGGAGGGCGGAGAGCCAGACTTGGTTGATCTTGGCTTTGCCGGAATCGTTGGGGTGCACACCGTCGCTCAGGTCGGTGGCGGGGTCGAGAGCGGCAAAGGCGTCGGCGAGTGTGATCGGGCGGCCGGCGGCGGCACGCTCGGCGACGGCGGGGCGAACGACCTGATCATTGTAGGCGGCGGTGCGTTCGTTGCGGTGCGCCATGTGGGGCCACTTGGTGTAGGCATTGTCGGCCGGTGTGGCGGTGGCGACGATCACGTGAGCGCGCGGCGCGAGGGTGTGAATTCGATCCAAGAGCGTATCGAGGTAGCCGCGGAGGAGCCCGACGTTGATCTCGCGCGCGGAGGAATTGCCGAGGTTGTTGGTGCCGACCATGAGCAGGATGATGTCGGGATGGAATCGTTCGAGCGCGAGGTCGAGCGGGACGGCGTCGGTGTTGAGCGTGTCGGGCTGACCGAACTTTTTCTGAAGCGTGGTGAAGAACTGGATGGGCACGCCATTGTAGCC
>DFYA01000139.1:7177-11474 GCA_002382525.1 Opitutaceae bacterium UBA4094
CAACGGAGCGGAGGCGGCGGGTCGTCATGGTCAGGTCGTGGGATACAGTTCCTCCAGCACGGTGAAGAAGAGCCCGCCGGAGATGTTGGACCAATGGCAGCATTGCGGAAGCTCCTCGGTGACCTTGGTGGCGCCGCCATGGGTGGGGGGATACACCCCTTCGTCGTAGTAGGCCTGACCAAACGGGCCTTGGCGGGCGGTGCGGGCGATGCCGGCGAACCAGTCTTTGACGAGTTGATGACGGCCGATCCGCACGAGGCCGAGCGCGACCTCGGCGGGCCAGGAACCGAAAGCGCCGTTGAACTGGTGGTCGGCGCGAAGCCCGCTGACGGCGGCGTCGCCATCGTGCGGCGAGAGCGCGCGAATCCAGCCGGGCGTTTGGAGCTCGGTTTGGAAGAAGCGGACGATGTCTTCCTGGATGCGGGCGGGGAGTTCGGGGCCGATGCACATGAGCACCATGCCGGTGTCCCAGCAGTGGCGAACCTCGCGGGCGCGTCCGTCGGGTTGGAGGCAGCGGAACCAGCCGCAGCCCTCGACGTAGAGATGCTTGATCAACGCGTCGCGAAGCGCGTCGGCCTCATTGCGAGCGGCAGTGGCGTCGGCGGTGCGGCCGAGGGCGCTGTAGGCGTCGGTGAGGCGGCGAAGCATCCAGACTGCGGCGGCGTTGAGCGCGGCGACGACGTGTTCGTAGGTGCTCACGCATTCGAGCAACTCGTGTTTGGAACCGTAGTCGGCGAGGCCGAGCGATTCGACGCGGTGTGCACGCCAGTCGAAGGCGAGGTTTTCGAGGACGCCGAGCAACGTGAGTTCGCCGACCGGCGTGGTGAACGTGCGCGACGTGAGCGTGGCGGGATCGGCGTGGTCGTTCGTCTGCCAGAGCTGCCAGGCGGCGTAGAAGGCGTTGTAGATGTCGACCGTGTAGGGCCAGCCCGGGCCGATGGCGTCGCCGCCGCGACCGGTGATGAAGTTGATCTGGTTGTATTTTCGCACATCGGCGCGCAGGGCCATGGCGAGCTGGCGCCAAGTGGGCTCGGGGTCGAGTTGGGCGAGGGAGCGGGCGGTCATGCTCCAGTCGTTCGGATAGAAGCACGCTTCAACGCGGCGCGGCGTGGAGATGTTGTAGAACGTTTTTCCGTCGGTGACACGGTGGGTGCGCCGAGCTTGCAGCAAGCTGAGAATGGAGCTGGCGGCCACGGGGGCGAGATGGTCGGGAACGACGAGGTCGGGCAGGCTTCCGGAACGCGGACCGTCCGGCATAAAGGCGCTGCGCCAGAGTTCGAGCCAGTGGACCTCGGCGGCGGTGAAGGCGGCAGCGGGTTCGGCGAGCAGGGCGCGGGCGGGTTCGAGGGCTTCGGCGCGCGTTTCGCCGAGGCCGAGCGAGAGGTGCACGGTGACGGTTTCGCCTGGGGCGACGGAGGCGAACGACCAAGCGGCGTCGCCGTTGCGCGCCCATTCGTGCGGCGCGGGGGAGAGCAGTTGGGCGTTCCAGGCGCGGCCGGCGTGCGGATCGGTGGCGGGCGGAGCCGGCGGGCGCTCCTGAGTGATCAGGCCGTGGGAAAGACGTTCGGTGAGCGGGTCGAGGCCGGTGGATTCGAGCAGGCCGGCGAGCGTGGTGGCGACACCCGGCACGCCCCAATACCATTTCTCAACTCCGCGGTTCACGCACCGCCCCGACAGGCGCAGCGAGAAGGTGAGCGGGCGCGGCACGTCGGCTGTGTTGGTGATTTGGATACGTTGAAGGACGGCGTGGACGTCAGGCGGCATTGTGAGCGTGGAGGCGACTTGCCAGCCGTCGTGCGTGGTCTCGCGATCGATTGCCCACGGGCGCCAGGTGACGGACGTCTGCAATGACGTGGCGGCGAGAAAGGTGCCGTTGAGCGTGAGGTAGGCGGTGGATTCCTCGCCGCCGGAGACCGGGGGGAACAGCACGTGGCGGATCGACGTGGGATCGCCGGCCGCCTGGAGGGAGCCGAGGCCGTTCGTGAGGCCGGGGCGCGACCATTCGTCGAGCGCGGTGTGGCTGATGGGCCAACGGGCATACCAGGAGAGATTAAACGAAGAAAGACGCATGGGAGAAGAATGGCGAAAACGGTCGATGACGGGAGGTTTGTGCGGGAGGTATCGTCACAGAGGACGGGCCCCGGGCTGAGGAAACGAGGCCGAGCTGGAGCTCGGCGCGCCCGGGGGGACTAGGCTTCGAGGGCGTCGGCTTCCTCGGCGGTCCAGGCCTTGGCGGCGGGGCGGAGGCGGAGTGTTTTGATCTGCCACGGTTTAAGCGCGACGCGCAGTGGATGTATGGCGTTTTGAATACGGAGCTCGGCGCGGGTGGCGGAGCCGGAAAGTTCCTGCATGCGAAGGATAAGACCGTCGCGGTCTTCGGCGGGTTTGAGGGCGAGCACTGCCACGGTGGCGGGCGAGACAGAGACGAAGCTGCTTTCCCAGGGCTCGGTGCCGGGATGTCCGGAGTCGAGCATCGGCACGGCGGGCACTTGGAACTCTTCGGCCAGACGATCGAGCGAGAGCGGCGTGGACTCGTCGTCGGTGGCGACGATCAGGAAGCGGCGCTCCTGCCAGCCCTGGTCGAGGAAATGGACGTGGCGGTCGTCCTTGTATTCAAACGGTGGATGCTCGGCGGCGGGCACCGAACGCGTGAGGGTCAGGCGCAGGCGGCCGTCGTGCGCGGCGTAGGCGTAGGTGGAGTCGTTGAGGACGGCGAGGGTGGCAGGGCGTCCGCCGACGGTGCCGTCGAGGGCGACCCAATCGTGACACGGTTCCTCGCGGCCCTCGGGCGTGCGGCGGGCGATCTCGCCGGGCATTTTGGCACGCACCGACACGCCGCGCAGGCGCGTGGGGATTTCCAGTTTCAGCATCTGACGTTTCTCCTGCCAGTTGATGCGCAGTCGAAGTTCGATGGCCGGCGTGTGCGTGTAGCGGCGCACATCGAGCCAGATTTCGGAGGCGCCCCAGCGGAAGGTTTCGCGCGTGAGCGTCATCACGGGGCCGTCTTCGAGGGTTTCGATGCCGAGAGATTCGGGCCGGCCGAGTTCGTGGTCGAACGACGGGATATCGTGACCCCACGCGCCGCTGGTGTCGCGGATGGCGACGAGGCCGACGGGCGCGGCGAGGAGTTCGCGGCGACCGAGTTTCACGGACGCGACCGACGGGTGGCGGGAGAGGCCGGTGGTGGTGGAGGAGGCGGACGCGCCGTCGGTTTTGACGAATTGTTCGGATGCCGGCTGGCCGGAGAAGGGATTGACGAAGGCCTTGGCGGCGGGGCGCGTGGCGACGCGCAACACGCGATAGCCGCAGGCGGGGAGCGGGATGGCGGCGGTGAGTTTTCCCCACGGAAGACCCCACGGGCCGAGGTTGGCATCGGCGTGTTGCCACTGGATCTGGAACTGTTCGCGTCCGTCTTGGGTTTCGAGGTGCGTGATGTCGGTGCGACCGTGCGGGGTTTTAAACGTGTCGAGTTCGACGATGGCGGTGCGGGCCCACGGGAGCGGATTGGCGGCGAAGAGCACGCTGCCGGTTTCGGCGCTCGTATCGACGCGGCGGGCAAGGGTGAAGGCGGCGCGGCGGGAGGCTTCTTGGGCGGCGGCGCGGGTGACGCCGTGGCGGTCGCGCGTTTCGGCGTCGGTCGAGGCGACGCACGTGCCGGCGAGGATGTCGTGGAACTCGTTAAACAGGTGGTGCCACCACGCGTCGCGAAGGTCGGCGAACGACGACGCGGAGCTGCGCGATGAAGACGAGGCGGAGCGCGTGCGGGGAACGTTGCTCAGACACGTGAGTGACTCGGCGGCGAAAAGCGCTTTTTCGTTGGCGCGATGGAGCTGTTTGACGAGGCCGGTCGAGCTGTAGCAACCGCGCAGGAGGAAGTTGAGTTCGCGGTCGATCGAGGGAAGGCGCTTGAAGGCGGGTTCGGCTTCGACGGCGGCGAAGTAGTCGCGGAGCGTGCTGAAACGAATTTCGGGGAGAGACGTGTCGTTTTGAAGTTCGAGGATCTTGGCGATGTGTTCGCGGGTGGGGCCGCCGCCGTGGTTGCCCACGCCGAACCACATGACGCCATGGGTGAAGCCGGGAGCGAAACATTGGGACACCGCGCCGCGGACGGCGGCCTCGATATCGGCGGGGGTGGCGGCGTAGGATTGGGAGTATTGGATGGGGATGCGTTGCGCGAGGACGCGGGATCTGTCGGGCGCTTTCCACCAGAAGAGCAACGGCAACGTCGGATCGTCGTGCGGTTGTGGGCGCATAAATACGTAACGATCGAACCCGGTGGCGCGGAGGATCTGCGGGA